>NZ_CP039904.1:1637500-1937500 GCF_005221385.1 Agrobacterium tumefaciens | reverse complement strand
CAGCCCATGCGCACATAGGCATCCGCCAGCCTTGCAGCCGGATCGCCGAAATCCTCCGGCACGCCCTGCGCCCGCCAGTGCGCTTTGTCCACCGAAATGGCGTTCATGGTGGTCGGTACCCGCACCTTGCCACCCATGTCAGCCATTTTTTCGGCAAAGGTGAGGTTGGCGGGGCTGGCATAGATACAGCCATCGATATGGCCCTGCGTCACATCGACAAGCGCCGAAGCGCCCTGCTGCGCGGCCATGGCGACGATGATGCGCATGGCCTGCCGCACGGCGATGCCGTCTCGCCCCTCGAGCATTGCCCCATCGTCGTCCTTCAGGTCGAGATGGGCCGTCGCCGGCGGCGCGATGGCAAGCGAGATACCGTCAGCCTCAATGGTGTTCTCATTGATGCTGACATGCGCAGCACGCGAGAAGCGGGCGAAATTATCCGCATCCAGACGGACGACCGGCAGAGCCTTGTCGAACATTTCCGCCGCGACGAGGGCGCCGAGTGTCAGAACGTCTTCAGCCTCGCAGAAAACCAGCGCCGAGGGCGCACGGCCGGTGAGGATGAGATCGAGCAGCACGCCGGAACCGGTGCAGGAGCCGCGGCTGGTCGGCATGAACAGCACACCGCCGGTGAGACAGGCGCCATGCAGCGGGTGATGCACGTCGATCACCTTGCCGGTGGCGGGATCGACCCCGCCCCAGAAGCTCAGCGCCTCGGTCGTGGCGATAACCTTGCCTTCGGCGGCGCCAGCCAGAATGCTGCGCGCCTCGGGAGCGGTGATTGGCGAAACGGCAGAAGACATCGAAAATCTCCCTAAAGCATTTCCGTCAAAATTGCGTAGCGGTTTTACGCCCGGAAAATGCGTGAAAAAAAAGAGCTAGAGAATTTTTGCGTTTTGGGGAAAAGCCAAAACTCTCTAGAAACGTTGCGGCGAAAATGCCCTTGTATCGATGGCGGGTTTTTGCCCCGTCAGAAGATCAGCGACGATGCGGGCCGTGCCCGCCGATTGCGTCAGCCCCAGATGCCCGTGGCCGAAAGCATAAACCACCCGTGCCGTGTGCCGCGCTTCACCGATGGCCGGCAGGCTGTCCGGCAGCGACGGGCGAAAGCCCATCCACTGCTTGCCGCCTTCGGTTTTCAGGCCCGGCAGGAAGCTCTTCGCTTTGGTCAAAAGCGCCTCCGAACGGGCGAAATTGGCCGGAAGCTCCAGCCCGCCGAGTTCCACAGCACCGCCGACGCGGATACCGGAGGAAAGGCGGGTAACGACGAAACCATGGCCGCCGAAGGTGACCTGCGTGCGCAGATCGAAAGCACCCGAAGGCAGGGTGGTATTATAACCCCGTTCCGTTTCCAGCGGAATTTTTTCACCAAGCGAGCGGGCGATGCGGTGCGAGAAAGCCCCGGCCGCCAGCACAACCTTACCGGCCTTGCGGGTGCGGCCATCATGGCTCACCACCTCGACACCGTCTTCCAGCGGCCGGAGCGAGGCGACATCAAGGCATTCGATGCGACCGCCAATGGTGCGGAAATGGTCGGCCAGCGCCAGCGTGTAAAGCTTGGGATCGGCAATGGAATACCAGCCGGGCGTAAACGTGCCACAGGTAAAACGCGGCGCGATGCCGGGCTGTATCTCGGCCATCTGTTCGGCGTTCAGATGCCGGAACTCGATGCCATGGCGTTCGCGCGCCTTCCAGCCGGGAAGCGAGGATTCGAATTCCGCCTCGCTTTCATAGACCTGAAGGTTGCCCTCCTTGCGCAGCATGGCAATGGTGTCCGTCTTTCTGAGAAACGGCTCCAGCTCTGCTTTGGAAAGATCCATCAGCGCCGTCTGGGCGGCGGTGGAATGCTCGACTTTCGATGCCGCGCAGGCCCGCCAGAAGCGGAACATCCACGGCGCGATCTTCAGCGCATAGGCCGGCGGCACGCTGAGCGGACCGAGCGGATCGATGAGCCATTTCGGCGCTTTCCAGAGAATGCCCGGCGATGCAAGCGGCAGGATATCGGTGAAGGCGAAGGCACCGGCATTGCCGGCCGAAGCGCCCGCCGCCGGTCCCTCGCGATCGATGACGGTGACCGAAAGACCACGGCCCTGCGCGGCGATTGCCGCCGAGAGGCCGACGACGCCGGCCCCTATGACGATGACATCATTGGCTGGCATTACCGCACGCTCGCCAGGAACTTCTGGGTTTCAGCATGCTGCGGTGCGCCGAACAGCTGGTCAGGCGTACCGATTTCCGCCATCACGCCCTGATGGAAGAAGGCGACGCGGTTCGAGACATCCCGGGCGAAGGCCATTTCATGGGTGACGCAGATCATCGTCATGCCCTCATCCGCCAGCATCTTCAGCGTATCGAGCACTTCGCCCACCAGCATCGGGTCGAGCGCTGACGTGACTTCGTCGAACAGCATATATTCCGGCGACATGGCGAGCGCGCGGGCAATCGCCATGCGCTGCTGCTGGCCGCCCGACATGCGGTTGGGATAGACCTTCAGCTTTTCGGCAAGGCCCACATGGGTCAGCTGCTTGACGGCGATTTCCTCGGCCTGTTCCTTGGAAATACCGAGCACCTTGCGCGGCGCCAGCATGACGTTTTCAAGCACCGTCAGATGCGGGAAGGCGTTCCATTGCTGGAAGACGATGCCGACCTTGCGACGCAGCTTGTTGAGGTCCGTGGACTTCGCATGCACCTCGGTGCCGTCGATGACGATCTTGCCGCTGTCGATCGGCTCAAGGCCGTTGATGCAGGTCAGCAGGGTCGACTTGCCGGAACCCGAACCGCCGATGATGGTGACGACCTCGCCCTTGTTGACGGTGAGGTTGATCCCTTTCAGAACCTCCAGCGGGCCGAAGGATTTGCGGACGTTTTCGATCTCAATCATTGGGGGACCACCGTCTTTCGAGATACCCGCCGAAACGGGCGATGGGGAAGCTGATAAGGAAGTAGATGGCGCCGCAGATCATCAGAATGGTCAACGGTTCCTGCAGGCGGGTAACGAGAATCTGCGAGGCGCGCAGAAGCTCGATGAGGCCAAGCCACAGCACCAGTGCCGAATCCTTCATGACACCGAGCGTCAGCCCGATCCAGGACGGCAGCGACACGCGGGTGGCAAGCGGCAGCACGATGTAGCGCATGTCCTGCGACCACGTCATGCCGAGCGAGCGGCAGGCGCGGCGCGTATTGGACGGCACGGCATCGATGCCGCCGCGCACGATCTCGGTGCAATAGGCTGCCGTATAAAGCGACAGCACCACGCAGGAGGTGGTAAATGGCGGCCAGCCGAGCTTGGCGATCGACTGGAAGGCGTTGCCGAGAACCAGCTGGATGAGCAGCGGCACGGAGCGGAAAATATCCAGCACGAAGGTCAGCGGCAGCGACCAGTAAGGGCCGAACTGGAAACGGATGATACCGAAGATGATTCCCATGAGGGTGCCCGCCGTGACGGCGACGGCGGTGACGGCAAGCGTCATGCCGGCACCCTTGGCCAGGAAGGCGAGATCACTCCAGCTGAGAGCGGTTTCAAACATGGCTCACCTCTCTCAGTAACGGAACAGACGCCAGGCCAGCATTCTGGCGGCGAGCGTGACGATTTTGGCGATCACGTAATAGATGACCGCGGCGAGCGCGAAGAATTCAAAGGTGCGGAACGAGCGCGCATTGAGCGCCTGCGTGACGCCGGCCAGATCCGTATTCATGCCGACCGTGACACCGAGCGAGGTCATGAGGATCGCCCAGACCATCTGGTTGGTGGCCGGCAGGAAAGCAACGCGCAGCATCTGCGGCAGGATGATCAGCCGGAAGGTCTGCATCGAGGTCATGCCAAGCGAGCGGCCCGACCGCGTCTGCGTATCCGGGATTGCTTTCAGCGCACCGCGGAAGTTCTCGGCCAGATAACCGGCATTGTTAAACGCGATACCGACCAGAAGCGCGGTATAGGGGCTGAGGTGGATGCCGAAATTGCCAAGCCCGAAATGGGCCATGTAAATCTGGAAAAGTGCCGGCGTGTTGCGGGCAACCTCCACCCAGACGGAGGCCAAAGCGCCGAGAACGCGGTTACCGGAGAGCCGGAACAGCGTCAGCAGGATGGCGAAGGTAAGACCGATCACCATCGACAAAAGGGCGATCTGCAGCGTTACCACCGCACCGTCCAGAAGCTGCGGCAAAGCCTTCAGCGCCTGATTCCAGTGGAATGTATAGTTGAACATTAAGCGTCCCGCCTTTTCAGAAACGATCAACGGCGCGATCATTTCGACCGCGCCGTTTACGAAAAGTCCTGATCAGCGATAAACGCCGTTGACGGTGAGCGATGGAACCTCGCCGCCAACCCATTTTTCGTAGAGTTCGGCGTAACGACCGGTACGAACCTGCTGGTTGATGAAGAGGTTCAGGTAGTTGATGAGACCGTATTCGTCACGGTTGGTGAAGAGCGCGACATAGTCGATGTCGTAAGGCGCCTTGCCGACCACCGAGATGCCGGCGAACTTGCCGCCCTTGACGTTGGACTGCGCAACCGTGGAAGTGGAAACGGTGGCGTCGATCTGGCCCTGGCTCAGCGCGAGGAAGACATCGGCCTGCGTCTGGTAAGGACGGAACTCGCCGGTTCCCCATTCCTTGACCGACTTTTCGAGCGCGATGGCTTCGAACGTGCCGGCGGTTGCGCCAACCGTCTTGCCCTTCATGTCCTCGAAGGACTTGATGCCCGACTTGTCATTGGCGGTAACGGCCATTTCAAAGGCGAAATAAGGCACGGTCATGCCGACCGTCTTGGCGCGCTCCAGCGTATCGGAGGTCGACGCAACGCCGACATCGACGCGGCCCGACATCAGGGCGGGAATGCGCTCGGGGAAAGGCGTTTCGACGATTTCAGCCGTGACGCCGAGCGCCTTGGCGAGATCGTTGCAATAATCGACGTCGAAGCCAACAGGGTTGTTTGCGTCGTCACGCGAACCCATGGGCGGGAAATCGAGCACAACGGCGCAGCGCAGCGTACCGGCGGAAATAATGTCGTCAAGTTTGTCGGCCTTGGCCGGCGTGATAACGGAAGTGGTGGCCAGAAGGCCGGCGATGATGACCGATTTTTTCATTCTTTATTTGCTCCCACAATTGGTCTGCCTTTGAAGGCCCGGTCACTATTTCCCTATGGGGCCGATAAATCAACATAAAAATACAACTAGTATACAAAAAGAATTTTGCAGCAGCGAATAATCGGGAATTGCCGCATGGGTGTCTGTGTGGCGGCTGAAGAAAAGACTCTTTTCAGCCCAAGCACTTGAGCCGACGCGAGTGCCGCGGCCCGCCCGGGAATGCGAAGGAAGAGGAAACCGTCACAAAAACTGAAAACTCTGTATCTTCGATGCCGATTTACGCTTTCATGGCACTTCACCGAAAAGACGAGTTGCAATAGACCCGCCTTTGTATACTTTATGTATTCAAGATGTGCGAGCCGATATCGGAGGATCATGATGAGCGACGCCACCACCCTGACCATTGATGCGCTTTCAAAGCGGGTTGAAGAAATTTTCCGCAAGGCGGGGCTGAATGACGTGCAGTCGGGAGCGCTTGCCCGCGTCATCACCGCCGGCGAGCGCGACGCCTGCAAATCGCACGGCATCTACCGCATCGAGGGCGCGCTGCGCACCGTCAAGGCCGGTAAGGTGAAGCCTGACGCGATCCCTGATGTGGCCGAAGATGACGGCACGGCGATCGTGAAGGTCAACGCCAATGGCGGCTTTGCCAACCCAGCTTTCGAACTGGGCCTGCCGGTTCTGGTGGAGCGGGCGAAACGTTCGGGCATCGCCGCACTCGTCATCAATGACTGCACGCATTTCTCGGCGCTCTGGCCGGAAATCGAGGGACTGACCGAGAACGGCCTTGCCGGGCTGGTGATGTGCCCCAGCTATTCCGCCGTTGCCCCCACTGGCGGCAGCAAACCGCTTCTCGGCACCAACCCCTTCGCTTTCGGCTGGCCGCGCAAGGATACATCACCCTATGTCTTCGATTTCGCCACATCGGTTGCGGCGCGCGGCGAAATCGAACTGCACCGTCGCGCAGGCAAATCCCTGCCGGAAGGATGGGCGCTGGACGCTGAAGGCAAGCCGACGACCGACCCGGAAGCCGCGCTTGCCGGTTCCATGCTGCCTTTCGGCGGGCACAAGGGATCGGCAATCGGCACCATGATCGAACTTCTCGCCGGTATCATGATCGGCGACCTGACCAGCCCCGAAGCCCTCGACTTTCTCGGCAGCACGGCGCTCGCCCCCACACACGGCGAGCTGATTGTCGCCTTCTCTCCCGAAGCCTTCGCCAGGGGCCGCCCCGGCGACCCGTTCCAGCGCGCGGAAGTGCTGTTCGACGCCATCATCGGCCAGGGCGCCCGCCTGCCCTCCGGCCGCCGCTTCGTCGCACGCGCCAAGTCCGAAAGCGAGGGCATCACGCTGACCGCAGCAGAAATGGCCGGGCTCGACCGGTTGCTGGAGAAGGGTCTGGACGCGGTCTCCTGACCGCGTTGGGGAGCGATATACAAAAGGCTGAGGGCGCGGGCCTGATGTGATGGCGAAGACCGCAAACCTCTCCTCCGTGAGGCTCGGGCCTGTCCCGAGCATCTGCAACCGATTGATTTGACTAAACGTTGGCAGATCCTCGGGACACGCCCGAGGATGACGTCGAAGCCGGGGAACGATCAAACCTCATAACATGCAAAAAAGGCCCGCATTTGCGGGCCTTTTGTTTTCACGTCAGCGACTGCTCAGGCAGCCTTACAGGTCTGAACGGCACCGGGAAGCTTGCTCCAGTCGGCATACCAGCTGTTGAACAGCTTGAACTGCGCCTCGACATAACCGCGCTGGCTGTCCGTCAGGGCGTCGGTTTCGTTGAAATGCAGCGTGTATTCCTTGTCGCCCTTCAGCACCATCATGTGCTTGAAATACAGAACCAGATCCGGACCTTCATCAAAGGAGGAGAGTACGGCCAGCGCCTGCTCCAGCTCCAGCGCGCGGGTGCGGGCATCCGCATCACCCTTGGCAGCGGCCTGCGACAGCTTGCACAGATGAATCACTTCCTTCGGCAGAACATTGCCGATGCCGGTGATGGCGCCGGTTGCACCGCAGTTGACGAAGCCGTGGAAAACGGCGGTATCGACGCCGATCATCAGGGTCACTTCATCATCACGGCTGGTGATGTTTTCAGCTGCGTAACGCATATCAGCCGGACCGCCGAACTCCTTGAAGCCGATCAGGTTCTTGTGTTCGGCACGCAACGCGAAGAAGAGATCTGCGCGGGTGGCAAAACCGTAATAGGGGCTGTTGTAGATAACCGCCGGAATTTCAGGAGCGGCCGAGAGAATGGCCTTGAAGTGCGCCTTCTGGGCCGCGATGACCGAACCGCGAGACAGGACGCGGGGAATGACCATCAGGCCCTTGGCACCAACCTTCTGGGCGTGGGCGGCATGCGCGACGGCGGAGGCCGTGTTGACCGCACCGGTGCCGACGATAACGGGGATGCCAGCCTTGACCAGACGCTCCACGCCTTCCATGCGCTGCTCATCGGTGAGAAGCGGCCAGTCGCCCATGGAACCGCAATAAACGACGGCCGACATGCCATCGGCAATCAGTTCCTTGCCCTTGCGCACAAGCGCATCAAAATCAGGGGTGCGATCTTCCTTGCAGGGGGTCATCAAGGCGGGAATCACGCCGGAAAAAATGCTGGCCGTCATTATTAGCTCCTAAGGCACATGGTTCTCAGGAATGGACGCAGCGATGCGCCACCCTTTCAACAAGGACATTACTATCTTGTATTTTATTTGTCGACAAGAAATCGACAAGCTACAGATTTATTTCCAACCGCTCATTTCGCACCAGCAATTTCTGCACCTGCTGCACGATCTGTTCCGCATGTTCACGCGCCAGTTTTTCGGAAAGGGCGATATCCCGCGCGGCGATGGCGGCGATCATTGCGTCATGGTCATGGACGAAACGCTTCGGCAGACGGTCCTCATAGGACTGGTAATAAAGTCTCAGAATGCGCCGCCCCTCATCCAGCAGGCGCTTGAACAGGCTGGTGAAATAGGGGTTTCGGCCTGCCTCGGCGATGGAGAGATGAAGTGCGGCGTTGGTAGAAATCATTGCCAGCGCATTCTGCTCTTCCACCGCAATGGCGAATTCCGCATTATGGGCACGGATTCCCGCCAGATCCTCGGGGCGGTGATATTGCGCCGCAAGCTGGGTGGTGACCCGGTACATCAGCACCAGCGCATCGAAATAGGTGTGCATGTTGAGGAAATCGATATTCGACACCATGGTCGAGCGGTTCGGCAACGTATCGATCAGCCCTTCACCCGAAAGCCGCACCAGCGCCTCGCGTATGGGCGTGCGCGACATCTTGAACCGTTCGGCAAGCTGCACCTCGTCAATGGGGCTTCCCGGCGGCAGGACCAGATCGAGAATCTCGTCGCGCAGCAGATCATAGACCATCTTCACGCCGGAGCCGCGCTTGCGCTCGGCAGAAGCAATTATATCCGTCATAGCCAAATCCTTCTTGTCGACATAAAGAGTACTATTATCTTTTTTCGTTATCAACGACGCGTTGCAGCCCCGCCTCCCCGAATGGCGGAATAATTGTTCAAAAACAACAAAAAGCCGTCGCGAAAATTACCCGCGACGGCTTTTAATTGTTCGGTTTGTGGCGTGTACGCTGTTTATAAAATGTCGCCGCTTAGTTTATCGGGGAACGGGGAGCACGCCGCCTGTTTCTTCTCCCCGTTCGGGGAGAAGGTCGCGGCAGCGGGATGAGGGGGCAAGGGTAGAGATATTCGGCAACGTTGCCCCCTCATCCGACCCTTCGGGCCACCTTCTCCCCGGCGGGGAGAAGAAACGAGCCGCACCCTCGTACTCCCCCGTAACTCCCTGTCGCTGTAGCTGCGCCTCAGTTCCGCAGGCCGGTGGCCACGACAGAGATCTTGAAAGCCCCGTCCAGCGTCGGATCGAAAGAAGCGCCCATCACCACATCCGTCTCCTCGCTGACAGCCTCGCGCACCAGCGTCATCGCCTCATCGATCTCATAAAGCGTCAGATCGTTGCCACCGGAGATGGCCACAAGCGCACCGCGCGCTTCTTTCAGCGACGGTTCGCCGAGCAGCGGGTTGGCGATGGCGGCGGCCGCCGCTTCCGAGGCGCGCTTTTCACCCTTGGCCTGCGCCGTGCCCATAAGCGCCCGGCCACCATTTTTCATGACGTAGCGCACATCGGCGAAATCGAGATTGACGAGACCCTCGCGCAGAATGAGATCGGTGACGCAACGCACGCCGAGCGACAGGACCTTGTCGGCCGTCTTCAGCGCATTCTCGAAGGTGGTGCCAGCGTCGGCGATGCGCAACAGGTTCTGGTTGGGAATTACGATGACGGTATCGGCGGTATTGAGCAGGTTGGCAAAGCCGTATTCGGCAGCTCGCATGCGGCGCGCACCTTCAAAGCTGAAGGGAAGCGTAACAACGCCAACGGTGAGGATGTTCTTTGCCCGGCAGGCTTCCGCAATTACCGGGGCCGCACCCGTGCCGGTGCCGCCGCCCATGCCGGCGGTGATGAAACACATGTCGTAACCGCTCAAGTGATCCATGATCTCATCGAGTGAATCGATCGCCGCCTGCCGACCGACCTCCGGATCGGCCCCTGCACCAAGTCCACCGGTCAGCTCGGAACTGAGCTGCACCATCCGCGGTGCATTGGTTTTCTTCAGCGCCTGCGCGTCCGTATTGGCGGCGATGAAATCGACCCCGCTAATGCCCTCGGAGATCATGTTGTTGATCGCATTTCCGCCACCGCCACCAACGCCGACGACAGCGATATTGGGAGTGTTGCGGGCAATCGAAGCGCGCGGAGACTGGGTCATCGTGTTATTCTCTTTCTAAACTCATAGTGTCCCGCGCCGTTTTGGCCGCGGCACGCGAATGATCGGCGGCGTTCCGGCACTTCCTTCCTGGCGCACGAAGGAGGCTTTAACGCGTTGAATTGCATATAAGCTATCGGCCGATTGCGGCCAAAAGACTTGTGCTCCAGCGGCGAAAGATGCGCTACGGCAACGTTCTCCCACCCTTCCTCCGGATGAAAACCAAACCGAATCAACTGCTTCGCTATTGAATGGTGATAGCCGAAAAGGCACGCCGTTTACACTCCATTCACTATGTTTATCTCAGTTTGGAACGAGTTGTGCCGACAAGTGTTTGCTTGCCGACCGCGCTTGGCGCACAGAATGGAGGCAGACATATGTTGGCAGACGTCTTGCAAAGCGAACCGGGTTTCCGCATGGAACAGCCGCGGGTGCTGATCGTCGAGGATGAGTTCCTCATCGCCATGGACATAGAGGATTCCATTCTCCAGGCGGATGAAGAGGCAGATGTCATCGGCATCGCCAACCGGCTGGATGAGGCCGTTGCGCTCGGCAGCCGCGCCGACATCGCCTTCGTCGACGTCAACCTTGCCGATGGCCAGACTGGCCCGGAGATCGGCCGCCGTCTTTCCCAGGATCATGGCGTGGTGGTGATTTTCATGACGGCAAACCCGGAAGTGGTCGTCAATCTGGGCATTGGCGCGGGAGTAATTGCCAAGCCCGTGCCGCAGGACGCAGTGGGACAATGCCTGTCCTACGCGCTTGCCAAACGGGCCGGCACCCATGCGGTGACGCCCATCGGCATGATGGCTTTCGACTGAGGCACTTCCTTAAAATTAATCTGACCTGAAGATAAGGCTGAAAACAGAAAAGCCTGCCGCGGGAGGAGGTGCGGCAGGCTTCTGAAAAGATGAACAGCGATATGGGAGGAGGAAACCGCTGTCCCTGGGGCAATCCTTGGGAGGAGGAGTAGGATCGCCCGCATTACCAAAAGGATGTGGGAGGAGGTACATCCGTTTCGATGATTTGAAGATAGCATTTTCCTGCGCATTTCACAGGCATAAGCTTGCAGTACAGATATGCATTTGGTGCATGGCGAATTTCACGCTATGGGATATGGATGCCACAGCTTCACGTCTTGTCGCATCGTCTGCAAAAACCGCAGACTGCCTATTTCACGCAGCCGGGCAAAACTTCGTTACAAGCGTCAAAAGGTGACGAAGAAATTGAATGATGCGCCAAAACAAAAACGCCCGCGAAGCGGGCGTTTGGGCATTAAGACACGACAATAATCGTCTTGATTATTTGCCGATTGCGGCGCGGGCAACGCTGGTGATCTGGCTGCGGTCGAGACCGAGATCGTGCAGTTCACGGGTGCTCATGCGGCCCAGTTCGTTGATGGTCTGACGATATTTGCGCCAATTGTTAAAGCTGCGTGCTACGTTCATGACATGACCCTTTCTTGAGGTTTAGGTGACGTCAGCAACGTTTTCGTTCCGGCGTCCTTTGATGCCCTCTATATGCGCTTTCTCATGCCCAATGAACAGGCAGAATAAGGCAATACACCCATGCGCCAGACGCAAGGGTACCTCGTGACGGTTTGCAACGAAAAAGAAACGTGACTGAAATTCAGCCGGTTCGCGAGGCTTTACCCGGCGCTGTCATCTCAAAACTTGTAGCGAACACCGAATACATTGGCGTTTGTAGCGCCCTTCATATTGCCCAAAGTTTTGCCACCGCCGGAACGGTGGTGAAGGCGCCAGAAGAATTCCGTCGACGAATCCTCGCTGAAGGAGACATTGATTTCCGGCCCCAGATAAAACAGGACATTGGCATTGCCGTCGTCCTTGATTTCCTGCTCACGCTCACGGCCCGGCTGCGCATCCGTGACCAGGCTGAGACCGGCGGTAAAGCTTGGCGTGATGAAAAGCCGCTCCCCAAGCCTGATCTGCTCGTAACGTGCGACCGGGCCGGCCCAGACTTCGCCGGTGAAGCCTTTGCCAAACCTGGCGGCTATGCCAATCTCGCCGCCCAGTTTTACATTGCCGATACGGTAGGGATAAAACTGGTAGCCGCCGCCGATAGTGGCGTTTCTTTCATATTCCACTGGAATGAGCGCAGCACTTTTCAGCATGTCTTCTTTCGTCATGGCGCCAGCGAAACCGAATATCGCCTCGCTCGTCTCCGAAGTCATATCCTCAGAGGCGAAAGATGATGTCGCGACCAGTGCGATCATGGCCGTCAAAGACAGACGTGCTGCAATATTCATTATGCTACTCCTGAACAAAGCCCGCTTTTACCCAGCCGTCCTCATAGGCATATTCCCGGAAGGCGAACATACCGTTACCGAACACAATTAATTCAACTTGTCCGGAAGCGTTCGAAAAACGGCGGGTTTCCCTCACCTCAGCGCAGGAAACGCCGGAAGCGGCGAAGCGCAAAGACGAAGAGCGCCGAGCCGATAGCCAGCAGCGCCAGCAGTTGCGGCCACACCACATCCAGCCCGGCGCCCCTGAAAAGCACCGATTGCGCCAGGATGACGAAATGGGTGTTGGGTGCGAGAAGCATGAGATACTGGATGATATCAGGCATGCTTTCACGTGGCGTCATGGCGCCGGAAAGCACCTGCAACGGCAGCAGGAACAGGATCAGCAGCATGCCGAATTGCGGCATGGACCCGGCAACCGTTGCGAGGAATATGCCCATCGACGTCATGGCGAAGAGCTGCAGGGCGGTTCCAAGCAGAAAGAGCGAGAGCGAGCCTTCGATGGGAATGGCAAGCAGACCCCTGACAACAACGAACAGCGAAAATGCCGAAGCCACCAGCACGACAAGGCCCATGGACCAGACCTTGCTGAGCATGATCTCCAGCGGCGTGACCGGCATGACCAGCAGATGCTCGACCGTGCCATGCTCACGCTCGCGAATGAGCGCCGCCCCGGTCAGCACGATCGACAGCATGGTGATGGCGGTGATGATGTTGTTGATCGACCCGAACCAGGATTTGTCCAGTTCCGGGTTGAAGCGAGAGCGCAGTGTCAGATCTACCGGCACCGAAGTCACACCGCGATAGCGGTTCATATATTCCTGAACTTCACTCGTCACGATGGTCTGAACATAACCGCCGCCGCTGAAAGCCTGACTCATGCGGGTGGCGTCGATGTTGAGTTGAATGGCGGGCTGTTGCCCGGCCATCAGCCGGCGCTGGAAATCCGGTGGAATGTTGAGCGCGAAGGTATCGAGCCCCGCATCCATGCGCTTGTCCATTTCAGCAATCGAAATCTGCTTTGGCGGCGCAAAATAGGGCGGATAAAACGCCGTGCTGATGCGACCGGAAAGCGGTGACTGATCCTCATCGACAATCGCGATGGCGGCATTGTTCAGCGTCTCCGGCAATGCGCTGGAGCCGGTGTAGATCTGCAGCGTGAAAGCGTAGACGATCAGGAGCAGCAGCATGCCATCACGCGCAAGCCCGCGCAGTTCCTTGATGCCGAGCTGGAAGATGTTGGACGAAAACAACCTCATGACGCCTGTTTCCTCAAAAGCGCGGCACCGGCGATGAGCAGCAGCGGAATGGCGATGATGAGCGGCAGGAACGAGCCGGAAAGGCCGGCGAAATCCAGTCCCTTGGAGAAGGTGCCGCGCGAAATGGTCATGAAATAGGTGGCGGGATAGATGTTGCCGATGAAGGCCCCCGCCCCCTGTAGCGACGAAACGGGATCGATCATGCCCGAATATTGCGTGGCCGGAATAAGCGTCAACAGGGCCGTGCCGAAGATCGCCGCGATCTGGCTCTTCATGAAAGACGACATGACGAGGCCGATGGATGTGGCGATGATGACGAAGAGCAGCGCTCCCGTTGTGTAAGCGAGATAACTTCCCGTGAAGGGTACCTGAAAGATGAAGATGGCGAATGCCGTCAACAGCAGGAAATTGAGCATGCCGAGAGCGACATAGGGAAGCTGCTTGCCGATCAGGAACTCCAGCCGCGTGGTCGGCGTCACGTAAAGATTGACGATGGAGCCAAGCTCCTTTTCCCGGACGACGCTGAGCGCCGCCAACATGGCGGGGATGAGCATCAGCAACAGCGGAATGACCGCCGGCACCATGGCGACGAGGCTCTTGACGTCTGGATTATAACGATACCGCGTCTCGATGCTGAATGTGCTTTGCGTGGCGGCGCTGCCGTAAATCTCGGCGGCCTTGCGAGCCAGCCATGTCTGGTGCATGCCCTGCACGTAACCGCGCACCGTCTCGGCCCGCTGCGGCATGGCACCATCGATCCAGGCGCCGACCTCCACCGTCTTGCCGCGCAAGACATCGCGGCCGAAACCGGGTGGGATTTCGATGGCAAGGCTGAGTTCGCCGTCACGCATGCGCCTGTCCATATCGGCATAATCGCGGATCGGTTCTTTCTCGATGAAATAACGCGAGCCGGCTATGTCGAGCACGTAATCGCGGCTGATGGTGGAATCGTCACGGTCCAGCACCGCGAAGGTCAGATCCTCGACATCGAGATTGATACCATATCCGATCACGAACATCAGGATGACGCTGCCAAGCACCGCCAGCGTGCCGCGAATGGGGTCTCGCTGCAGTTCCAGCGCCTCGCGCCGCGTATAGCTGAACATGCGCCTGACATCGAAAAACCGTTTGCGGGCGGGCGCTGCATGCGGCGTCGCGGGCACGGCCACTGCCGGAGCAGGAACGGCGGCGGCCTGCGTCTTCTTTACACCGGACGCATCTTCGAGATAGGCGACAAAGGCCTCTTCCAGCGTTGCGGCATTGCGACTTCTGGTGATCGCGTCTGGCGTATCGCTGATCAGCACCTTGCCGGCATGCATCAGCGAAATCCGGTCGCAGCGCTCCGCTTCGTTCATGAAATGGGTGGAGATGAAGATGGTGACATTATCGTTACGCGAGAGATCGGCGAGGATTTGCCAGAAGCCGTCCCGCGCCACCGGATCGACACCCGAGGTCGGCTCATCAAGGATGAGAATATCAGGCGAATGGATCATCGCCACCGCCAGCGACAGCCTTTGGCGGATGCCGAGCGGCAGGTCGTCAGGCATGGTTTCCATAACGGCGCCGAGATCGAAACGCTCCGCCATCTCGGCGATACGCGGCTGAATGGTTTCTTCCGGCAGCTTGAACAGCCGCGCGTGCAGATCGAGGTTCTGGCGCACCGTCAGCTCGGAATAGAGCGAGAACGCCTGGCTCATGTAACCGACGCGGTGGCGGATCGCCATGTCACTGGCATCCACCTTGTGCCCGAAGAGCTTCGCTTCGCCTTCGCTGGCGGCCAGAAGCCCGGTCAGCATCTTCATGGTCGTGGATTTTCCGCAACCGTTCGAGCCGAGAAAGCCGAAAATCTCGCCGCGCGGAATCTTGAAGCTGACATTGTCGACGGCGGTGAAATCACCGAAGCGCATGCTGAGATGCGACGCCTCAATGGCATAGTCACCATCATCCGTCACCTTGCGTGGCGCGATATGCACCTCATGATAATCCTTGCGTTTTTCTTCCGGAAGAAGCGCGATGAAGGCGGCATCGAGATTGGCGGTCGAAGTGCGTTCGAGAAGTTCGGCGGGTGAGCCGGTGGCGAGGATTTTGCCGCCATCCATGGCGACCAGCCAGTCGAAACCGGCTGCCTCTTCCATATAGGCCGTGGCGACGATCACACTCATGCCCGGACGCCCGGCGCGGATGGAATCGATCAGTTCCCAGAACTGCCGGCGCGACAGCGGGTCGACGCCCGTGGTCGGTTCATCGAGAATGAGCAGGTCCGGATCGTGGATGAGGGCACAGCAGAGCCCGAGCTTCTGCTTCATGCCGCCAGAAAGTTTCATTGCGGGGCGGTCGGCGAATGGCTCGAGGCCGGTGCTCTTGAGTAATTCGGCAATGCGCGCCTGCCGCTCCCTGCTGCCCTGCCCGAACAGCCTGCCGAAAAAGTCGATATTCTCGAAGACGGACAGGGTGGGATAAAGGTTCTTGCCGAGACCCTGCGGCATATAGGCGATACGCGGGCAGGTATCCTCGCGGTGGCGTGGATCGGACATATAGCCGCCCAGAACCTCCACTTTGCCCTTCTGGATGGCGCACGCACCGGAGACGAGCGACAGCAGGCTGGATTTGCCGACGCCATCAGGCCCGATCAGGCCAATCATCCGGCCGGCGGGGACCTCCACCGATATATCGGCCAGCGCTACCGTGCTGCCAAAGGTCAGCCGCACATCGGTCAATCGCGCGACCGGTGCGTTCTTGTCGTTCGTTTGGGGAGACGCGACCACGGCGGCCACCGTCACTTGACGAGATTGCGTTCGAGGTTTTCAGGCCAGGCCGCCTGCGGATCAAGCCGGACATAGGCCATGCCGGGCAGACCGGTTTTGACATATTGAATATATTTCTGCAGCAGTTCCTGCGGAATTTGCGCCCGCACCCGGAACGTCAGTTTCTGGCGCTCTTCTTCGGTCTCAACCGTTTTTGGAGTGAATTGCGCGACATCGGCGACGAAGGAAACCTTGGCGGGAATGGTGTATTGCGGCGCTGCGTCGAGGATCAGGCGGACATCGGAGCCCATGGAAGTGCGGCCGGCCTCGGCCGTCGGCAGGAAAAACGTCATGTAGACGTCGCCGAGATCGACAAGATTGAGAACGCGGCCGCCGGCGGAAAGCACCTCTCCGGGCTGGGCGATGCGATATTGCACGCGGCCGTCGCGGGGCGATTTCAGCGTCGCATCTTCTATATCCGTTTCAATGCTCTCTATATCGGCCTGCGCAGCATCGACAGCCGCTTCGGCATCAACGATCTGTGCCTTGGCGGCGCTGATTGCAGCATCCGAAGCAGCGCGAGAGGCCTGCGCCGAGGCAAGTGTGGCGCGGGCGGATTGCTCAGCGGCTTCGCTGTCGTCGACGATCTGCTGGGAGACGGCGTTGCCGGTCAGCAGCTGTTTTGAGCGCGTATAGGTCTTGGATGCGGAATCGAGTTGGGCCTTGCGCTGTTCCACCACCGCCTGAGCGGAGGTTTTTTCCGCTTCACGCTGGGCAACGAGGCTGTTGGCTGTATCGATCGCAATTTTCGCACGGCGAAGCTGCGCTTCCGCCTGACGTTTCTTGGCTTCCAGCTGGGCTGTGTCCATCTGCGCAAGCACTTGCCCGGCCTTCACGAAGTCGCCCTCGCGCGCCATGATATCCTGGAGGCGGCCGGCGGTTTTCGTGGAAATGTCGATCTCGACAGCCTCGATCCGGCCGTTACTGGCCACAAATCCGGCGGGAAGTCCCTCCCCCTTCAGTTTTGACCAGGAGAAATAGGCGACACCGGCAATAACCAGAACCACCAGACCAATGAGCAAGCCTTTTTTAGACATCCGTCTTCCCCATGAACCCTTCAGGTTTCAACCGTAATACGTAAAAACCGAAGATGCCAGCCACCATCGCGTTTAGAATTTGCACCCGGCATTTCTTCTGTTTGAGGAAATGGGCCGGGTCATGCGGCTGTTTAAGTGAGGGTGCGCTTCGTGGCTTTGACACAAGTCAAGTGCATGAGAGGTTTCGGGCAAGGGCCTAAACCGGTTGACGATGGCACGCAGCAGCGATTGCAAATCCATATGATGCGGCCTCGTTTGGCAAGGCCGCATCATCCGCACTCGTCACCCCGGACTTGATCCGGGGTCCAGGCGATCAAGTCCTTGATCGCACGAGACTCTCTTCTCACGGCGCAGACGCGCCGTGGCTGGATGCCGGATCAAGTCCGGCATGACGGAGGAGAGGGCCTGCACCTTGAATAGTCAAAGGCCGCAGGTTGAAACCTGCAGCCTCGTATTTGCTGTAGCGACCGCGCGTTACACCGCCCGCGCCCGCTTCACCTCCACCTGCGTCCACTCCGGCAACCAGTCGCGGTGTGCGACGAGGAGATCATCCACCAGCGACCAGATCTGGTCGAGGTCGAGTTCCGCCGCCGTATGCGGGTCCATCATTGCCGCGTGGAAGATGTGCTCGCGGTTTTCGGTCATCAGCGCCCGCACCGTCAGTTCCTGCACATTGATGTTGGTGCGCATCAGTGCGGTGAGCTGCGGCGGTAACTCGCCGATATAGGTGGGCTGCACGCCGTTGTGATCGACGAGGCAAGGCACTTCCGCCGCGCAATTGGCCGGCAGCGAGGTGATGCAGCCATTGTTGCGCTGGTTGCCGTAAATCACCGAGGGTTCGCCGGTCCAGACCGAGTTGATGATCGAGGAGGCATATTCCTTGGACTGCTTGACCTCGATCTTCTCGGCCGAACGATAGGCAGCCGCCTGGCCTTTCCAGCGTTCGATCTGCTCGATGCAGCGCTTGGGATATTCATCGAGCGGAATGCCGAATTTCTCAATCAGGTCCTCTCGCCCCTCCTTGATGAAATAGGGCGTGTATTCGGCGAAATGCTCCGAGCTTTCGGTGACGAAATAACCGAGCCGCGTCAGCATCTCGTAGCGGACCTTGTTGGGGCAGCGCGGGTTCCAGCCGGGTTTTGGTGCACGGCCTTCGCGGTAACCACGCACGAGATCGGGATAAAGGTTCTTGTAGCTGCCGTCGGGCTGGCGATGCTCGAATTCGAGGAAAAACGCCATGTGGTTGATGCCGGCCGAACGATAGCGAATTTCCTCGTAGGGAATATCGAGATCGTGGGCGAGTTCCATGGCCGTGCCCTGTACGGAATGGCAAAGGCCGACCTGCCGGATCGTCGGGTATTTTTCCGCGATCGCCCAGGTGTTGATCGCCATCGGGTTGACATATTGCAGCATGATCGCATTGGGGCAGACGGCAAGGATGTCCTCACAAATCTTCCACAGGTGCGGCACGGTGCGCAGGCCGCGCATGATGCCACCGACGCCGAGCGTATCGGCAATCGTCTGGCGCAGGCCATATTTGCGCGGCACCTCGAAATCGGTGACCGTGCAGGGCTCGTATCCGCCAATCTGGAAGGCGACGACGACGAAATCCGCACCGGCGAGCGCCTTCTTCTGGTCGGTATATGTCTCGGCCTTCGCCTTTGCCCCCAATGTCGAGATCAGCTTGTTGACGACGATGGCGCTTTCTTCCAGCCTTTCACGGTTGATGTCCATCAGCGCGATGGTGGCGCCGGACAGGGCCGGACGCTGCAGCACATCACCGATGATGTTCTTCATGAAAACAGTGGAACCTGCGCCGATAAATGTGATCTTGGGATCTCTTGCCATTTCTACCTCCGGCATTTGGCATTCAAGCGATTTCGAAGGCGGCCCTTACAAGCCGCTGAGTATATTCGGTTTTTGGGTGAGTGAGAACGTCCTCGACGGGGCCTTCCTCGACGATCCTGCCGCTTTGCATGACGATGACGCGGTGGCAGAGTGCGCGCACCACCTTCAGGTCATGCGAGATGAACAGGTAGCTCAGGCCCCGCTCATCCTGCAGCTTGCGCAGCAAATCGATGATCTGCGCCTGTACGGAGAGATCGAGTGCCGAGGTCGGCTCATCGAGCAGGATGAATTCCGGCTCCAGCGCCACTGCACGGGCAATGGCGATGCGCTGGCGCTGGCCGCCGGAAAATTCGTGCGGGAAACGCGAGAGGATGTTGCCGGGCATGCCCGCCGCCTCCAGCGCGTCGCGCACCCGCTCCAGTCTTTCGGCCTTGGTTTTGCCAAGACCGTTGATGATGAGGCCTTCCTCGATGATCTGGCCGATGGTCATGCGCGGGTTGAGCGAGGCAAAAGGATCCTGAAAGACGATCTGCATACGCGAACGCAAGGGCCGCATTTCCGCACGCGAGCGGCCATCGACCCTCTCGCCGTCGAAGATCACTTCCCCGGCCACCGGCTCGTTCAGCCGCAGCAGGGATTGGCCGAACGTGGTCTTGCCGGAACCGGATTCACCGACGAGCCCCAGCGTCTCGTGCCGCCTCAGGGTCAGGCCGAGACTGTCGACGGCGATCAGTTCTTTCAGTTCCGGTTTGAACAGCCCGCCGTAGCGCATCATGAAGGAAACGCGCACGCCGCTCGCCGTCAGCAGCACGCCGGAATTTTCCGGCAGCGGCTTTGCCGTGCCATGCGGTTCGGAGCCGAGCAGCTTCTTCGTATAGGGGTGCTGCGGCGCTTCGAAGAGCTTTTCCGTGGTGTTGTGCTCACGCATCTCGCCATGCTGCATGACATAGACGTAATCGGAAAACTGCTTAACAATGGTCAGGTCATGGGTGATGAGCACCACGGCCATGCCGCGCTTTTTCTGCAGGTCGCGTATGAGATTGAGGATCTGCGCCTGCACCGTCACATCAAGCGCGGTGGTGGGTTCGTCGGCAATCAGCACGTCCGGATCGTTGGAGAGCGCCATGGCGATCATCACACGCTGCCGCTGGCCGCCGGAAAGCTGGTGCGGATATTGCTTCAGTCGCGCTTCCGGCTCCGGTATCTGCACCTGCCGCAGCAGATCGAGCGCCCTTGCCTCGGCCTCTTTCCGACTGAGTTTCGAATGAACGCGGATCGCCTCGACGATCTGGCTGCCGATCGTATAGATCGGGTTCAATGAACTCATCGGCTCCTGAAAGATCATCGAGATGCGGTTGCCACGCAACGCCCTGCGCTGGCGGCTGGAGAACTTCAGGATGTCGTCGCCATTGAACCGCACGGTCGCGGATTTCGAAACGGAAGCCCGCTTCGTCAAAAGGCCCATGACGGTGCGCGCCGTCACCGATTTTCCCGAACCGGATTCGCCGACGATGGCGATCGTCTCTCCGCGATAGAGCTGGAAGGAAATATCCTTCACCGCCTCCACGGTGCCGTGTTCCACCCTGAAGGTCACGGCAATATTGCGCGCGTCGATAATGGCATCGTCCTGACGGTCATCGGCATCGAGGCGGATCGCAGGGGCGTAGGCGTTGTTCTGGGCAGCAACCATGACACACTCCTCTCAATAGGGATCGACGGCATCGCGCAGGCCATCGCCCAGCGCGTTGAAGGCGAAGACGGTGACCAGCACGAAACCGACCGGGGCCAATATCCATGGATAGGAACCGATGACGGAATAGGTGGCGGTATCCTGCAGCATCAGCCCCCAGGAGATGAGCGGCGGCTTCACCGCAAAACCGAGGAAACCGAGGAAGGATTCGAGCAGCACGACGCTTGGAATATGCAGGGTGACGGCGACGATCACATGGCTCATCACATTCGGCAGGATATGCTGGAAAATGATGCGCCGGTCAGTGGCCCCGACCGCAATCGCCGCCCGCACATAATCGATACGCGCCAGCGCCAGCGTCTTGCCCCGCACTTCGCGGGACATCTGCGCCCAGCCGAGCGCCGACATGACACCGACGACGAAGACGAGGAAAACGGTCGTCGGCGCGGTGACAGGAATGAGTGAGGTCAGCGCGAGATAAAGCGGCAATTGCGGGAAAGCGAGCACCACTTCCACGAAACGCTGTATCCAGGCATCCAGAGGCCCGCCGAAATATCCTGATATCAGCCCGACGCTGGTGCCGATGACGGTGACGATGGCGACGACGCTGAGCGCGATGGCAAGCGAGATGCGCGAGCCATAGATGGCGCGCGACAGCACGTCGCGTCCGAATTTATCGGTTCCGAGAAAATGCACCGGCTGGCCATCCGTCGAGCCGAAGAAATGCCGGCTCATCGGGATGAGACCCAAAAGCTTGTATTCTGCGCCCTTGACGAAAAAGCCGAGATAAACCGGATTGTCATAGTCCGGCCCGACGATGGGCTGGAAGGTGATCGGATCGAGCTCTTCGGTCTCGGCGATGGCATAGACCCGCGGCGAAAGGCTGACATTGCCGTCCTTGTCGCTGAAGCGCACCACCTGCGGCGGCGAAAAGCTGCCATGGGTTTCGAGCGGGTTCATCGGCGCAAAAAAATCCGCGAAGATGGCAATGAGGATCAGCAGTACCACCAGCACCAGCCCGATCATGCCGGTGAACGAGCGCCGCAGACGCCGCCAGACAAGCGCGAGATAGCTCTCATTGCCATGGGCGGAGCGGTCGGGTTTTGCTGCAACGGTGGTTTCGTTCTTCATCTCGTCAAACGCCATCATCTCAGGCCCTCCCGAATTCGCGCACGCGCGGGTCGAGCATGGCCAGAAGCATATCGGCGATGATGTTGCCGATGATGAGCGTGGCGGCCAGCACCATCATGAATGTCGCAGTGACATAGACATCACCCACTGCCATGGAGCCGACGATGGCGGGACCGACGGTCGGCAGCGCGAAGATGATGGCGGTTTCGATCTCGCCGCTCAGCATGTAGGGCAGCACCACCCCCTGATACATGACGAGCGGGTGCACGGCATTCGGCACCGCATGGCGCATGATGACGGCGCCTTCCGAAAGCCCCTTGGCGCGCGCCGTCTCGACATATTGCGCATTCAGCGTATCGAGCAGATTGCCGCGCATCACCCGCATATTATAGGCCAGCCCACCGAAGACGGCGATGGCGACCACCGGCCAGACATGACTGACCAGATCGACGAATTTGCCCCACGACCACGGCGCACCGCCATATTGCGGCGAGAAGAAGCTTCCGATCTCGGAAACGTCGAAATGAAATACCATGAGATAGACGAGGATCAGCGCCATAAGGAAACGCGGGATCGTCATGCCGAGAAAGGCGATGGTGGAGAGCAGGTTGTCGACCCAGGAATATTGCCGTGTGGCCGCCCAGATGCCGAAACCGATACCGAGAACGGATGCAAAGATGTGGCAGACCAGCGCCAGCGCAATGGTGCGCGGCAGGCGTTCGCCAACCACATCGGCGACCGGCTTGTTGTAATAAAAGCTGTAGCCGAAATCGCCGCGCGTCACGATGCCGCCGATCCAGTTGAAATATTGCACCACGAGCGGCTGATCGAGACCGTGTTCGACACGATAGGCCTGCGCCTGCGCTTCCGCCTGTTCGAAAGACGCGCCGCCCTGGTTCATCAGCTGCGAGCGGATGTAATCGGCATAATCGCCGGGCGGCGCCTGAATGATGGCGAAGGTCACCACACTCAGGATCAGCAGCACCGGAATGGCGGATGCAACGCGTATCGTCAAAAATCGCAGCATCGACGGTCTCCTCGGTTTGGGTGGGCCGTGTGTCTCCGGCCGCGCTTCACGCGCGACCGGTACCGGGTGTTCTCCGGGAGGAGTACTTCAAGGTATTGGCATTTCCGGGCGGAAAAGCGGGGTCACCTTTTTCTGGAAATGCGCTAGCTATTTGTTTCTACGCATTTTCCGGACGTACAACCGCTACGCACTTTTCCTGGAAATGCTTTAGTTAATCGGCCCGCCCTCACCCGGCTTGCCGGGAAGCTGCTGCGGGAAAAGTTCGTATTTGCCCTGCTTGTCGGCCGCGACCCACAGGCGTTCGCGGATGATGGCGTCTTCAGCCCAGTTGAACATGAAGATCGGCGTGCCCTGCGGCACATTCGAGAACCGCTTGTTGACGATCAGCGCGCCGGGATATTCGGTGAGACCAATCGTATAGAGGTTCTGCGTATAGACCTTCTGATATTGCTTCATCAGGTCCGCCCGTTCGGCATTGTCCTGCGAGGAGATGAATTTCCGCACCAGATCGGCCATCTCCTTCTCGAACGGCATCAGGTCCAGCTCCTTGCCTTCGGGAGAGCGGTGGTTCCAGCTGGTGCGCGGGCCGACAGGGGCAAGCTGCTCGGTATTCTGCACCACGGACGAAAGCTCGGTGGAATTGCGGCGCACCAGCCAGTCGAACTGCCCGCCATAATGGGCGGCATCGCGCTGGTTGGAATCAAGGCTGTTGATGACGACGCGCAGGCCGAGTTTCGCCATCTGGCCGACGAGACCTTCCGCGAGGCTCTTGTCCGTCGCATAGCCATTATTAACGAGAAGGGTAATTTCGACATTGCGACCATCAAGCGTTTCCTTGGGGAAATTCAGGAAACCATCGCCATCGGTATCCTTCAGGCCAACCGAGGCGAGCGCCGCCTTGGCTGCCTCGAGGTTGAAGGGGTAATAGACCGTGGAGGCGCGATCATAAAAGCTGGTGCCCGATGAAATGCCGCCCGGATAGATCGCCGTGAAAGGCCCCTTCACCAGCGAGTCACCGATCGCCTTGCGATCGAGGGCCGATGTCACGGCCTGGCGGAACACCTCGTTGCGGTTCAGCTCGCGAATAGCCTGTCCACGTGCGTCCGGATTGCCCCAGCCATTGGCGGAAAAATTCATCTGCAGATTATAACCGATAAGCCGCGGCCCGAAGGCAAGGCGGGCCGGCGCATTGGGATCGGCGGCGCGTTTCAGCGAGGCGACGAAGTTCTCCGGCTGCTCGAGATTGGAGAAATCGCCCGATCCCGCCACGGCCTGCACATCACGGTCGGCCCAGGTGGAAAGCTTGTAGTGGACCTCGTTGAGATAGGGCAGCTGCTGGCCCTTTTCATCCACCTTCCAGTAATAGGGGTTGCGCCTGAGCACGATGATATCATCGGGCCGATAGGCGACCGGCACCCAAGCACCCATGACCGGCATGTTCATATATTCCGGCGGGAAAGCGTTCTTGAACTGGTTATAGGTGTTCTTGGAATATTTCGGATGCTGCGGTTTCAGTATATGCGACGGTCCGGGGCAGAAGCTCGGATAGGCCATGGTGTAGAGATACTGCTTGGGAAAAGCGGCCTTGAAGGTCCACTCCACGGTGTAATCATCGATCTTCTTGAGCGTCGTTCCCTCACCGAAAGCCTCGGGCGATGCGCCGCCGCCAAGCGGTGACACATTTGGATCGACGACGGCATCTTCCCAGTAGAACATCACATCATCGGCGTTGAAGGCTTCGCCGTCCGACCACTTGGCGCCCTTGACGAGATGCATCGTCAGCCTGTGGCCGTCTTCGGACCATTCCCAGCTTTTCGCCAGATTGGGCAGCGGTTCGGTGTCCTTGGCATCCACCTGGAAGAGCGGTGCGGTGCGCGTCAGGCATTCGGAAAGGGCGATATCGATGCCACCCCAACCCTGGCTCTGGCCGGCAATATAGTTCCAGCCTTCGGGCCTGCCGCCGACCACATGGCGCATCGTGTCGCCGTAAACGCCGGCGCCGTCGGGCATGTTGGCCGCCTTGTAGACCAGCGGCTCTTCCGGCAAACGCTCCTTCAGCGGCGGCAATTTGCCGGTCTTTTCGAATTTCTCGCTGACCCAGTCGGGTTCGCTGTAATTCGGCAGCGCCTTGAATTCGAGGATCGAGTCGCGCGCGACATAATTGATCTTGCCTTCGGCCGGAAATTGCGGCGGCTCCGGCGGCGTGGTGGTCTCGAAGGCATTCGCATTGAGTGCGATCATCGAAACACCGAGACCCAGTGCCGAGATGATACCAATCTTGCATTGAAGTAACATCGTCATTCCTCCCAAATGGCAGCCCTTCGACCGCCCACCCTCTTTGATCGTTGCGACCGGGCGGCAAACTCCCTTTTGCCGCCGGCCTGTTTCCTCGCTTTTCCTCAAACGGCCTTTTTCAACGCCGATTTTTCGGCCCGCAATTCCTCGATGGAGCGCACATTGCGGCGCGCAGCTCCCGCCCAGTCACGGGTCTTGACGCTGGATTTCGCAAGCCGCTCCTTGGCGGCCGGCACGGCATCGGCGTATTGAGGCAGCCAGCGCGCCTGCGCGACAACCATCTCATCGACCATCTGCCAAACCTCCTCCGGCGTAGCGACAGCGCCGACCAGCGGGTCATGCAGCACCGCAAGTTTCAGAAGATCGATATCGCCACTCACCGCCGCATGGACAGACATGCGCTGGACGTTGATGGAGGCCATGCAGGTGGCAGCACAAGCTTCCGGCAACGTCACGCCCGAGACCATGTTGATGCCGAAACGATCAACGAAGCCGGGCGATTCGATGATCGCATCCGCAGGCAGGTTACTGATGACGCCATTGTTCTTGACGTTGAAATGGCCGCGATAGACGCGCCCGGTTTCCAGCGCTTCCAGAATGTGGCTCGCATGTTCGTTGGAGCGCTTCGCCGGGTCGATGGGCTTGGCGGCGGATGCCAAGAACTGCGGAAACTCCGTTTCGAACCAGTTGCGCGTTTCGGTGGAATGGCGGAGATACCCGCCGGTTTCGCCGTGAATCCAGTCGGACATGTCGATCCAGCGGGCGATTTCCTCCGGCCGCTTGCGATACCACGGCAGATATTCGGAGAGATGGCCGTTGCTTTCCGTCGAATAGACGCCGAAACGCTTCAGCACATCGATGCGCAGCTTCTCCTGCTGCGAGAAGACCGGATGCGCTTCGAAGGCGGCGATCAACTCGTCCTTTTCGATCTTGCGGCCGTTCAGTCTCAGATCGATAAACCATGTCTGGTGGTTGATGCCCGAGCAGATGTAATCCAGTTCGGACACGCTTTTCGCACCGAGAATTTCGGCGATCTGTTCGGCACCGTGCTGCACGCCATGGCAGAGACCAACCGTATCTACCTTGCCATATTCGATGGCCGCCCACGTGTTCATCGCCATGGGGTTGGCATAGTTCAGGAATTTTGCGCCGGGTGCCGCGACCTCGCGGATATCCTTGCAGAAATCCAGGATGACCGGAATGTTGCGCTGGCCGTAGAGAATGCCGCCGGCGCAGATCGTATCGCCGACGCACTGATCGATGCCATATTTCAACGGAATACGGATATCGTCGGCATAGGCTTCCAGACCGCCGACCCGCACGCAGCTGATGATGTATTTGGCACCCTCCAGCGCCCTGCGGCGGTCGGTATCGGCTGTCACCTTCACCGGAAAACCATTGGCCTCGACGATCTTTTCAAGGATCGCCTTGATCATATCGAGATTGTGCTGGCTGATATCCGTCAACGCGACTTCAATGTCGCGAAACTCCGGCACGCACAGGAGATCGGTGAACAGTTTTTTCGTGAAACCGACGCTGCCTGCGCCAATAATAGCGATTTTGAAACTCATAACGCCACCTCTGTTGCAAATCGAACGGGTGAAACGGGCCGAAGGGTCATGAAATGGCGCTGTAGAAAAATACCCGTAAGAATCCCGGAAAACCGGCCTTCCTCCCAATTTTTCAGCAACAATATCCCGTTGGCTGTCTCCTCGGATCGGGATTATGCGTATAAAGAGGGTGAGGACCAGAGAAGGATTATGCTTTCATGGGTAATTTTGTGCTGCACGATTTGATCGATCAGGGACCGGGCATGCGCACCGTCTCGCTGCCGCGCGGCCGCCAGACGCTGCACACCATGCCGACCAGCAGCGGTTATGAAATCCGCCGCGGCGGCAATTACGACTGGGACGGACGCAAGCGCGGCCAGACGCCCTTCACGGTGCTGCAATATTGTATCAGCGGACAGGGCAACCTGCGTTACGAGAACCGCCACTATGTGGTGAAGCCGGGCGAAACCCTGCTGCTGCTCATCCCGCACAATCACCGCTACTGGCTGGAAGAGGGCAAGGAGTGGGAATTCTTCTGGATTTCCATGAATGGCGAGGAAGCCCTGCGCATTCACCGCAACATCCTCGCCGTCACCGGCCCGATCCTCAAGCTCCAGTCCGAAACCGTCGATCACCTTGCCGAATGCTGTTCGCGCCTCGTTAATGGCGCGGAAACACCAGGGGCCGCCTCCGCCGTGGCCTATGAAGCAGCTATGACGCTTTATGATGATGTCTTCGGTTCGCACCCTTCTTTCGGCGGCGAATATCGCACCCTGCAACAGGTGCTGAGCCACATAGACAGCCATCTCGGCGAGCGTCTTTCCGTCAGCGACCTTGCGGGCGTCGCCGGCCTCAGCCGCGCGCATTTTTCCCGCATCTTCACGGCAAGCGAAGGCATGCCGCCCGCTGAATTCGTGCTGCAACGCCGATTGAGGCGGGCGGCCAAGCTTCTCACCACGGCCGCAAACATCCCGATCAAGGAGGTTTCCGTGCTGTGTGGGTTCGAGGATCCGAACTATTTCTCCAAGGTCTTCCGCCGTCTTTACGGCACGAACCCCAGCGAATTTCGCACCACCGGCATGTATGCGAGCGTTCGGCAGGACGGAACCTGAAAAAACAACTTCGTTTTGCCACGTTTCAGGCGACTAAGAATGGACTGAACAACCTCCTTGGAGACCGGCTGAGGTGAACAGCAAAGTCCGCACGATCCTCGTTTTTCCAATCAGGGCAATCATCGTATTTGCACTGATCCTCGACGGAATTTTCCGGCCGCTTTATCGGCCTGTCATCAGGGCCATATCCGGCATAACATTCATCAGGCGACTGGAAAACCGGATCGCCGACTTGCCGCGTCTCGCCATTCTTCTCTGTCTCGCCGTGCCCTTCGCTATTGCCGAACCCATGAAGATCGTCGGCCTTCTCCTGATTGCCCATGGTGCAATCAAGACAGGGATCGGTGTCACGATCCTCGCCCATCTCGCAACCTTCCTGATCGTCGAACGCATCTATCACGCGGGGAAGGAAAAGCTCCTCACCTATGCCTGGCTCGCCTGGATCATGCGCTATGTGCGCTTCGCCCGTTCCTTTTACGATCGCGCCAAACTGGCGACCTTGAACTGGATCCGGCTGAGGGTCTTGGAATTCCAGAGGTAAGGGCGTTTCCGTTACTTCCGGCGGCGCAGCTTCTTTAAAACATATTCCACAAGTGCGGTGGACTGCAACGAAACGAGGATGATGGCGATGCCGAGCACGACACGGGTTTCGGGCACCTCGTCAAAGATGAAATATCCGACAGCCGTGACGAACAGGATCGAGAGATAGCTGACGGGTGCAAGAACGCTGGCATCGGCGATACGATAAGCCCGCAGGAAGCAATATTGCCCCATCTGCGCCAGAAGCCCGATGGCCAGCAGCGGACCCCAGTCGAGCGGCGCAACCGGCTTCCATGTCCAGATCGCCGGAACAGCAGTGATGACGGCAAGGCCAACGGTATAAAACACCATCATGACCGTGGTGTTTTCCTGCCGCAACGCCCGGGTCTGGATCACTGCAAGTGCGCCGAACACCACAGATACGAGGACGACAAGCACGCCCCCGTTAAACTCCGCCCCACCCGGCCCGATGACGACAAGCACGCCGGCAAATGCGAGGCAGGCTCCGGCCCAGCGATACCGACTCACTCTTTCACCGAGAAAAGCAACGGCCATCGCCATCGTCACCAATGGTCGGGAGAAGCCGACGGCGTTGACCGTGGCAAGCGGCAGGAGGGTGATGGCGATGAAATTGCTGGTGAGCGCAATGGCGTTGCAGCAGATGCGGAAGAGGTTGCGCCAGGGATATTTGACGCGCAGCATCTCCATCCGATGCCGCCAGATCAAAGGCAGGATGAAGATAAGGCCGATCATCGCCCGGATGAAGACGAGCTGGAAGGCGGGATAGGTAACACCCTGCGCCTTGACCAGCGCTGTCATTCCTCCCGCAACAAGGGTCATGTCCAGCAACAGCCAGCCGATACCGGCGCGCGTATCGGTTTCGCGCGGGTTTTCCTGTTTCTCACTTTGTCCGTGGGCATTCACGCCGGTTGCACAAGGTTTGCCATGAGGCGGAACGCCCCCGGCACAAGCTTGTCCATCTGGTGATGCAGCACGAGGCTGGTATGGGTGTGACGGCCCTTGCCGATGACGCCCGAGACCAGCGCGCCCTTGAGAGGCTGTTCATCGACATCGTGCATGGCGAGCAATGGCTCGTACACGTCATCCCAGCGCGAGGCGAAATAAAGCCCGCGCTCCTTGTCCCAGCCCGCCCAGTCGGCGGCATCGATGACATTGGGGCCGGCAAGCAGCGGATGATCGGGCAACAGCACCGTCACCTCCGCCTTCGGGTCCGTTACCCGCCAGCGCAGGGACGGCTTGCCGATTTCAAGTCGCCGGACCGGCGTTGTCTCCGGGTTCCATCCGTCGGTCGGCCGGTGATAGAGCGTGATGAGATGGCCGCCGTTTTCGACAAAGCGATGGAGCTTCTCCGTCGCAGCAGTGAGATCCCTGCGGATGCCGAAGGCGAATATGCCGACGACAATTGTCGTGAAAGACGAGAGATCGCCGCCGAGCGCCTGCGCGTCAAGTTCGGTGACATCGAGACCTATACGCGACAGCCATGAACCGACCCGGTCCGCACCGCCGCCGACATAACCGATCCGCGCGCCCTTGGGCAGTTTGAGGTCCAGCGACAGAATTTTCATGACGGACGGGGCCAGAAACCGCGCCCTGCCAATATGCGGATAGGCGATAGGGGTGACCTGGAAAGCCGGCTGCGAACCGGAGATCGCCTCAAGCTGTGAAAGCCCCGCAGCGCCCTCGCCCGTGCGTTCGGCAATCCAGTCGTCTCCCGATTTTTGCACATTCCAGCCGCCAGCGCCCCTGAATGAAATCGGTGTATCCGCGCCTTTCACAAGGGCCTGAAACACATGTGTGTCCCGGCCTTGCCCCAGCGGAACGAGAAAAGCATCCGGCGAAAGCGTGAGCGACTGCGCCGGCGTAACAAAAAACGGTTCTTCCAGATCAAAGAAGGCGGAAACCTCCCGCCCCTCAAGCGTTGCAGCCACACGTACGAAACCATGGCCGTTGCCGCCAGCCGCCTTCCAGTCCGGCTGATAGAGACCTGAGACAGCCGTGGTTTGATCGGCGGCAAGGGAAAAGACAACTGTCTGTCCCAACGACCTGATGGACGACGACACTCCACTCGGAAGAACCGGTGTTACCTTGATATCGAATTCCGCCGCCCGGTCGGAAAGCTCCACAGAAAGCGACGTTTCCCCACCCGGAACGATCTCTGCCGGCTCGGCATAGGCCCGCTCGAAAAGATTAAGCGCGGTCAGAATGGCAGCATCGACTTCAGCCCGTTTGCGCGTGATCCTGTGGCCGTGCAAGTCCGTGAATTCACTTGCCGCGGCTTCATCCACCTTTTGCAGAAGGGCCGCCGCATCAAGTAGCGATCTGGTGATTTCCCGCGTGTCGGGAAAAGCCGCAATCGCCCGGTTGATGGCCTTTTCGGCCTCGACCAGTGCTTTCTGGGATTCGGCATCCAGCCCCGCAACGCCGGCAAGGGCGGCAAGCGTCGATGGCAGGTTGTCGAGGATCGATCCTTCTTCTCGATTGGCGGCGTCAGAGAGTTCGAGATGAAGCGGCCAGAGTTCCTGTGCACGCTTTGGCCAGTGCCCCATTCCCTGCGAGGCATGGTAATAACGTGACCATTCGCCGATACGGTCATATTCCGCACCGGTCGCCGGCTCCTTGCCGACCGCATTGATCGTCAGGGTGGTTTCCGGCGGCGGCACTTCGTCATCATAGGTATCACCACCGCCCGACCATGCCGGAAGGTAGAACTTCGCCACCTTCCAGGGCTTCAGCCCCTCGGAGAAATGTTCAGGGTAAGCGGAAGGATCGGCCGCCAGCGCAATCGCGCTTCTTGCAGCCCGTGTCATGGCGCGGTGGTGCCCGTGCTGGCCCGGCACATCGAGAAATGTCGGGATGACGATATCGGGACGCTCCTTGCGATAGGCCCGCACCAATCTTTCGACGATGCGCTGCTGCCCCCAGCGGCCGAAGGTCTGGTCGCCATCCTTGGAGAAACCGAAATCATGGATCATATCCGCCGGTCCGTGGCCAAGCCAGCTTATGTCGGCATCGATGACACGGGCGGCCTCTTCGAGTTCCCGCGAGCGAATGACACCAAGCGCGCCCAGTCTTTCCGGCCCCAGCGCGTTCTGCCCGCCCTCGCCGCGTGTCGAACAGGCAATGATGATCCGCATGCCCAGTTCCATGCGGAAATAGGCGAGAAGGCCGTTCTGCTCATCATCCGGATGCGCGCCGGTATGCATGATGGTGGCGGTGGATTTCAGCGCGCTCAGCTTGCGATGCAGGCGAACGAGCCATGGATCGGCCATCTGCCGTTCGATGCGTTCGCGGGGGGTAAGCATGGGCGGTCTCCTCCAATATTCAGCCCGGCGCCTGTGCTGCGGCTCCCGGGGATGTCTCCAGTTTTGGTGTGACGATATCGAACAGCGGCAGCGCCGCAGCGCCAAGGGCGGCGGTCAACTGCCCTGATTTGCCGTGCATGACGCGCGGCAGTTCCCGCTGCCGCCGGCTTGCGACCGAGGTCGGCAAATCCCCCATGCGCTGAATGATTTCGCTGATGATGACCTCCGGCAGCGCGCCACCGAGGATGACGGTCTGCGGATCGAGAATGTTCTCCAGCATGGCAATCATCGGCGCGAGATGGGCCGAGGCATCGTCGATCCACTCTGTCACGACCGGATCGCCGGCTTTGAACAGAGCTTCAAGATCGCCAAGTTCGGTATCGGCGATACCGGCATGGCTAAGCTTTTCCTTCAGCACGTAAACGGAAGCATAGGCTTCCAGGCAGCCTTTTTGCCCGCAGGACGGGCAGGCCCTGCCCCGCGGCGATACGGTGACGTGGCCGATTTCGCCGGCGTTTCCGAATGCACCGCGATAGGGCGAGCCATCCTGAATGATGCCAAGACCGATACCGACGCCGAAATAGATCATGCAGAAATTGGGGATCGCCAACCCCGCGCCGAACAGGCGCTCCCCGACGGCAGCGGCTGTCGCGTCATTTTCCACCACAACCGGCTGGCCGCAGGCGTCGCTCAGCATCTGGCGGGCATCGATGCCGCCCCAGCCGGAAAGGGTCGTTGGCCCGACCGAGGTCATGCCATCGATCTCGAAGGGACCGGGCATGACGACGCCGGTGCCGAGCAGCCTGCAACCGAGATTTTTCGCAACAGCCGCATGCTCGGCGGCAAAGGTCTTGAATATGGCCTCCGGAGTGGTGTCCGTCAGCGGCGTGACGCGATGGGTGCGCAGCACGCCGGCGAGATCGAGGCCGACGGTGACCATATGGTCGGCGGCGATTTCCACGCCGATCGTCGCGCCGCCATCCGGATTGACGGCGAACTGGATCGGCGGCTGACCCCTGCCGGTGCGGCGTCGGCCGAGTTCCTTCAGCAATTCTTCACCCACCAGCTCATCGACGATGTTGGCGACTGCCTGGGCTGTCAGATGGGTGATCTTGGCGATCTGGGCGCGACCGAGCGATCCGTGACGCCTGACGAGGTCGAGGACGACTCGCCTGTTATGCTCGCGGCTCCGCTCAGGATTTTTTCCGATTGCTACGGGATAGGCATCCACCGTGTGCACCGTCATCTCTTCAATTTCCCCGTCCCTTAGAAAATTCATAACGTCCAAATGACGATAAGCGCAATATAATAATTCAAGTAAATTATCTTATTGACAAATGCCCGTGTTCGGAGAACCGTAGAGAACGACCGGGGGTCAGGCTCGCATGGGGGATGGGACACAAAAATTCCCGTTGCCGGGCGAGTGAATGAGCACGCGCGAAAGCGCGGATAAAGGGAACGATCACTCCGCATCCGGAAGACCGGACGGAGGAAATGGAGGGTTACATGCGCAGGGCAACTCTGTTCGCCGGCTTGGTCGCCGGTTTCAGCACATTTGCATTCAACGCCGCGCAGGCGGTTGAAATCGAATATTGGCAATATGTCTTCGACACACGCGTAAAGGCCATGGATGAGCTGATCGCGGAATTCCAGAAGGCCAATCCTGACATCACCGTCAAGCAGGTGACCTTTCCATACGCCGATTACCAGACGCGCGTCATCGCCGCCAATCTTTCCGGCAAGGGCCCGGACGTGATGCAGCTCTTCTATGGCTGGCTGGATAAATTCGCAGCCGGCGGCATCCTGCAGCCGCTGCCAACCGACGCCTTCCCGCATGACAAGATCGAAAGCGAATTTTTCCCGATCGTCAGCGCCATGAAACGCGGCGACGATTATTACGGCCTGCCGACAGCGGTTCGTTCGCTGGCGCTCTTCTACAACAAGAAGCTCTTCACCGAAGCAGGTCTCGACGCCGCCAATCCGCCGAAGACGCTCGATGAATTCGTGGCAGCCGCGGAAAAGATCGCCAAGCACGACGCCGCCGGAAACCTGACGGTCGCCGGCTCCACGCTCGACATGGGCGGGCAGGATCACCAGTGGTGGCGTGAGATTCTCATTCGCCAATATGGTGGCGAACCCTATACCGACAACGACCAGAAGGTCGCCTATAACAGCGAGGCGGGCGTTCAGGCGCTGAAATTCTACACCAGCCTGCAGCTTGAAAAGAAGATCGGTCAGGCCGGCTTCATGGATGAAGGCCAGGCCGCCTTCCGCGCCGGCAAGGCCGGTATGACCATCGACGGCACCTTCCGGCTGGGCTCGTTCCGCACCATCAAGGATTTCGAATGGGGCGTGACCGAACTTCCCACCAATGACAAGAATATCCGCTCCAACTATGCGAGCTACTTCGCCAACGGCATCAGCGCCAAGACGACAGGTGAAGAGCTTGAGGCGTCGAAGAAGTTCCTCGCCTATATCTCCTCCCCGGAAGCCATGGCGATCTGGCTGAAGACGGTGGGCGAGTTGCCGGCGCGGCGCTCTGCGGCGCTGACAGAAGAAAACCTGAAGGACCCGATCTACGCGCCGTTCCTGAAGGGTCTGGAATATGCCCATACAACATTGTTCATGGATGAAGCCGCCCAGCGGCAGAACGCCATCGACATGACCAACCGGGTCCTGCTCGAAGGTCAGTCGGTCGAAGATTCCATCAAGCAGGCCGCCGAGGCCGAGCAGGAAATCATCGACGCGGCGAAACCCTGAAAACCGCAGGTCCAACAATGACAGCGATCGATCAACAGGGGGCGGCACCCGGCCGCCCCGGCGGCTCCTTCGGAGATCGCCTTTCCATGCGCACCAAACGGCTTTTGTGGATCTGGAGCTTTCTGGCAATCCCGATCCTCTTTTACAGCGTCATCCGTTTTTACCCGACGCTGCAGGCCTTCTATCTATCCTTCACCAACTGGGACCTGCTGCGACCGGCAAAGTTCATCGGCATCGCCAATTACGTCAAGCTGTTCAAGGACCCGCAATTCTGGAAGGTGTTCAAGAACACCTTTGCCTATCTTATCGTCGGTACGCCGATCAGCCTCGTTCTGGCTTTCGTCATCGCGTTTTATCTGGACCGGGTGCGCATTCTGCACGGCTTCATCCGCGCGCTTTATTTCCTGCCATACCTGACCACGGCTGCCGCCATGGCCTGGGTTTGGCGCTGGTTCTATCAGCCGCCGCCCATCGGCATCATCAACGACGTTCTCGGCCTCATCGGCATTCCCCAGCAGCCATTTATTCGCTCCACCGATCAGGCGCTTTATTCGGTGATGGTAACCGCCATCTGGGCGGGCCTCGGTTTCCAGATCATCATCTTCATGGCAGGCCTGCGCGCCATTCCGACGACATTCTACGAAGCCGCCCGTATCGACGGGCTGGGTGAATGGGCGATCCTGCGCAAGATAACCTTGCCGCTTCTGAAACCCACCACCGTTTTCCTCGTGGTGTTTTCATCCATCGGCTTCCTGCGCATTTTCGACCAGGTCTATAACATGACCACCAATGATCCGGGCGGGCCGCTCGGTTCCACCAAACCGCTGGTGCTGATGATCTACCAGACCGCATTCAACTCCTATGCGATGGGCTATGCCGCCGCGCAGACGGTCGTCCTGTTCACCATTCTTCTCGTCGTATCGCTGATCCAGCTCTGGGTCCTGAGGGAAAAAAAATGAGCGAAGCGTCGCCACTCTCCCACGCCCGCATCCGACCCGGCCGCATTCTCGCCTGGACGCTGCTGTTCATCGGTGGCCTGATCATGGTTTCGCCGCTGCTGTTCATGTTCTCGACATCGTTCAAGACGGCGGATCAAGTCTATGATCTCAGGCTCATCCCGGCTGCGCCGACAATCGCAAACTACATCACCGTCATGGCTGACGGCCGTTTCCTGCGCTGGTTTTTCAACTCGATGCTGGTCGCCGTTGTCGTCACCATTTCCAACTGTTTCTTCGACAGTCTGGTCGGTTATACGCTGGCGAAGTTCGAGTTCCGTGGTCGATACTTCATCTTCCTCGCAATCCTCTCGACACTGATGATACCGACCGAAATGCTCGTTATTCCGTGGTATCTGATGTCCAGCCAGCTGGGCTGGCTCGACAGCTACTGGGGCATCATGTTTCCGGGCATGATGACGGCCTTCGGCACCTTCCTGATGAAGCAGTTCTTCGAGACGGTTCCTAACGATTTCATCGAGGCCGCGCGCGTCGACGGGCTGAACGAATTCCAGATCTGGTGGAAAGTCGCCCTGCCACTGGTGACGCCGGCGCTCTCCGCACTCGCGATCTTCACCTTCCTTGGCAACTGGACAGCCTTTTTCTGGCCGCTGATCGTCACGACCAGCAAGGAACTCTATACCCTGCCGGTCGGCCTCTCGAGCTTTGCCGTGGAGCAGCAGATCCAGTGGGAAATGATCATGACGGGCGCAGCCATTGCGACCATCCCCACCCTTATCGTCTTCATCGTCCTGCAACGCTACATCGTGCGCGGTGTGATGCTGGCGGGTCTGAAAGGATAATATCATGGCCGATATCAACCCGCGCCAATCGGATACCAGCAAGTTTCCCGACCCTGTCTACAAGGAAACAGTGCTGCGCCCGCTTTTCGACGGTGCCAAGAACCACCATGTCGACGGCTTCCGCCGCATCGACCGCGCCCATCTCGTCATGCTTCGGGAAACCGGCATTCTCGACGCCGAAACGGCGGCCAAAATCGCCGGCGCGCTTGAGGATATCGACAGGACCATCGAGCCATCGGAACTTGTCTATACCGGCGAGGTCGAGGATTTCTTCTTCCTGATCGAAAAGGAACTGAAAGCCCGCATCGGCGTCGATGTGGCAGGTCGCCTGCACACGGCCCGTTCGCGCAACGATATCGATCACACGCTGTTCAAGATCGGCCTCAAGGACAAGATCGACACGCTCACCGCCAAGGCACGCGTTCTGCTGAAAGCGCTGATCGATGCCGCCGAGCGCAATCAGTCCACGCTGATTGTGGCCTATACGCATGGGCAGCCCGCCCAGCCCACGACCTTCGGCCATTACCTTTCCGCCGCCATCGAGGTGTTGATAAGGGATATTGACCGCTTCGCTGAGGCGCGCCGCATCGTTGACCTTTCGCCGATGGGCGCTGCCGCCATCACCACCTCGGGCTTTCCAATCGACCGTGCACGCGTTGCCGAATTGCTGGGCTTTGCCGCGCCACTGCGCAATTCCTATTCCTGCATCGCCGCCGTCGATTATACGACAGCAACCTACGGCGCGATCGAGCTGATGTTCCTGCATCTCGGTCGGCTCATTCAGGATTTCCAGTTCTGGACGAGCTTCGAAGTTGGCCAGATCTACGTGCCAAATTCGCTGGTACAGATTTCCTCCATCATGCCGCAGAAGCGCAACCCGGTGCCGATCGAACATCTGCGCCACCTCGCCAGCCAGACATTCGGCCGGGCGCGTACCGTGCTTGATGTGATGCACAATACGCCCTTCACCGACATGAACGACAGCGAAGGCGAAACCCAGGGCATGGGTTACGAGGCCTTCGCTTCCGCCGGCCGGGTTCTCGATCTTCTCGCCAGCCTCGTTGGCCAGATCAGCATCGATCCTGAAAGGGTCGACCAGAACATCCGCCGTTCCTGCATCACCATCACGGAACTGGCGGATTCGCTTGTCCGCATCGAAGACCTGTCGTTCCGCCAGGCGCATGAAATTGCCGCGACCGTCGCCAGAAGCGTCGTCGCCCTGAAGGGCGATCTGCCGAATGACGGCTATCACCCGTTCCTCAAGGCCTTCAATGAGCTGACAGGACGCGAGACCGGCATTGACGAGGAAAAGTTCAGGCAGATCGTCTCGCCGGAGCACTTCGTCGCGGTTCGCAGCCGCTTTGGCGGCCCTGCCCCCGAACCGATGCGGGAGGCCATTGCGGCCTATCGAGACAAGCTGGGTGCGTTGGCAGCGGAAGCACAGCGATCCGCCGACCACGAAGCGGCGAAGGCCACCGAACTGACAGAGAAATTTACCGCCCTGACGGGAGCGCGATAATGGCGACAATCGAACTCAATCAACTCGTGAAGCGCTACGGCAAGGTCGAAGCGGTCAAAGGCATAGACCTGGCCATTGAAGACGGCGAATTCGTCGTTTTTGTCGGCCCTTCCGGCTGCGGCAAATCCACTACGCTCAGAATGATCGCCGGGCTGGAAGAGATTTCCGATGGCACGCTCAAGATCGCCGGAAATGTCGTCAACGAGAAAGAGCCGAAACAACGCAACATCGCCATGGTCTTCCAGAACTATGCGATCTACCCGCATATGACGGTTCGCCAGAATATCGGCTTCGGGCTTTATACATCGAAGCTCGACAAGGCGGAAAAGAACCGGCGCATTGAAGAGGCCGGCCGGGTGCTGGGACTGGAAGCCCTGCTTGACCGCCGTCCCGCGGCCCTGTCGGGCGGCCAGCGGCAGCGCGTCGCCATCGGCCGCGCCATGGTGCGCGATCCTGCCGCCTTTCTGTTCGATGAGCCGCTATCCAATCTCGACGCGCAGCTGAGATCGCAGATGCGCATTGAAATCAAGCGCTTGCACCAACGTCTTAAGACAACAACCGTCTACGTCACCCACGATCAGGTGGAAGCCATGACCATGGCGGACCGGATCGTGGTGATGAAGGATGGCCATATATTGCAGGTCGGCACGCCGACGGAACTTTATGAGACGCCGGTGGATATTTTCACCGCGCGCTTCATCGGCAGTCCCTCCATGAACCTGCTGCGCGGCGCCAGAGCGACGAACCGCATCGCGCCTTCGGCAACGGGCGATCTTTTGATCGGCGTCCGACCGCACGATCTGCTCGTTGGGGAAAGCGAGGCGGCCCAGGACGCCTTTTCTCTCGAGGGAACGGTCACGGCCGTTGAGCCGCTCGGTCCGGAAACGCTGGTTCATCTGGATACGGACACGACCTCCGTGATAGCAACAGCCAGAGGCAAATCCATTCCGGCCGTCGGCAGCCGGCTGCAATGCCGCGCCGAGGCGGGGGCGCTCTACCTTTTCGATGCGAAAACGGAAAAGCTTCTGGGCCGTGCATGATGACAACAGAAAAATCAGCCGTCATCAGCATCGGCCGGATCTATTGCGACCTTATTTTCACCGGGCTTGATGAATTGCCGGTGCTCGGCCGGGAACTCTTTGCCCGCGACATGGAAATGGCCGCTGGCGGCGGGGCCTTCATCGCCGCCGCGCATTTCGCCCATATCGGCCGCCCGGCCGCGTTGCTTGCAAGGCTCGGCACCGACACGCTTTCACGCGCGATCGGCGAGAAGATGCAGCAAAGCGGCGTCGACCTGCAATTTCTGGAGCATTCGGCGGATGCGGGGCCGCAAGTCACGGTGGCAAGCGTGGTCGGGCAGGACCGGGCGTTTCTGACGCGCCGCGCCGGTGCCGTTCGCCCTTCAACGCTTGATGCCGCCTTTGCCTGGAACGGGGCATGCCATCTGCATATCGCCGAATTCGCCACGCTGCACGAAATCCCCGATCTCGTCTCCCGCGCCAAGGCAAACGGCCTGTCCGTCTCGCTCGATCCGAGCTGGGACGCGGCACTGATATATGACAAGGGACTACTCAAGGCCTGTGCGGGGGTTGACGTCTTTTTGCCCAATCTTGAGGAAGCCGAAGCAATCACGGGTCATTCAGAGCCGGAAGCGGCCATTAAGGCACTGGCGGAGGCTTTTCCCCTCGTCGCCCTCAAAGGCGGTGCGCAGGGCGCATGGGTATCCTCTTCAGCCGGACTTCGGCATGCCGCGGCTCAAAAAGTCCCTGTCATCGACACGACGGGCGCAGGTGACGCCTTTAATGCAGGCTTTCTTGACGCATGGCTTCATCGGCTGGGCGACGAACAATGCCTCAAGGCGGGTGTTGCGGCGGGCAGTCTTGCGGTGCAGGCGGCGGGCGGCGCGCCAAGGGCGACCGCCGCGTGACACGCCCTGCCCGCCTCATTCCCCGCGCGGAAAGCGCTGGTTTTCCTCCAGCACGTTGAGGTCCATGTGGTTGCGCATGTAGCGTTCCGAGGCCTTTTGCAAGGGCTGGTAATCCCACGGATAATAGGCGCCGTTGCGCAGCGCCTTATAGACCACCCAGCGCCGCGCCTGACTTTCGCGAACGGCAGCGTCGAACCCCGGCAATTGCCAACGCCGGCCAATCTCGGCGGAAAGCGATGAGAGCACATCGCTGAAAGCGGGATCGCCGGCAAGATTGATGCGCTCTTCCGGGTCAGCTTCGAGATCGTAGAGCAGTGGCGGATCGGCCTCGCAGACCGACAGCTTGTAGCGGCCGTCCCTGATGGCGACGAGCGGCGCGATGGAGCCTTCGGCGGCATATTCCATCGGCACCGGGCCGCGCTCGCCAGCTCCAGCAGCCAGCGCCGCCAGATCTTCGCCATCCGTCCAGCGTTTGAGTGAAGTGATATCGAGCCCCGCCAATCCGCACAGCGTCGGCGTGACATCCAGCGTCGAGACCGGTGCATCGATCAAAGCCGGCTGCCAGCCGGGTGCGGCGATCATCAAGGGCACGCGGGCGGAACCCTCGAAGAAACACATCTTGAACCACAGGCCGCGCTCGCCCAGCATATCGCCATGGTCCGACAGGAAGAGGATGATCGTGTCCTCCTCCATCCGCGTCGCCTTCAGGACGTCGAGGATTTCGCCGATCTTCTCGTCGATATAGGAGATATTGGCGAAATAACCGCGCCGTGCCCGGCGCATCTGCTCTGCCGAAATATCGAAAGCTTCGTGATCGCAGGCCTCCAGCAACCGCTTCGAATGCGGGTCCTGCTCCTCGAAGGCAATCGCCGGCGTCTGCGGGTCGAGCGCCGGGCAATCCTCGTAGAGGTCCCAGAATTTGCGCCGCGCCACATAGGGGTCGTGCGGGTGGGTGAAGCTGACCGTCAGGCACCACGGGCGATCATCGAGCCGGCGCGACAGGTCGTAGAGCTTGCGGGTGGCGTGATAGGCCACCTCGTCGTCATATTCCATCTGGTTGGTGATTTCCGCGACACCTGCGCCAGTCACCGAACCGAGATTGTGATACCACCAGTCGATCCGCTCACCGGGCTTGGTATAGTCGGGTGTCCAGCCGAAATCCGCCGGATAGATATCCGTCGTCAGGCGTTCCTCGAAGCCATGCAGCTGGTCGGGCCCGACAAAATGCATCTTGCCCGAAAGGCCGGTGTAATAACCCGCCGCCCGCAGATGATGGGCATAGGTCGGAATATCGGAAGCAAATTCGGCGGCATTGTCGTAAACCCGCGTGCGACTGGGCAATTGCCCGGACATGAAGGAGGCGCGGGCCGGTGCGCAGAGCGGGCTTGCGGTATAAGTGTTGGCGAAGCGGACAGACCGCTCCGCCAAGGCTTTCAGATGTGGTGCATGGAGAAAATCGGCCGGGCCATCGGGAAAAAACGTCCCGTTAAACTGGTCGGCCATCAGGATCAGAATATTGGGACGCGGCATTTCCACTTTCCGATTTTAGAGGCCCAGCTTACCCTTGACGGCATCCGCACCCGGCTTGCCATCCAGCGTGGTAACGCCCTGCAGCCAGCCATCCAGCGCCTGCGGATTGGCCTTCAGCCAGGCCGCCGCCGCGGCCTTCGAATCCTCACCACCGAGAATGGAGCCCATCAGGGTATTTTCCATGCCGATATCGAATTTCAGGTTCTTGAACAGCGTCGCCGCATTCGGGCATTGCTGCGGCCAACCGGTGCGGGCGAGCGTATGGACTTCCGCGCCGCCGAAATTCGGGCCGAAATAGGCGTCACCGCCGGAGAGGTAGGCGATATCGATCTTCTCATTCATCGGATGCGGCGCCCAGGCAAGAAAGACCACGGCCTTCTTGTCCCTGCCAGCCCGCTCCACCTGCGCCAGCATGGCCTGCTCGCCGGATTCGACCAACTGCCAGCCTTTCAGGCCGAAATCATTGGCATCGATGATCTTCTGGATATTCTGGTTGGCCGGTGCACCCGGCTCGATGCCGTAGATCTTGCTTTCGAACTCATCGGCATGTTTGGCGAGATCGGCGAAATCCTTGACGCCCTTTTCCGCCATATAGGAAGGCACTGCCAGCGTAAACTTTGCGCCTTCAAGGTTCTTCGTCATCACCTCGGCCGCCTTGGCCGCGTTCAGGTCATCGACGAAGGATTTCTGGGCCGGCATCCAGTTGCCGAGAAAAACGTCGATCTCGCCGTTTTTCATCGCCTGATAGCCAATCGGCACCGACAGTGTCTTGACGTCGGCCTCATAACCCAACGCATCGAGCAGGACGGAAGCGACGCCATTGGTGGCGGTGATGTCGGTCCAGCCGGGATCGCTGAGACGGATCGTCTTGCAGGCCGCGTCATCGGCCGCCTGAAGCGGGGTGGAGAAGGCCGCCACGGACAGAATGAGACCGGCGGCGATGCGATGCAGATGAGAAATGGTTTTCATTGCGGCTCCCCTTTTATCAATCCAGTTTATTGAACACCACGTTGCTTTTGCCTGTGAAGCGGGTATTTTTCGATAGTTGATATAAGGAATTTTAATGTCAGACCGACCGCTCGATCTGGGATGGATGCGCATTTTCACCGAGGTTGCCCGCCGCGGCAGCCTGACGGCTGCGGCGGCATCCCTGCGGCTGACCCAGCCAGCCGTCAGCTATCAGATTCGCAGGCTGGAGGAGGAACTGGGCGTGGCGCTCGTGCAGCGCAGACATCGCGGCATCGAACTGACGACGGAGGGTCAGAGGCTTTTCGAGATCGTCTCGCGCAATGTCGACGCCATCGACCTTCTCGCTCAGCAGCTTCGCCGGACGGAGGAGCGGCAGACCATCCGTCTGCACACGGACTATGCCTTTTCGTCCTTGTGGCTCATCCCGCGCATGCATGGTTTTCGCGCGCTCAATCCGGATATCAATATCCAGATCGTCGCCACGCAGGACCCGCTCGGCCAGGGCAAACACGATAGCGACGTGATGATCATTTTCGGAACGCGGCAGGAAGCGGGCGACGGGGCGGTATTGCTGCTTTCGGAAAAGGTCACGCCGGTCTGCTCGCCTGCCCTGCTGGCCGGGACACCGGCACCCGCGACCGTTGCGGATTTTTCGCGACGGAAGCTCATCCACCTCGAAAACACCTCGCAGGCGCACTGGTTCGACTGGCCTTCCTATTTCAAGCACTTCGGCGTGCTGAGAACGGCCGACCACGATGGCGGCGATATCAGCTTCAACAATTACACCATGGTGGTGCAGGCAACCATCGGCGAACAGGGGTTCGCGCTCGGCTGGGCCGGGCTGGTCGATCCGTTGCTCGAGGCCGGCGTGCTGGTAACGGCAGGCCCAAGCCTTGACGCACCGGGACGCGGCTACTGGCTGATGCGACCGAAAAGCAGCGACAGCGCGGTGAGAAAACTCACCGGCTGGCTGATCGACGAGCGGCGATGACGCCGCCCGCCAGCCTGTACCGTTTCCGGTTCAGATCGGATAATGCAGCGGCCCGTCCTGCAGTGTAACCCAGCGCAGTTCGGTGAATTCCGCAATGCCCGCCGTGCCGCCGAAACGGCCGTATCCGGAGGCCTTGACGCCGCCGAAGGGCATCTGCGCTTCATCGTGAACGGTCGGGCCGTTGATGTGGCATATGCCGCTTTCAATGCGGGCGGCAATGGAAAGCGCCCGTGCCTGATCCCTGCCGAAAATCGCGGCGGACAGGCCGAACTCGGTTTCATTGGCGATGCTCACCGCCTCATCGATGCTGCCGGCCCTGATGATGGAGACGACAGGACCGAAACTTTCCTCCGAATAGAGCCGCATGGCGGGAGTGACGCCATCGACGGCAATCGCATCGAGCATCGTGCCGTTGCCGCCGCCACCGGCGACCTGCCGTGCACCCTTGGAGACGGCGTCATCCACCAGCGCCCGGATACGGGCGGTCGCTTCGGCGCTGACCAGCGAGCCGAGCGGTGTTTTGCCCTCACGCGGATCGCCGGCCGTGAGGCTCGAAGCTTTTTTGGCAAAGGCCTCGACAAATGTATCGGCAACGCTGTCGAGCACGATGATGCGCTCCGTCGACATGCAGATCTGGCCCTGATTCATATAAGCGCCGAAGGCCGCAGCCGCGACAGCCGCATCGATATCGGCATCGTCGAGCACGATGAACGGCGCCTTGCCGCCAAGCTCCAGAAGCGCCGGTTTCAGGTAACGACCGGCCGTTTCAGCAATCACGCGGCCGACACGGGTCGAGCCGGTGAAATTCACGCGTCTGACGGCGGGGTGTGCGATCAGCGTATCGACGATCTTTGCCGCGTCTTCCGGCGCATTGGAGACGGCGTTGAGCACGCCCTTCGGCAGACCCGCCGAAGCGACGGCTTCGATGATCAGCGCATGGGTGCGTGGGCAAAGTTCCGAGGTCTTCATGACAACCGTATTGCCGCAGGCAAGCGGCGTGGCGATGGAGCGCACGCCGAGAATGACCGGCGCATTCCACGGCGCAATGGACAGCACGACACCCGCCGGCTGGCGCAGCGCCATCGCCATGGTTCCGGGACGGTTGGAGGGGATGATCTCGCCCTTGATCTGGGTCGTCAGGCTCGCCGCCTCCACCAGCATGTCGCTCGCCAGTTTGACGTTGAAGCCGGCCCAGGCATCGGTTGCGCCGATTTCTTCCTTCATCGCCTGGGTAATATCAGGCCCGGCGGCAAGAAGCGCCTGCGCGGCGGCCAGAAGCAGGCGACGGCGTTCACCGGGCGGCGTTGCCGACCAGACCGGGAAAGCGGCGGCCGCGGCATCGGCGGCACGGGTAGCGTCCTCCACCGTTGCCGCCGCCGCACTGGTCGCCACGTCGCCGGTAATGGGGTTGCTGCGTTCGAAGCGCTTGCCGCTTGTGGCCGGGCAATGGTCGCCGGCGATGAAAAGATTGGCAGTCTGCATGGTCTTCCTCCTGAATTCAGACAATGGCGGCGGTGGTGCCGCCGAGAAACGCCCGTTGCACGGCGGGATCGGCGGACAGGGCCTCAGCCGTGCCCGCCCCGACAGTCCGTCCTGCTTCCAGCAAATAACCGCGATCGGCAAGCGCAAGGCTTTCACGTACATTCTGCTCCACGAGCAGAATGGAAAGGCCGCTCTTTTTGATCTCCGCCAGGGCGGCAAAAAGTTCCTGCGTGACGATGGGCGCAAGGCCGAGGCTCGGCTCGTCCAGCAACAGATAATCGGGTGCCGACATCAGCGCCCGTCCGATGGCGACCATCTGCTGCTCGCCGCCGGACATGGTGCCTGCAAGCTGCTGCCGCCGCTCGGCAAGGCGCGGAAATAGCGAGAAAATATGTTCGCGAGTCGTCTTTTCCGCTGAACGGGCATGGCGGGGATTGGCCCCGAGACGGAGATTGTCCTCCACCGTCAGCGCCGCGAAAATTCCGCGCCCCTCCGGCACCAGCGCCACGCCCCGCTCCACGATCTGATGGGCGGGGACAGCGGCAAGCGACGTGCCATTGACGCGCACCTCGCCGGAGGCCGGAGCCACCATGCCGCCGACCGCTTTCAGCAGTGAAGACTTGCCGGCGCCATTGGCGCCAAGCAGCACCACCGTTTCGCCCTTGGCGACATTGAGCGATATGCCGTCAACCGCGAGATGTTTGCCGTAACGGATTGTCAGTGCATCTATTTCAAGCATGTGCCGCTCCCAGATAGGCGGAAATGACCTGCGGATCATCAAGCACCACTGCCGTCGGCCCATCGGCGATCTTGCGACCGGCCGCCATGACCACGGAGCGCGGGCAGAGCGCGCGCACGGCGGCCATGATGTGTTCCACCAGCAGGATCGTCGTTCCCTGCGATGCCAGCCGCCGGATCAGCGCTATTCCTTCCTGAAGTTCGGTGGGGTTGAGGCCCGCAAGCCATTCGTCAAGAAGCAGAAGCTTCGGTTCGCCCGCCAGCGCACGCGCCAGTTCAAGGCGTTTCTGATCGATATAGGTGAGATCGCCGGCAGGCATCGTCTCCCGCCCCGCAAGGCCAATCCTTTCGAGGCAGGCCCGCGCGACCTTCTCCGCCTCGGCACGCGACAGACGTTGCGGACCGAACATGGCCGACACCGCGACATTTTCGAGCAGGGAAAGCGACGGCAAAAGTCGCACTAGCTGGAAGGTGCGTGCCACGCCGGCGCGCGCAATCACATCCGGCCGCCGGCCGGCAATCTCCTGCCCTTTCAGCCGTATCGATCCTTCCGTCGGCTTCAGCGCCCCGGAGATCAGGTTCATCAGCGTCGTCTTGCCGGAACCGTTCGGCCCGAGCAGCCCGACGACCTCGCCGGCCTCGATGGTGAGACCAAGACCATCCACCGCCTTCAGCCCGCCGAAGGTCTTGCGGATATCGGTGATTTCGAGAACGGCGCTCATGCGGCTTTCTCCTTTTTGCGCAACTTCTCCAGCGCCGCCAGCACGCCATCCGGCAGCACGAAGACAATGAGGATGAAGAGAGCGCCGAGAATGATGGAAAAATGGTTGGGGAAGTTCGCGCCCAGCCACTCGAACAGCAGGAACAGCGGCACCGCACCGAGAATGGGTCCCCAGCGGCGTGTGGCTCCGCCAAGCAGGGCCATGATGACGGTGAGGAACGATACCTGCGGATTAAAGACGATGGCTGGCTCGATATAGACCCAGCGCGGGGCCTGAATGGCGCCGACAAGCGTGATGAGCGTGGCCGACAGCACAAAGAGCGTCAGCTTGGTGCGGGCGAGATTAATGCCCGCATGGGCGGCCACGACCTCGTCGTCACCGATTGCCTTCAGCGCCAGTCCGAGCTTGCTGCGGTCGATGAGGATCGCCAGCAGAAGAGTGACGACAGCCAGCGCCAGCAATTGCCACAGCACATGCTGCGGCTCCAGCGGCAGGAAGATGTAACGCCCCAGCGTGCCGGTCACATTCACCTCATACCAGGTGATGAGCTGGCGGATGAGTTCGGCAAGACCGAAGGAAAAGATCACGAAATAAATGCCCGCGACGCGCAATGTGGAAAGCCCGACGACAAGCGCCAGCGCCGCGCCGACAAGAGCCGCGCACAGGAGCACGAGTGGCCAGGGCAGAACCTCGCTCAGCACCGCGACCGTATAGGCCCCGACGCCGAAGAAGGCGACGGTGGCGAGCGAAATATAGCGGGTCGGGCCGGAGAACATCGCCCAGGCAGAGGCGAGCGTCGCATAACCCAGAAGGCCGATGATGACGCCGACGCCATAGGCATCGAAAAAGAATGGGGAAAGCGCCAGCAGCGCGGCTGCGGCAAGGCCGATGAGAAGCGGGATCATTTGCCCCTCCTTGCGAAGATGCCTTCCGGACGCCAGAGCAGCACCACGAGAAAGAGCAGATAGGTGGCGGCAAGCGTGAGGCCGGGATCGACATAAACAAGCACGAAGGTTTCCACGAGGCCGAGCAGCAGGCCGGCAACCAGCGCGCCGAGCAGATTGCCGACACCGCCCATGATGACGACGACAAGCGCCTTCATGGTGAAGACCACGCCATAGGAGGCAGAGAAGGTCTGATACATCGAAATCATCACCCCGCCCGCCACGGCGAGTGCGCCGCCAAGTGCAAAGCCGATCGAGGCCACACGGTTCACATCGATGCCGACCAGCGGTGCGGATTTGGGCGCCAGCGCCACAGCCCGCAGGTTGAGACCCCAGCGGCTGTGGGTGAGCGCCAGATAAAGCCCGCCGCCAATCGCGACAGACAGGCCGAAGGACAGGAGCCGGTTCAGCGCCACCGTCGTGCCGAAGATGTCGACGCCATCGGCGAGATAGGAATAGGAATGGTAGTTGCCGCCGAATACCACGAGCATGATGCCCTGGATAACGAAGAGCAGCCCGAAGGTCGCCAGAATGGAATCAACTTCCAGACGGCCGGAGCCGCCCGAACGGCGCACCAGCGGCCGCATCATGACCCGGTAGATCACGAAAGACAGGACGTAACCGAGCGGCACGATGATGAAAAGCGACCAGAGCGGCGACAGGCCATAGCTGGAAAACAGCACGAAGGCGATGAAGGCAGCCGCAATCAGCACTTCGCCATAGGCAAGGTTCATGATGCGGGCGATGCCATATTGCAGCGAAAGTCCAAGCGCGATCAGCGCATAGGTCCCTCCCAGCATCAAGCCGAAGATGAGGGTGGATAAAAACAAGGGAATGTCTCCAGTATGGAAGATGGCCGAAGCCTTCCGGCCGGGGTTCACGGCCCCGGCCGGCAAAGGCTCACCATTGCGGCTTCGGAACGACCGGCTTCGCCGCGCCTGCACGGTCCGCGGGCGCAATCGCCACGAAACGGTCACCCTGCCATTGCCCCGCCCACCAGAGCTGGCGAAGCTGGTTGTCTTCAAGCTTGACCGGGCCGATCACAGTCTCGAAGCTTCCAGTCGAAAGCTCGCCCGCAACCGCCGCCTTGTCGAGACCGACGCGCTGGATGGACTGGGCCAGCATTTCGAGGCTCGCATAGGTGATGGCACTTGCCCAGCTGTCCGGCTTGGTGCCGATGAAGGCTTCGTGGCGTTTGAAATAGTCCTCGATCTTGTCGCTGCTGCCATCGACGCCGCCGATGCTGATCACGCCCTCCTGCTTGCCATCGGAAACCTTCGGGAAGATCGGGAAAGCACCGCCGACGCCGACATAAAGCACCTTCGGGTTGAACTTCGCCGTTTGCGCCTGTTTCGTTACCGCAAAACTGTCGGGCGGATAGGAAAAGGCGATGAAGCTGTCCGCACCGCTCGCCGCCGCCTCGTTGACCAGTGCTGCGAAATCCGAAGTGCCGACCGGATAGGTCTTGTCGTAGGCAAGTGTGAAACCCGCTTCCTTCAGCGCCGGCCGCGCGGCCTTGATGAGATCGATGCCGAAACCGTCAGCCACGGAAATCACCGCGACCTTGTCGTTGATCTGGCCGGCATCGCGCGCGGCTTTCAAAACATCGGCGAGCGCATTGGCATAGTCATGACCGCCGCCCAGCATCCAGAAGCTCTTTTTCCAGCGCGCTGCAAAATCCGGCGCCTTGTCGGTCACGCCGGTCACAGCCAGCTGCGGATAACCAAAACGGTCGTAAAGCGGCGCGACGGCCAGATTGAAGCCCGTGCCCCAGGGCGGCAGAATGAAATCGACCTTGTCCTGGCTGGCCAGACGCTCGGTGAACCGTACCGCATCCTCGGCCGAGGAACGGTCGTCATATTCCACCACTTCCACCGGCAGGCGCTTGCCATCCGGCAGGGTGAGGCCACCGGCATCGTTGACCTCCTTCACCCATAATTTGTAGTTCGGAATGGTGGTGATGCCAGCACCCGTGGCATTGGCGCCGCTTTTGGAAACGGCATAACCGATCTTCACCGAGGTGCGGTCCTGCGCAATGGCGTGACCGAAAGATACCGCCGACAGGGCAGCACCAGAGAGCAGGCAGAACAGCGTTCTGCGCTTCAGACTATTCATGATGTTCCTCCCAAAGCGCCTTATCGGGGTTGCCGTTCTCCTCAAGGCTTTCCCCTGCGCTGATCAAAGTTTAGCAATGACAGCCGCATATAAAATGCACTAATGTAGCGCATTATTGTACTTTTGGAGGCCGAATGCCGCTGTACAGCCAGATTGCCGGCAATCGCGTGGAGATCACGGCGCGCACCCTCGCCTCGACGTTGCGCGTATCGGAATTCCGGCTGGAATCGGATAGCGCCCATCTGCTTCTCCTTTCAGCCGGGGAAGCGGAGATCATACAGGGTGAAAAGACGTTGCCTGTCCCGGCGCCGGGGCTTGTCTGGCTGCCCATCGGCCCCGCCGGCCGCCTGCGGCTGAATGCCGGAAGCCGTGGATCGCTGCTGAGGACGAGCGAAATCGGGCTTGCCCATGCGATGCCCACCGGCACGAGCGCGAGCGCCGTGCGCAATATATTGCAGCGTGTTCTGACGCAGGCGCCGGCGGAGAAGGACCGGCAGGAACTGGCGGGTTATCTCGAGACCATCGCCAGCGAAAATGTCCGCGCGACAACCGGTTCGGACACGATCATCGCCAGCCTGCTCTCCGTCACCCTCATCCGCATCTGCCAGCACGCCATCGCCGATATTGCCGCAGCCCTCTCGACCCCCGGCAGCCTCACCGAGCGTTTCGTGCTGCTCGTCAGCCAGCACAAACGCGATCAATGGGGTGTGGAAGACTATGCGAGGCAACTCGGCGTCAACCGCGAACGTCTTGGATTTGCGGTGCGCAAGGCGACGGGGCTTTCGCCACAGGCCTATATTCATCGCGAACTGCTCTCCGAAGCGCGCGATCTTCTTCTGAACTCTTCACTGCAAGTCGCTGAAATCGCATTCCGATTGGGATTTCAGGACCCCGGCTATTTCAATCGCTTCTTCACCCGCAACGAAGGCACCTCACCCGGCCGTTTCCGGCGAATGGGGATGCGCATGCAAAACGTGCCGCCGCCATCCTATGCGGCATGGCCGTGACTGTTCTGGTGTGAGAGCGCCACGCCGGCACCGGCAGGGTCAGTCCCTGCCGGTCCGCTTCATTCCAGTCAGAAAAACCTACCACCCCAGACCTTCACTCGGTCGCGATCCGTTTTGGAAGGACGAGATCATCGACGGAATAGGCGTGGAATTCGCTCTTCGAAACCGTATCCAGCCGCCTGAATTTCTCAACGAAAACCGGGTCGGTAAAGAACTCGTCGACATTGCCGGCATCCTGGATCGCTTCGATATTGACGACGGTCAGGCCGTCCTTGCTTTTCGCGAGGTTGCTCCAGAGAAATCCTTCCTTCCGTTCCGCAACGTAGTGGACAACGTCCTGGATGATGGCAAAGGCTTCTTCCTGCTTGCCCGGGTGAACGTGGATGACGTTGACGATGAAGGTTGTGGCAGCAGGCGCGCCTGAAAAGCAGGCAATCGGTGTCGTTTCCATTGATATCTCCGTTTGATACGCACAGCCCTTATCGGCGTGGCACGGTCTGGATATCTCCTCGGAAATAGCGGATAAACGGGCCGCAACTCTCAACATATCGGAAAATATTTCCGCAATGGGGCAATCTTGGACAAGCTTGGTACGCTCGGCATCTTCGTTCAGGTGGCCGAAGCCGGTAGTTTCGTCGCGGCGGGACACCGTCTGGGAATATCCGGCTCCGCGGTTGGAAAAGCCGTCGCCCGGCTGGAAGACGAACTGGGTGTTCGTCTCTTCAATCGCTCGACGCGCAGCATCGCCCTCACGGAAGAGGGAAGCTATTTTCTGGACACCTGCCGGCGCATCCAGTCGGAATATGAGGAAGCGCAGGCGAAACTGTCGCGATCACAGGCCGTCCCGCGCGGGCAGCTGCGTGTCAGCCTGCCGCTTGCGGGCATGTTGCTGATGCCGACGATATCCACTTTCATGAGCACTTATCCGGAGATCAATCTCGATCTCGATTTCACCGATCGCATCGTCGATGTCATCGAGGAGGGTTTCGACGCCGTGATCCGCACCGGCGATTTGAAAGACACACGCCTGATGAGCCGAAAGCTCGGAACATTCCGGCATGTGATCGTCGCGTCACCCGAATATCTTTCCGCACACGGTTGCCCCAAAGAACCGGAAGATCTACTCCTGCATCGCTGCCTGCACCACCGCTTTGCCAATTCCGGCAAGCTGGAACCCTGGCCACTCGTTCGCGATGGGCAGGAAATCAAGCTGAACCTTCCGGCAACCACCGTGGCAAGCACGCTCGAGCCGTTGATCCACCTCGCTCAGCACGCCTTCGGCATCACATGTCTTCCACTCTTCGCAGCGGCCTCTGAAATCGCGGAGGGAAAACTGGTATCCGTGCTTGATGACTACCTGGCGGCGACCGGCGCCTTCCGGGTGCTATGGCCCACAAGCCGGTATCTATCACCCAAGGTGCGGGTATTCGTAGACTATATGGCGGCCAATCTCTTCAAGCCGTGAAGACTTAACAGACGTCTACCCCGGAAATAAATCGCATGCGGCTAGATATTGCTATCTTGCAGCCGCGCGACCCCACTCCGGTGCCGCCCGATCGGCAGCATCATCGGCTTGCCCGATGTCGGATCTTCGATGACCCGGCTTTCGATGCCGAAAACGCGGCGGACATTCTCTTCCGTCAACACCTCTTCCGGCGTGCCGCAGACATGCAGCTTTCCGTCCCGCATGGCCACGAGATGATCGGCATACCGGGCCGCAAGATTGAGATCGTGCAGCACCATGACGATGGTGGTCTCCCGGGCATGGTTAAGGTCAGTCAGAAGGTCCAGCACTTCGACCTGATGGCTGATATCGAGGAAGGTGGTCGGTTCATCCAGCAGCAATATGTCGGTCTGCTGGGCAAGCGCCATGGCGATCCAGACGCGTTGCCGCTGGCCGCCCGACAGTTCATCCACCGGCCGTTCGGCAAGCTCCACCGTATCGGTGGCGATGAGGGCTGCCGCAACCGCCTCGTCGTCCTGCCGCGACCAGCGGGCGAAAAGGCCGTGGTGCGGATGCCGGCCACGGCTGACGAGATCAGCCACGACAATGCCCTCCGGCGCGATCGGCGACTGCGGCAGCAGGCCCATGCGCTGCGCCAGTTCTTTCGAAGGAAGCCGGTGGATCGACTTGCCATCAAGCAGGACCTGACCGGCGCGGGGCGTGATGAGCCGAGACATGCTGCGCAGCAGGGTGGACTTGCCGCAGGCGTTGGCGCCGACAATGACCGTGATCCTGCCGCGCGGAACAACGAGGTCCAGCCCTTCGATAATAAGGGTTTCACCGTAGCCGGCGGAAAGGCCGCTTACGGAAAGGGAGTGGCCGGTCATAACGAGCCTCCGCTGCGGTTGACCCGCACGATAAGGTAAATCAGATAGGGCGCGCCCAGCGCGCCGGTAACGACGCCGACCGGGTAACGGCCCGGCAGCAGGAACTGGCCGCAATAATCCCCCACCAGCACCAGAACCGCGCCGACAAGTGCTGCGGGAATGAGCAGCGAGCCGTTGCTGCCGACGATACGCGCGGCGATCGGCCCCGACAGGAACGCGACAAAGGCAATGGGACCTGAGACCGCCGTGGCAAAAGCGATCATCCCCACGGCGGCGATGATGACGATGATGCGCGTTTTCCCGACCCGCACACCGAGCGCGGCGGCCGCATCATCACCGAGGCGGAGCGCCTCAAGATCGCGCGCACGGCTGATGAGAAGCCCGCCGAACAGGATAAGCGCGATGAGGAGCGGCGAGGTCTGGGCAAGTTTGGCGCCATTGACGCTGCCCGTCAGCCAGCGCATCGCCTCCTGCAGTGTCCATGCCGGCGCGGCGGAGAGGATATAGGCAATGACGCTTTCCAGCATGGCCGAAACGCCGATGCCGACGAGGATCAGCCGTGTTCCCGCCACGCCGTTGCGGAAGGAGAGGAGATAGACCAGCAGCGCAATGCCAAGACCGGCGATGACGGCAAAGACCGAGACGAGCGGCCCGTTCAGCTGCAGCACGACGATGGCGAAGACGGCCGCCGCGCTTGCGCCGGAACTGATGCCGATAATATCGGGGCTGGCGAGCGGATTGCGCAGCATGATCTGAAAGGAAACACCGCCCAGCCCGAAGCTCAGCCCGGCCAGCACAGAGAGCAGCGCGCGCGGCAGGCGCAGTTGCCCAACGGTGAAACTGACGCCGGCAATATCCTCGCCAGCCAAGACGCGGATCACCTCACCGGGCGGAGTAAAGGATTGCCCCAGCATCAGCGTCAGGGTGAATGCGGCAATCAGGAGGGCCGACAGAATGGCGATGACAAGGCGACGCCGGCGGTGGCGGGTCTGGCGGTTCAAGACCAATGTGTCGATGACGGCAGCGTGCATGGTCATAGTTCACGCACCCGCTGGCGTCTGACGATCCAGATGAAGAACGGCGCTCCGACCAGCGCGGTGACGATGCCGACATCAAGTTCCGACGGTCGTGCGACGATACGGCCGACAATATCGGCAGCAAGCAGCAGGCAGGCGCCGCCAAGCGCGGAAAACGGCAGCAGCCAGCGATTGTCGACACCAACAAGCAGCCGGCACAGATGCGGCACCACCAGCCCGACAAAGCCGATAGGCCCGCAGATGGCTGTGGCCGCACCGCAGAGCAGAATGGCGCCGAAGGAGGCAACGGCTCTGGCGACAGCGACATTTTCGCCAAGGCCGGCAGCAAGCTCGTCCCCCAGCGCCAGCGAATTCAGCCTGCGCGCCGAAAGCAGACTGATGGCAAAACCGGCGGCGAGAAACGGCAGCACGGTCTCGATGCGCTCGAAGGTCGCGCCGCCGACGCCGCCGATCTGCCAGGCGCGAATGCCACCGGCAATATCGCTGTGCGGCAGCACCACGGCGATGACCAGTGACGAGAAGGCAACGGATGTGGCGGCACCGGCAAGTGCCAGTTTCAGCGGCGTCGCCCCGCCGCGTCCCAGCGAACCAACGACATAAACGAAAACGGCAGAGATACCTGCGCCAACAATCGCGGCAATGATGAAAGCCTGCGAAGAGGCAATGCCGAACCAGACGATGGCGATGACGACGGCGAGCGACGCACCCATATTGACGCCGAGAATGCCGGGATCGGCCAGCGGATTGCGAGTGACGCCTTGCATGATCGCTCCTGCCAGACCGAGCGCCGCACCGGCCAGAAGCGCAAGTACCGTGCGCGGCAGGCGGACCGCGACGGCCGCTTCCGCAACCGTCTCAACCCTGCCGGCAAGCGCTGCGGTAATATCGGCCAGCGATACGTCACGCGTGCCGATGGCAACCGAAAGCGCGCAAAGGACCGCAAGTAGCGCCAGCACGATGCCAAGCCAGAGTGCGCGCCTGCGGCTGGAGCGACCGGCATATGGCAGGGTGGGAGCGCCGTCGGCCCCAGGCATTGTCATTGCGGTTTCCCGGTGGATTTCTCAGCGGCCTTTGCCAGTAGGTCGGCATAGTCCTTCAGCACCCAGGAAATCGACAGCGGTGTGGGATTGGATGCTGTTCCGAGCGGATCGCGCCCCAGCATGACGATGGCATCATGGGAAACGGCCGGCATACGGGCCAAAAGCGGATCGGCGCGCATGGCATTCAGCAGCGGCTTGCTGCCATAGGTCACGACAATATCGACATCGTCGAAGGCATCGACACGCTCGGCGCTGACGCCGGCGGCGAACTGTCCCGGTTTCGTTGCTTCCACGACGCTTTTTGGCGAGGCGAGCCCGAGATCGGCGAAAAACTTCACCCGGCTGTCATTGGCGGTGTAAAAATTGACGACGCTGAGATTGGTGGCATCGAGATGGGTGACGAACATCGCCGACTTGCCCTTCAGCTGCGGATGGCCGGCGACCACCTCGGCAATCTCCGTCTCGATGCGTTTGATCAGCGCTTCACCTTCCGCAACCATGCCAAGGCCGGCGCTGTTCAGCCGGATCATGTCCCGCCAGTCCGTCGCCCATGGAGAGACGGGATAGGCGACCACGGGCGCAATCTGGCTCAGCGTATCGTAGTCGGACTGGCTGAGACCGGAATAGGCCGCGAGAATGACATCCGGCTGCGTTGCCGCCACCGCCTCGAAATCGATGCCGTCGCCCTCGTCAAACAAAACCGGTTTATCCGCCCTGAGTTCGGCAAGCCGCTTTGCCACCCAGGGCAGCAGGCCATCGCCGTCATCATCGCCAAAGTTGGCGGCGGCGAAACCGACAGGCACGACGCCGAGAGCAAGCGGTACCTCATGGTTTGCCCAGGCGACGGTGGCGACGCGCTTCGGTTTGCCGGCAATCGTCGTGGTGCCGAAGGCATGTTTGATGACGATGGGATAGCTCGTCGTCTCGTCCGCCGCGGCAGCAGTCGGCACGATTATCGACAGGAAAAGCAAAACGGCCGGCACGAGACCGCTAAACAGGCGAAGCATGGGCGAAGCTCTCAAAGGTTCAAAAGTGGACTTGAACTCTCAGCTTCACATGCCCCCGTCAAGCCTAAGGAAGATATGCGGCCCGAACAGCGGTGAAATTTCCGGGGTTTTGTACAAAACCGCAAAAAGTTACAATACCGGACAAACTTTCTCAAGTTATTGGCGCTTCGAGAGTGGGCCGTGTAAGCGGCGATAGGGACATCAACTTCTGGAACGCACCAATGAATATCGAAATCGAAGGCAGAAACCGCAAAACCGCGCCGCATCGTTACGGGCAAGCGGCCCTGCTTGCCTGCACGGCGCTTGTCGTCGCCCTGCCCGGCCGATCGCTGGCGCAGGAAGCTGCCACGACGGGCGGCAGCACGGTTCTGGAACGGATCACCATCGACAGCGGCGACAATGACCAGAAGTCCATCGTCGCCACCCGCACAACGAGCGGCAGCAAGATGGCGACCGATATTCTCGACACGCCTGCCTCTGTTTCCGTCATCACCGCCAGGGAAATGCAGCAGCGCGGTGTGCAGACCGTGGAAGAAGCGCTGCAATATACCGCCGGCGTGACCACGGATTTCTACGGCTCCGACGATCGTTTCGACTATTTCAAGATTCGCGGCTTCGATGCCTATACCTATCGGGACGGCCTGACGCTCGGCCGCCCCTTCGGTGCGCCACGCGAAGAGACCTATGCCTATGAGCGCGTGGAAGTGCTGAAAGGCGGCAACTCCACCACGTTTGGCGTCTCGGATCCCGGCGGTTCTGTCAACTACTCCACCAAGGTGCCGAAACGCGCCCGTTTCGGCGAAGCCTATGTCACCGGCGGTTCCTATAGTCGCGCCGAGACTGGCTTCGATTTCGGCGACAACATCACCAGCGACGACACATTGTCCTACCGTCTGACCGGCAAGCTCAGAAATGCCGATGCGGAATATGACTATTCGCGCGATGATGAGAAATTTTTCATGGGCGGCCTGACCTGGCGTCCGACCGATGTCACCAGCCTGACCGTGGTTTACGACCACCTCAACAAGGATGGCGTTCCCGGCGGCGGCGGCCATCCGGTCGGTTCGCATTTCGACCGCAGCCGCTTCTTCGGTGAGCCGGACTACAACTATCGCGGCACCAACCGCAACTCGCTGAGCGTGATGTTCGACCACGACTTCGGCTCCGGCCTGACGCTGAGTTCCAATGCGCGCTACAGCAAGACCAATAACGATTTCGGTTACGCCTATATCTCGTCGACGCCGACCAACGGTTCGACGATCGCCAACCGGTCCTATTTCGGCAACGAGACCGAGACCGAAAACTTCCTGATCGACACGCGCCTGCAATACGATACGCGGTTTGAAAATGTCGAAAGCCGCAGCCTCGTCGGCGTCTTCTACAACGACTACACCTCCGGCAGCAAAAACTACTTCGGCTCGGCCCCAAGCATCAACTGGATGAACCCGGTCTATACCGGTGCCCCCGCCTCCGTGCCGCTCTTCTCCAACTCGCTGACGGACCAGAAAACCAAGGCAATCTACCTGCAGCAGGACCTGACCTTCTTCGACAGGCTGATCGTCAGCGCCGGCCTGCGCAACGACTGGATCGACACCGACCAGACCAACCGGCTGAACGGTACGACGGCGAGCGGCGACATTAGCGAACTGACCAAGCGCATCGGCGTGTCCTACAAGGTCACCAATGAAATCGCGCCCTATATCAGCTACGCCGAATCGGTGGTGCCGGCATCGGGCCTCAGCGTTGAACCGGAACGCGGCGAGCAGATCGAGCTTGGTATCAAATACCGGCCGGAGGCTTTCCCCGCCCTGTTCACCGCCTCGATCTACGACCTGAAGAAAAACAACATCACCGTCACCAGCCCGATCACCAGCCTGCCGACCACGATCGGTGAAGTGCGCGTGCGCGGTCTCGATCTGGAAGCCAAGGCGGAAGTCACCGACAATCTCAGCCTGACGGCCGCCTATTCCTATCTCGACGCGGAAATCACCGAAAACGGCACGGGCGGCAATGTCGGCAACCGGCCGCAATTCGTGCCGGAACATCAGGCCTCGCTGTGGGTCAACTATACGCTTGAGGGCAACGACCACTTCGGCGACATGACCTTTGGTCTCGGTGGCCGCTACACCGGCGCCTATTATTTCGACAATGCCAACAAGGTCTCAACCGGCAGCAGTGTCACCGTGGATGCGGCATTCAGCTACAAGATCCAGGAAACCGCCTCTCTGGATGTGAATGTTTCCAACCTCTTCAACGAAAAACACGTCGCTTATGGTGGTTTCGGCGCTGACTTCTACAATCCCGGCCGGGCGTTTTCCGTCACCCTGCGCAAGACGTGGTGAACGTCGCGATTAGCAATATTTTTCAGAGTATTAGGTATATTTCCTAATTCTAAACGTCATCCTCGGGCTTGTCCCGAGGATCTAACCACATCGCATCAAGTCAGAAGGTAGCAGATCCTCGGGACAAGCCCGAGGATGACGTAGAGCAACGTCTGTGGAATTGCGCCACCGGTGAACGTGGACGGGACCAGACCGACCCGTTATCAAAGCAGCCTGTGCATGCGCCGCCAGGCGGCCGGCGTATTGCCCACCAAGTGGCGGAAGGCCTTGGTCAGATGGGCCTGATCGGAAAAACCAAGCTGCGCGGCGATATCGGCAACGGTCAGATCACCTTCCAGCAGAAGTTTCTGGGCGGCATTGATACGCCGCTCCAGCTGCCATTGCAGCGGTGTCTTGCCCGTGGTCTGGCGAAACACGGTGGCGAACCAGCTTTCGGAAAGCCCGACAATATCTGCCATTTCGGCAACTGTCATGCGGTCGTCACCGCGTTTTTCGACCCGGGCGAGCAGCCTGTTCATCTGCGCCTGCGTCAGCCTGCCATTGGCCTGTTCCGGGGTTGGACCGGGAATATCCAGCAATCCAGCGACGATCCCGCCAATCAGGCTTTCGGCATAAAGCGGATGTTTCGAAGGCTCGGCCAGCTCATCGACAAGCAAGCCTGCCAGCGTTTCCACCGCACCGATATCCTGTATCTCGACCGGACGGCGTAGCGCCGTCATGGCCGCAGAACCGCCGACCGCTGGCGACAGGAAGCGCAAAAGCCGGTCTTTGTGGATATGCAGGTTGAGATGGGAAAAGCGATGCGTGGCATTGCTGCTCGTCCACATCGGCACGCCGGCCGGCACATAGACCGCCCGCGTCATCGGCCGCGAATGCTGCGAAAACTCGCCATCGCGGTTGGAAATCCGGATCCGCGACGAGACATCGTTGAAGAAAATCATGATGCGGGGATCGGCGGCCAGATAATAACCCTTCGCCCCCATCTGGCTTTCGGCCTCCCAGAAAGCGCTGACGAGCCCGTCGAACTGGCGCCATTTGACCGGCGCAGTGACGCTGATCCCTTCCGTGTGCCAGGTCATGGAATGCCAGAAACTCAAAGCGGTTACCGTCCGGTTGTCGAGCCGAGGTTGGGGACGCGGGAAGCGGCGAATGCCGCAACAGACATCGCGCCCCTACGCCAATAACATGACTTATCAATTCATGTTAATAGCAAAGATCGTTATAAAGAGAAACATTCGCTTGCGCGGCAGTTCTGGAACCTCCGCCCGCACCGCCCGTTAAATCCATGACAGGACCTCAACACGGGAGATGAACATGGATCGCAAGAAGGAAGCGGGCGATTTCGCCGACAAGAAGCGCGAAGAACAGGGCCACGGTGTCATCGTTGCCGGGCCGGATGCGCATGAAAATGAAAAAGGCGGCAAGGCGCCGTCGGGGAAAGCCGAAAAACCGGCCGCTGACCGGTCGGTTTCATCATCCGACCGCCGCTGACAGTTTCTTTTGATCCCGACAGCCGCAAGTTACGCATCCCCTTTCATGCGTCATCACGGGTTAACGCCCGAGGGTAACGCAGCACCTGGATGGCTTTGACAAGATCAAAAAAACCTCCCCGATCGCTCGGGGAGGTTTTGCCTTATCGGGTACTCGCCTTTCCGCTCAGACGAGGTCGAAACGGTCGGCGTTCATCACCTTCGTCCAGGCGGCAATGAAGTCACGGACGAATTTTTCCCTGCTATCGTCCTGCGCATACACTTCCGCATAGGCGCGCAGGATGGAGTTGGAGCCAACCACGAGGTCGACACGGGTCGCCGTAAATCTGGCTGCGCCGGTCTTGCGGTCACGAATCTCGTAGAGATTGTTGCCGGTCGGAACCCAGGAATAGGCCATATCCGTCAGCGTCGTGAAGAAGTCCGTCGTCAGCGCGCCGGGCTTGTCCGTGAAAACGCCATGCGCCGCGCCGCCATAATTGGCACCTATGACGCGCAGGCCACCGATGAGGACGGTCAGTTCCGGCGCTGTGAGGCCGAGAAGCTGCGCCCGGTCGAGCAACAGTTCTTCAGGGCTGACGACATAGTCCTTCTTGATCCAGTTGCGGAAACCATCCGCCAGCGGCTCAAGCGGGGCAAAGCTGTCGGCATCCGTCTGCTCGGCGGAAGCATCGCCACGGCCGGCCGCGAAAGGCACGGCAATATCGAAGCCAGCCGCTCTCGCTGCCTGTTCCACACCGTAATTGCCGGCGAGAACGATCACATCCGCGATGCTCACCCCGGTTTCACGGGCGATCGGCTCGAGAACCGAAAGCACGCGGGAAAGACGGGCGGGCTCGTTGCCTTCCCAGTCCTTCTGCGGTGCGAGGCGAATGCGCGCGCCATTGGCGCCGCCGCGCTTGTCCGAACCGCGGAAGGTGCGGGCGCTGTCCCATGCGGTCGCAACCAGATCGGCGACCGGCAGGCCGGCAGCAGCGATCTTGGCCTTGATGGCAGCGACGTCGTAGGTGGTGGAGCCTGCTGGGATCGGATCCTGCCAGATCAGGTCTTCAGCCGGAACATCCGGACCGATGTAACGGGACTTAGGCCCCATGTCGCGATGCGTCAGCTTGAACCAGGCGCGGGCGAAGACGTCGGAGAAGTGGTCCTGGTCGTCCTTGAACTTCAGCGAAATCTCGCGGTAGATCGGATCGACCTTAAGGGCCATGTCGGCATCGGTCATCATCGGGATGGTGCGGATCGAGGCATCCTCGACGTCGACAGGCTTGTCATCCTCGGCGATGGTGATCGGCGCCCATTGCGAAGCACCGGCGGGGCTGTGCGTCAAGGTCCACTCATGCTTGAACAGCATGTCGAAGAAGCCGTTGTCCCACTTGGTCGGCTCGCTCGTCCAGGCGCCTTCGATGCCCGACACCACGGTGTCACGGCCAATACCGCGGCCCTTGGTGTTGATCCAGCCAAGGCCCTGATATTCCGGGCCTGCGGCTTCCGGATCGGGGCTGAGATTGGCGGCGCTGCCATTGCCGTGCGATTTGCCGATGGTGTGGCCGCCGGCGGTCAGTGCCACGGTTTCCTCATCATCCATACCCATGCGGGCAAAGGTTTCGCGCATCTGCGCCGCCGTCGCCAGCGGATCGGACTTGCCGTTGACGCCTTCCGGGTTGACGTAGATGAGGCCCATCTGCACGGCGGCAAGCGGGTTTTCCAGCGTCTCTGGCTTGCTCACATCGCCGTAGCGACCATCGCTCGGCGCCAGCCATTCCTTCTCGTCACCCCAATAGGTGTCCTTTTCCGGAGCCCAGATATCTTCACGACCGAAGGCAAAACCGAAGGTCTTCAGACCTGCAACGTCGTAGGCGATGGTGCCGGCGAGCGCGATGAGGTCAGCCCAGGAAATCTTGTTGCCGTATTTCTTCTTGATCGGCCACAGCAGGCGGCGACCCTTGTCGGTGTTGACATTGTCCGGCCAGGAATTGAGCGGGGCAAAACGCTGGTTGCCGGTGTTGGCGCCACCGCGACCGTCCGTCACGCGGTAGGAACCGGCCGCATGCCAGGTAACACGTGCCATCATGCCGACATAGCTGCCCCAGTCCGCCGGCCACCATTCCTGGCTGTCCGTCATCAGCGCACGCAGATCGGCCTTGAGGGCCTCGACGTCGAGCGTCTTCAGGGCTTCGCGATAATTGAAGGAGGTGCCGAGCGGATTGGTCTTGGTGTCGTGCTGATGCAGGATGTCGAGGTTCAGCGCATTCGGCCACCATTCGGTCACCGATTTACCGGAGGCCGTATTGCCTCCATGCATGACAGGACACTTGCCAGCTGGTTTTGAAGTTGCGTCCATTTCGCCCTCCGATGGGTTTAGCAATTAAACAAAATAATCAGTTCGACATGTGCAGCATTCCGAGCCAGAGGCGGCGGCAGGTCATGGGAAGACCGTGCAGCGACGCTGGTGACCTTTCACAGCTACAGCTTCTTTCTGTCATGAAGATGACTAACAGCCGGGTTCCATAATTTCCAATTGTATATTCTAAAGGCTGCGATATGCTGAGCTTATGATTGCGCTCTCCATGAAACATCTCCGTTATTTCGACGCGCTGGCCAAGATCGGCCATTTCGGACGGGCGGCGGAAGCCTGCGCCATTTCCCAACCGGCGCTCTCGCTGCAAATCCGCGAGCTGGAGGAACTGATCGGCGCGCCGCTCGTCGAACGCGGCAGCCGCCAGATCAGGCTGACGACGCTTGGCGAGGAATTCGCCGAGCGCACCCGTTCGATCCTGCGGTCGGTGGATGAGTTGCAGGATCTGGCGCGTGCGGGCCAAGGCCCTCTCAGCGGCCGCCTGCGCATCGGCGTCATCCCCACTGTCGCGCCTTATCTTTTACCACAGGTCATCAAAACACTCACCCGGCATTATCCGGGGCTGGAGGCGCGGCCGCGCGAGGCGGTGACGCAAAAACTGATCGAAGACCTGCTGGAAGCGCGGCTGGATATGGCGATCGTCGCGCTGCCCGTATCGGAACCCGCCCTCGAAGAGGTTCCGCTGTTTTCGGAGGAATTCATTCTCGTGCGGCCCATGGAGGACGCTGGCATGCCGGTGCCGAGCGCCGACAAGCTGGGTGAAATGCGCCTGCTGCTGCTGGAGGAAGGCCATTGCTTCCGCAATCAGGCGCTTTCCTTCTGCAGCACGACCAATGCGCCACCGCGCGTGCTTATGGAAGGCAGTTCGCTTTCCACCCTCGTACAGATGGTTGGCGCTGGCATCGGCGTCACGCTCATTCCGCAGATGGCGGTCGATATGGAGACGCGGCAATCCACCGTCTCGGTGTTCCGGCTGGCGGAACCGCGCCCGTCGCGCACCATCGGCATGGTGTGGCGCAAGAGCAATCCGCTGTCCGGGCAGTTCAGCCATATTGCCGAGATTGTCCGCGAATGCGGTCTCCAGAAACTTGGCATCGCCTGATCCATCTGCAGCAGAATCCGACGTCCGCACCACCAGCAGGGAACCCGAATGTGAGCAGACCGAATTATCGCGATATCGCCCGCCTTGCGGGTGTCGGGACAGCAACGGTCGAGCGGGTGCTGAACGGGCGTGGCGGTGTTCGCGCCGAACTCGTGGAAAAGGTCGTCATCGCCGCGCGGGAATTGGACTATCCCCGCACCCTGCCGGAAACCCACCGCGGATTGCTTCGCATAGAAGTGCTGATGGTACGCCCCGAAACCACCTTTTATCGGAGGCTTTCCAAGGCCTTCGAAAGAATTGCCGCAACGCTCGACCCTCTTGTCGTCGTTCACCGCAGCTTTGCTGAAGAAATGAAGCCGGAAGAACTGGCAAGCCGCATTATCGCCGCCGGCGAAGCGCGCGCCGGCCTGATCCTCGCTGTTCCAAGCAGCCCGGCGGTCAGGGCTGCGGTCGAAGCAGTGGTCGCCCGCGGCATTCCCGTCGTCCATGTCGTCACGCGCGCCTCGGCCGAAAAGGGTGAGTTCATCGGCATCGACAATGGTGCGGCGGGACGGACGGCGGCACATTTCATCACCCGCATGGCGCACCGGGACGGCCCGGTCATAGCGCTCTGCCATCCGATCTATCAGGTTCATCGCGACCGTATCAGCGGCTTTTCCGACTATTTCCGCGATCATCCCGGGAAACATCATTTCGAATGGCTGGGTTTTACCCGCGATGACGAATATTACAGCGCCGAGGCTCTGCGCATGGCGCTCGATCTCTACCCCGACATGGCCGGCCTTTATAATGTTGGCGGCGCCAATGCCGCGCTGATCGACGTTCTTCGCCGTCACCCGCGCGGAGGAGACATCTTCTTCGTCGGCCATGAATTGACCGATTATACCCGCAAGGCGCTGAACGACGGCATCATGGACATCGTGCTCGATCAGGCGCCCGAGGCGCAGGCCCGCCGGGCGCTGGACCTTGTCCTGAAAAGGATCGGCCTTACCGATATCGAACCTGACAGCGCGCCCATTCGCTTCGTCACCATCACCGCGCAGAGCCTTTGATCTGATTTGATCAAGGAAGGTTTCGGCTTTCACCGCCCTCACTGCTAATTTTGCGTCAGGGAGGAAGGTCGCAGATCGTGAGGAGCGACGGGCGACCACGGCGTGCAAACGTCCCCTTCATCGTGAGAACTTGCGCGGGCGTATCGGGAGCGATCGTCCGAAGGAGAGCGCTATGGACGATCTGAAATATGGAACGCGCAACAAGCGCGGCGACTGGGCGCCGAACCAGCCGGTGGAAACGGCGCCGCTATTCGCCTTTCCGCCCCGCCTCATGGCACTGTTAAAATGGCTGCCGCATTATTTCCTGCCCTGGAATGCGATCTTCGCGCTTTCTGCCATCGCCTATTGGGCATGGGTCATCCCACCCGTGGAAACCATGGCGAGCCTCGGCTTCGGCTGGATCGCCTGGCTCTATGCGGTCAATGCGGTCTGCGTCTTCCTCTTTTACGGCGGCTTCGAACTGCATCTCTATATTCTGAAGCGGCAGGAAAACCGTTTCAAATATAACGGCAAGTTTCCGGCCGAACAAAAGAGCAAGGCCTTCTGGTTCGAAAGCCAGAACCTCGACAACATCCTGCGCACCTTCCTTTCCGGCGTGACCATCTGGACCGCCATCGAAGTGGCAATGCTGTGGGCCTATGCCAATGGTTATGCGCCCTGGCTCAGCTTTGCCGAAAATCCGTGGACGCTCGCCGCCGTGGCGCTTGTCGTGCCGATCATCCACGAATTTCACTTCTTCTGCGTTCACCGGCTCATCCATATTCCGCTGCTCTACAAATGGGTGCATTCCGTCCACCATAATTCAGTGAACCCGTCGCCATGGTCGTCGCTCTCCATGCATCCGGTCGAGCATCTCCTGTATTTCGGCACGGCCTTTTATCACCTGATCCTGCCGTCCAACCCGGTCCTCATGCTCTACCAGCTGCACTATGCGGGTTTCGGCGCGATCCCCGGCCATGTCGGCTTCGACAAGGTCGAGATCGGCGAGGACGGGCTGGTCGATAGCCATGCCTATGCGCATTACCTCCACCACAAATATTTCGAGGTGAATTACGGCGATGCCCTCATCCCGCTCGATCGGTGGTTCGGCACCTGGCACGACGGCTCGGCCGAGGGGGAAGCCCGCATGCAGGAACGCTATCGCAAACGCAAAGAAAAACTCGCGGCCCGCAAGGCGCGCAACACAATCGGGGAGGCAGCCGAATGAGCTGGGTTTCAGCCTGCAGACTTGACGACATCGAACAGGAAGGCGCAATCCGCTTCGACCACGCCGGGCGCACCTATGCGATCTATCGCGCCCCGGATGACAGCGTTTATTGCACCGCGGGACTCTGCACCCACGAGGCGATCCATCTTGCCGAAGGGCTGGTGATGGATTTCGAGGTGGAATGTCCCAAGCATTCCGGCGCTTTCGATTACCGCACCGGCGAAGCGCTGCGGCTTCCCGCCTGCGAGAATCTCAAAACCTATCCGGCCGAAGTGGTGGACGGCGAAGTGCGCGTCACCATCGGCTAGAGCATTTCGAGGAAAAGTGGAACCCGGTTTTCCGTCCGGAAATGCGACAAAACAAAGAGTTAGAGCGGTTTCGCGATTCGAAGAAAAGCGAAAACGCTCTAAGCCGAGCTTTCGAGCAGGCCCGAAAGGGCCTCCGGAATGCACCCGGGCGGCCCGGCGCCCCAAGGGAGGACGACATGAAATCCATCTGTACCATGGCCGCGCTGGCGGTCCTGCTGGCGGGCACCGCATCGGCCGAAACGATCGGCGCTTCGATGCAGAGCTTCGACAATAATTTCCAGACTTTGCTGCGCGAAGGGCTTGGCGCCCGGGCATCGGAAGTCGACGGCGTAAAGATCCAGGTCGAGGACGCGCAGGCCGATATTTCCAAGCAGCTCAACCAGGTCAATAATTTCATCGCCGCAGGCGTCGATGCGATCATCGTCACGCTTGCGGACACCTCTGCCGCACCCGGCATCAGCGATGCCGCCGCAAAGGCAGGCATTCCGCTCGTCTACCTCAATCTCGAGCCGGACAATGTCGCCAAGCTTCCCGAAAAACAGGCCTATGTCGGCTCAAGGGAAACCGATGCCGGGCGGCTGGCGGGCGAAGCGGCCTGTTCGCTGCTCAAGGAGAAGGGAAAGGCAGCGGATGCGCAGGCTTACATATTGATGGGCGATCTTGCCCATCAGGCATCGCGTGACCGTACTTCGTCCTTCAAGCAGGCACTTGCATCCGGCGACTGCAAGACCGTCACCATCGCCGACGAACAGTCGGCGGCCTGGACACGGACAAACGCCATGGACATGACGACGAACTGGATCACCGCCGGCCGGCCCATCGACGTCGTCTTCGCCAATAATGACGAAATGGCGATCGGCGCGGTGCAGGCGCTGAAGGCGGCGAGCGTTTCGATGGATGATGTCATCGTCATCGGCATCGACGCCACCCCGGACGGGCTTGCTTCCATGGCCGCCGGCGATCTTGACGCCACGGTGTTCCAGAACGCCAAGGGGCAATCGACGAGCGCGCTCGACGCCGCCGTCGCCCTGATGCGCGGCACGCCGGTCGACAAGCAGGTCATGGTTCCTTTCGAACTGGTGACGCGGAAAAACATGACCGACTACGCCAGCCGCAACTGACCCTCCCCCAGCCGGTGCGCCATGAAAAGCGCGCCGGCCCCTTCTGACGGAGATACCATGGACGCAATCGTCATCATCGGCGCCGGCGAGGCGGGCACGCGCGCCGCCTTTACGCTGCGCGAAACGGGCTTTGCAGGCAACATCACGCTGGTCGGCACCGAGCCGCATCCGCCCTATGAACGGCCGCCGCTTTCCAAGCCGCTCGAAGGTGCCGTGCGGATGAAACCCATCTGCGCGGACGGCGCGCTGGAAGCCGCCCGCATCTCCTATCGTCAGGGCGTATCGGCGACCCGGATCGATGCGAAAGGCCGAACCGTGAGACTAGATGACGGGCAGGTGCTTGGCTATGACAGGCTGCTGCTCGCAACCGGGGCGCAGCCGCGAACACTCACCTGCCCCGGTGCCGCACAGGCGCTCAATTTCCGCACCCATGCGGATGCGGAAGCGATTTTTTCCCGCGCCGATAGCGGCGCAAGGATCGCGATCATAGGCGGGGGACTGATCGGAATGGAGCTTGCGGCGGTGCTGCGCGGCAAGGGGCTTATGGTCAGCGTTATCGAAGCGGCAGCACGACCGCTTGGCCGGGCGGTTCCGCCGCGTTTTGCCGAAAAGATACATGCGCGCCATCGCGATGAAGGGGTGCATTTCCATCTGGGTCAGGGAGTGGCGGACATTACACCGGAAGCAGTCCTGCTGACCGACGGTGGGCGCGTGCCGGCCGATATTGTCGTCTCCGCCATCGGTGTCGTGCCCAATATCGCCCTGGCCGAAGCGGCGGGGCTTGCAACCGGCAACGGCATTCTGACCGATGCGTTTCTGTGCACCAGCGATCCCCATATCTTTGCGGCAGGCGATTGCGCGGCCGTCTCGCAGGCCATTGGCGGACATATCCGGTTCGAAAGCTGGCGCAATGCCCGCCATCAGGCGGAAATTGCTGCGCGCAATAGTCTTGGCGCGAACGAAGCCTTTGCCGCCCTCCCGTGGTTCTGGTCGGATCAATATGATCTCGGCCTTCAGGTCGCGGGCCTGCCGCAACCGGGACACCAAAGCGTCATTCGTCCGCTCGGCAATGGCGAACTGGAATTCTTCCTTGAGGACGGCCAGCTTGTCGCAGCAGCCGGGCTGGGTGTCGGCAACACTGTCGCCAGGGACATAAAACTGGCCGAGATGCTGATCGCCGCCGGCATCAACCCCGATCCGGAGAGCCTTGCCGACCCCGGTGTGAACCTCAAGACATTGCTGAAAAGCGCGCGGGCAGCCTGATGCAGAAGCTGCTCGTCTTTCAATCGCTCTGGGCCATGGAACGCTTGCGCCGCGACGGCCATGAGCCGACCCTTGAGGAAAACATCGCCCGGATTGCCGAAACCGGCTTCGACGGCATCAGCGCGCATTACACCAACCGTGCCGACGTGCTGCGTCTCCATGAGGCTATCAGCGGCACAGGCCTTCGGATCGAAGGTGTCTGTTTTCCGCGTCATGTCGACGACCTGCGCCACACGCTGGAACTGGCGAAGGAGTTTCCGGTCAGCCATATCGATCTGCAGGCCGACATCCGCCCGCGCCGAGTAGAAGATTGCCTGCCGCTTCTCGACGGCTGGATGCGGCTTGCCGAAGAGGCGGGCGTTCCCGTCTTCATCGAGACCCACCGCAATCGCATCACCAGCGATCTCCCATTCACGCTGGACCTGCTCGAACAACGACCCGATCTGCCGCTTCTGGCCGATCTGTCCCATTATCTCGTTGCCCGCGAATTCGCCTTTACGGAGGAAGACGAGAGCCAGAGACAGATTCAGCGCATCCTTCATAATGCGCAGGCCTTTCACGGACGCATCGGCTCCTGCGAGCAAATCCAGATCGAGATTTCCTTTGCCCATCACCGGCCATGGGTCGATCTTTTTCTGGACTGGTGGGACTATGGTTTCCGGCACTGGCGATCGCGCGCGCCTGATAATGCCGAGCTGATCTTCACCTGCGAACTCGGCCCCCGCCCCTATGCGATTACCGACCGGGACGGCAACGATTCCACCGACAGATGGGCGGAATCGTTGCTGCTCAAGACGATGGCGCAGGCATTATGGGCGCAGGCCGCCCGTCCCGCCAACACGGCAAAGACGGGTGCGCACAAGCCCTGCTGATTCTATCGCGAAGCGGCCTTTGCCTGCTTATCCGTCCATTCGGGCGGTGCGCCGAATTGATCGGCCACCATGCCCTGCAAACCCCGTGACCGGCCATAGGCATCGCATTCGGCATATTTCGGCTTGCCGCCGAGGGCCGAGCGCATGCGGTGGCCCGACGGGATCGAAATATCCAGTCCTTCGGAGGTCTTGCCTTTGACGAGGATGCGGGCGAAATAATTGGCGAAGTCAGAGGCAAGCCCATAGGCATCGCCGATTTCCGAAACACGGGCACTGTCGGTGAAGGAATTGGCACCCTTCGACCAGACGGCGGCGGCGCGCTGGACACCGGTACTGTCCACCGCCTCCGACTCGACCGCCAGGCCGCCGAGGCCCACCGGCAATCGCGGCACGCCGACCGGCAGGACAAAGTTGCTGCCGAGCGATACGGCGGTTGAAACCCCCGCCATGGTCTTGTCGGTCGGCACCAGATCGGTGATGACGGTGCGCACCGTCATATCCGCCGGCTGGCCAAGAGCGGCGATCCGGTATTTGTCACTGAGCGCCACGCAGATGGCGCGATCGAGCGCATTGGACACAAGCGCGCGGTCTTTTTCCGATGTGACCCGCGACGAGGCGGTGAAGGAAAACGTGGTAGGCACGATGGCGACGGTTTTAACCGCTGCCAAGCCCTTGGCATCCACGAAGGTTCTGGTCTTGGTGAACTTGCCCTTGGCGGGGCTGAGCTGCGCATAGGATGTCAGCGTACCGCCCTCCTGCAGCGGAACGGAGGCACAGCCGGACATGATGATGGCAAGAGGCAAGGTGGCGAAGGTGGCGCTGCGGCTGCGCGCAACTTTGCCGCCGCTGGCCGTGACGAACGGATTCCGCTGGTGTTTCATTGCATGTGCTCCGGTTGGAAAGATTTCCTGTGCCCCACACGCTACGACAGCTAAAATTGCGGCAGCATTACAATCACAGTCCGGGGGCGTTGCAAAAATCGCGATCAGAAGCAGAGCCGGAATGTGCTTCCGAAGGCGGAGCTTTCCAAAAGGACACGTCCATTGTGGTCAGCGACGATCTGCTTGACGAGACTGAGACCCAGACCTGCTCCCGTGCTTCGTGGCGTCACGCGATAAAATGGCTCGAATATCCGCTCCTGCTGGTCTTCGGCTATGCCCTGCCCTTCATCGGAAATCGCAATTTCGCCGTTTGCGAGAACCGAGACATGGATCATCCCTCTGTTTGCTCCATGGTCGATGGCGTTGCGCACGATATTGCTGACGGCGCGTGGCAAAGCGAACGGGTTGCCCTGCATCTCGTAGTGCGCGATCTGCGTGTCAAAGGAAATATCGTAACCCGCCGACAGCGCCAGCGGCGCCAGATCGGCAACGACCGTACGGGCGATTTCGACGAGATCGACCGTCTCCCATCGGTCATGTACCTGATCATTTCGCTCGACGGCCAGAAGCTGTTCCGCGGTTTCACCAAGCCGCGCGACATCCTCCATAAGGCGCTGCCGTTCCGGCCCTTCCGGCAGACCCTCAATCCGGGTCTGCATGATGGCGATCGGTGTTCTGAGTTCATGCGCCGCATCGATGAGAAACCGTTGCCGCGCCCGGAACTGCTGCTCGAGCCGTTCGAGGATGCTGTTGAAAGACACGATAAGCGGCACGACTTCCCGCGGCACATCCTCGACGGGCAGCTTCGAGCCCGCCCGGCGCGGGTCGATCTCCGGGGCTTTCCGGGCGACGGAACTGAGACCGGCGAGCGCCTGGCGCACGATGCGCGGCACGGACAAGAACACCGCAGGCAGGATAACCGCCAGCAGCGGAACATAGATCGGATAAGTGCCGAGAAGAAGCGTCAGAAACGACGCGCTGATATGGGAGGTTCCGCCGAACATGACCCTCAGCGGCCCAGATGCCGTATCGAGACTTTCAGACAACGCGACCTCGGATATGCCGGCGCCGCCGCGAATATCAGCGTCCATCATCAGATGGGCGTAACGCGATAGCTCGGCATAGACCGCTGGCACAGCGCCATAGGTCACGGATTGACCATCCAGCGTCGAGGCAACGAACCAGAGTTCTTCATTCTCCGCCTTGAGGGCCTTCAGCGCCGGCCCCTCGGTGATGACGAGCCCCTTCTGCGGATCGAGCGAAAGCGACTCGTCGAGTGTCGCAGACAGATCCTCCCAAAGCCCGATATTGGGAGAGACCCGCATCACCCCGTAAACACAAAGCCCGATGATGACGACGGCGATCATGGCGGAGACGACGATGCTGAGCTGCCAGCTCAATTGCCACCAAAGGGACGGATTGGATTTACCCTGCGCCTTCATGCATCCTCCTTGAGCAGATAACCGATGCCGCGAATATTATGCACGCTCACACCGGCAGAGGCGTCGAGCAGGCGTTTGCGCAGTCGCGATATATGCGCGTCGAGCGCATTGGACTGGATTTCCTCCTCGTAATTGTAGACGGCCGCCTCGAGCGTCGAGCGCAGCACCGACTTGCCTTTGCGTTTGGCGAGCGCGACGAGAACCAGAAGCTCGCGTCTTGGAAGATCGAGGGGAAGCGAATTGATGGTGACGCTGAGATGCAGCGGATCGATCACGATCCGACCGGCGGCTATCTGGGCCGGTGCAAGGCTTGCCGGCCGTCTCAAAACCGCGCGCACCCGCGCCAGAAGCTCGCCGATGAGAAACGGCTTGCCCAGATAATCGTCCGCGCCGCCATCCAGTCCCGCGATGCGGTCCTCCGGTTCGTTCATCGCGGTAAGCAGGATGATCGGCGTATCGACGCCGGCGCGACGCAGTTTCGGGATGAGCGCAAGCCCTTCACCATCCGGCAGCCGGCGGTCAAGCAGGATGGTGTCGTAAACATGCTGGCGCGTCAACTCCATCGCGTCACCTAACCGCATCGTATGGTCGATGATGATGCCCTGCTTGCCGAGCGTCGCCGACAGCGCATCCGCCATTTCTTTTTCATCTTCGATCAACAGAAGTCTCATATGTCACCGTCCCTTTGCCAGCCGTTGTCTGCCAGAAAGGTTGCGGCAGTATTGCGGCGAAGACGATGCGGCAGGGTAATGCTGCTGCAATTATGGCCCCCTATCCAGACACCATCCGCCTGAATAACGGGCGACGTGACAGCTCGGTGAGCCGTTACCGGAAGAGCTTTGTGTGGAAGGATTGTATTATGTGGGTGAAGAGAAGCATCAAGGCCGGGATCGCGCTTGCGGGCTGCGCTCTCGTCGTTACTGCACTCGACCCGGCGCGCGGCAGCGTCGATGCGAATGAACGCGTCAAGGGAATTGTCGAGGCCAGCCTCCTGAGCCCGGCCGGCATTCCCTTCGAACTGACGGCTGCGGAAACGGCGAAGATCGGCACGCGCCAGATGGTGGAGAAGCTCAGCATCAGCGGCGAACTTCAGCCGGTCAGCCGAATCGTGATCCGCGCCCGCGAGGCCGGGAAAATTCTGGAGGTGAACATCCGGGACGGACAGGCGGTGCGGGCCGGTGATGTGCTGGTGCGCTTTGAAACCGATGATCTGCAAGCGGCGCTGCTGCAACGGCAAAGCGACAGGGACGCGGCCGAGGCCGAACTGACACTGGCGATGCTGGCACTGACGAGAACCGAACAGCTTGCCACCAAAAACATCACGTCGGCGGAACAGCTGGACAAGGCGAAAAGCGATGTCGTGGTGAAAACAGCGAGGGTTCAAAGCCTTTCGGCACAGATGGATATCGCCCGCCTCGCCCTTAGCAACGCGGAAATCCGCGCGCCTTTCAGTGGTACCGTCACCCGCCGGCTGGCCGAAGCAGGCGCGCGCGTCAGCGCCGATGGCGAGCTTCTCACACTGGTCGATACCAGCGTTCTGGAAGCGAAGGTTCTCGTCGCCACCCGCGATATTCCCCGTGTGACCGTTGGCCAGACAGCGGAACTGGAGATTGACGGCCTCGTTGGCCAGACCGTCAAAAGCACCGTCGAGCGTATCAGCCCGGTTGCCGAGGATGGCACACGTTTCGTCACCGTCTATCTGCGTCTCGTCAATGGTGACGGCCGGCTGTGGGGCGGAATGTTTGCCAGCGGATCAATCCTCGTGCGTGAAAAAAACGATGCGCTCGTGGTTCCCGCCATCGCACTTCGCAAGGATGAAACCGGCTACCACGTGCTTAAGGTGACGGACGGCCATTTGCGCCGCCAGACGGTGGCGCTGGGATCACGCTGGCACGGCGGCAGCCTGATCGAGATCGCCACGGGCCTGAAGGATGGTGAAACGATCCTGACTGCACCGCTTCCGGAATTGCAGCCGGACATGGCAGTGACCATCGATAAGGCAGGCTGAAATGTTTTTGACCCGTATATCCGTCTCCCATCCCGTCTTTGCCACCATGATGATGGTCACATTGCTGGTCATGGGCATTTTTTCGCTGCAACGGTTGGGGCTGGATCAATATCCCAATGTCGACGTGCCCGTCGTGGTGGTGGTCACCACCTATCCAGGCGCGACGCCGGAGACCGTGGAGACCGAAGTGACACGCCCGGTCGAGGATGCGCTGAACGCCATTGGCGGTCTGGATGAGATCACCTCGACCTCTTATGAGGGGCGCTCCGTGGTCGTCGTGAAATTCAAGCTCGAGGTACAGGGAGCCGCCGCCGCGCAGGATGTGCGCGACAAGGTCGCCGCCATCGAGGCGAACTTGCCGGAAGACGCCAAGAAGCCGGTCGTCTCCCGTTTCGATCCCGCCGCCGAACCTATCCTGTCCCTGGCAATCAGTTCGACGTCGCTCGATGTGCCGGCGCTCACCACCCTTGCCGACCGCAAGGTGGTGCGCCAGCTGACCACCGTGGCAGGTGTCGGACAGGCGACGCTGGTGGGTGGCCGCAAACGACAGATCGACGTTGCTATAGACGAAACACGCATGCGGGCGCTCGGGGTCGGCATCAACGAGGTGGTGAACGCGCTGCGCACCGGCAACGGCAACAGCCCGGCCGGCAGCATCGTCGATCCCGTGTCCGAACGCACGATCCAGGTTCGGGGTCGCGTCGAGGAGCCGCAGGCGCTGCTGGACATGGTGGTGACAAGACGCGGTGGCGCGGCGATCCTGCTCCGCGACGTCGCCACGGTTTCCGAAGGAGCGGTCGATGCCGAAAGCCGCGCCCTCTATAACGGCCAGACGGCACTGGCGATAGATATCGTCAAGGTTCAGGACGCCAACACGGTTCAGGTCGTGACGGATGTGAGGAACCGTCTCCAGCAACTCAATACCGAGCTGGCCACACAGAATGTCCAATTGCGGATCGTCACCGACACCTCCACGCCCATTCGGGAATCCGTCGGTCAGGTGCAGACGACACTGATCGAAGGGGCAGCGCTCGCCATCGCCATCGTTTTCCTGTTTTTGAATTCCTGGCGCAGCACGGTCATCACCGGCCTGACACTGCCAATCGCCATCATCGGTACGCTTGCCGTCATCGATTTTCTTGGTTTCACCCTCAATACGCTCAGCCTTTTGGCACTGACACTCTCCATCGGCATTCTGGTGGATGACGCTATCGTCGTGCGCGAGAACATCACCCGTCATCTGCATATGGGCAAATCCCATATCCGCGCGGCGCTCGACGGCACCAACGAAATCGGCCTTGCAGTGATTGCGACAACCGCAACCATCGTGGCGGTTTTCCTGCCGGTTGCCTTCATGGACGGCATCATCGGTCGGTTCTTCTATGAATTCGGCGTCACGGTGTCGGCTGCGGTGCTGATCTCGCTCTTCGTCGCCTTCACGCTTGATCCGATGCTTTCGAGCGTCTGGTACGACCCGGATGCGCAGCCCGATGCCAGACGCGGGCCAATCGGACGGTTGATTACGCGCTTCGATCATGGTTTCGAATGGCTGGCCGAACAATATCGGCATGTGATCGGCTGGACATTGCGCCACCGGCTCATCACGCTGCTCACCACCATCGGCATCTTCATCGGCAGCCTGTTCATGGTGCCGCTGGTCGGCACGGAATTCGTGCCGAACACCGATGAAGGCCGCTTCCAGATTACCGTTACGGCGCCAGCCGGTTCCTCGCTGGATTACACAACGGCGAAGGTCCGACAGGTCGAGAAGGCACTGAGGGAGTTCCCCGAAGTCGAGACGCTCTATTCCACCATCAACACCGGTGGTGCGGCGGGCAAGCAGCGCGCCGCCGTGCTGGTGGGGCTGGTGCCGCTGGAAGCGCGAACGCAGACACCCGCGATGCTGGCTGAACCGATCCGCAAGCGCCTGTCAGCCGTACCAGGCATAGAGGTCGCGATCCTTCAGAACGGCCTTGGCGGCGGTGAAAGCCCGGTGCAGCTCAGCATCCTCGGTGACGACCGCGCCGTCCTTGAAAAAATAGCCGCAGGTCTGGTGGAGGATATGAAAACGATCCCCGGCCTTGTGGATGTGAATTCCAGCGCCCGCAACGTGACCTCGGTCCTTTCCGTCCGTCTGAAACGCGAGGCGGCGAGCGATCTCGGCATTTCCCGCGCAGATCTGGCCACTGCCCTCTCTCCGCTCATCGGTGGCGAAGATGTGTCGAAATGGACGGATACGGGCGGCAACAGCTATGACATCGTCGTGCGCCTTCCCGGCGAACGGCGCTCCGATGCCGCAACCCTCGGCGAATTGATGATCGCGACCGGCCGCACGGCATCGAATGGCACGCCCGTGATGGTACGTCTCGATCAGGTGGCCGAGATCGGCACCGCGCCGGCACCGGCTGAAATCCGCCGCATCGACAATCGCCGCGAGGTGCTGGTTTCGGCCAACATTGCCGGCCGCACGCTAGGCGATGTGACCAATGCCCTGCAGAGCCTGACCGCTGCCCGCGATCTGCCGGATGGTTACCGCATCCGCTTCGGCGGCGAGGCCGAGACCATGCAGGAGACGATTGGCCACATGGTCAAGGCGCTCATCATGGCGGTTATTTTCATCTACATCGTGCTTGCCTCGCAATTCGGCAGCTTCCTGCAACCGCTCGCCATCATGGCCTCTTTGCCGCTCTCGCTGGCCGGCGTCCTTCTGGGGCTGATGGTGGCCGGCAGCACGATCAACATGTTTTCTTTGATCGGCTTCATCATGCTGATGGGCCTCGTCACCAAGAATGGCATCCTGCTGGTCGATTTCGCCAACAGGGAGAGAAAACGCGGGCTTTCCCTCAACGAAGCGCTGGCGAACGCCGGTGTCATCCGATTCCGGCCGATCATCATGACAACGCTTGCAATGATCTTCGGCATGATTCCGCTTGGGCTCGCCATCGGCGGTGGCGGTGCGCAGCGCGCGCCGATGGCGCATGCGGTGGTCGGCGGCCTCATCAGCTCCACCCTCCTCACCCTGATCGTCGTGCCAACCATCCTGTCCTATATCGACAGTATCACGAGGCGTTTCGCCCACCTTTTGCCAAAAGCACCGGATGAGGCTGGAAAAGCGGGCACGGCCGATCACTCCGCCCAGACCCGCGAGGCGCAGCCCGGCTGAAACCCCTTGGTTTTCTAAAGACGGTCATTGACGGGAGAGGCAGCAATGCTTTTCCCGTCAATGGGGCGACAGTTCTTACCGGAGCAGAAGTATGGTGGCCGGCCCTGCCAGAAGCACGGCAAACACGATGATGGGATGGATGTAGCGGCCAAGAAGCCGCATGGCGGCACGACATAAACGCATAATGCACCTGATGAAATTCATCCGGCAAAATTGAGTATGCCATGTTGCAAAGACATTACGGCACAGGGTCCAGGCTCTGTTCACGGAGAACACGGCGACCTGTCAGGGTCTCTCACCCGCCCCGTCTTTCCTTTTGCCCTTGGGTTTGAAATCAACCAGCAATGATTTCAGTTCGATTTCCCGAACGCGCCTCGCTGCCTCATCCGGACGGACCCATTCAACCAGGCGTTCGCCGCGTTCCTTGAAACTCGTTTCCGCACCCGTCACCTCGATCTGAAACACATCGACCATGCACGGGACGACATCGCCATTGTCGAGCATCTTCAGATAGGTGTAGCGGCCAATGGCTGCCTTTCTCACCCGGCCGCGCACGCCCGCCTCCTCCCACGCCTCGATGGCCGCCGCCTCATGCGGCTTCTTGCGTTTCATCGGCCATCCGCGCGGAATGATCCAGCGCTGGCTGGTGCGCGATGTGACGAGAAGGATTTCAACATCATTTCCGTTATCGCCGTGGCGAAAACACAAGGCGGCATATTGCTGCCGGAAAGCGCCGGTGAAGAGCTTTTCGGGAATGGTAGCAAGTTGCTGAAGCAGTGTCAGGGGGCGCACCGGACGGGTTTTCCGGCTTTTCTTGGAAGATTTCATTTGCGTTGATAGTGCCGATTTTCCGGGTTGCATCAATGCCCTGCCTGCATTTATGACAGTTTTATGACAATTACCCCCTACAACATAAATAGCGCCATTGAGGGCCAATTCGCATGATGAGCATTTTCCGCAAGCTGATGCCGCGCGAGGATCGTTTCTTCGACCTGTTCAGCAAACATTCCGAAACAGTCGTCAAGGCGGCAGGTGCGCTTGATCAACTGTTGAGCGGCATCGACGTCGAGAAGAATTGCGACCTTATCGTTGCCCTCGAAGATCAGGCGGATGACATTACCCGCGATGTGCTGCTTGCGGTGCGGCGCAGCTTCATCACCCCCTTTGATCGCGGCGACATCAAGGACCTCATCCAGTCCATGGATGACGCCATCGACATGATGCACAAGACGGTGAAGACCATCCGCCTCTTCGAACAGGGCGAATTCGACCCGCTGATGAAGGAGATGGGACACGAGATCGTGCGTGCGGCAAGCCTGATCGCCGAAGCCATTCCGCTTCTGGAAAAGGTCGGCACCAATGCGCAGCGCTTGTCGGCGATTGCCGAAGAAGTCACCCGCGTCGAAGGCCGCTCCGATGAGCTTCATGATCAGGGCCTGAAAGACCTTTTCCGCCGCCACGGTGCGGCCGGTAACGCCATGGCCTATTTGATCGGCAGCGAGATCTACGGCGAACTCGAAAAGGTCGTCGACCGCTTCGAGGATGTGGCCAACGAGATCAGCGGCATCGTTATCGAGAACGTCTGATGGATGTCGCACTTGCCCTGCCGCTGCTTGTCGGCCTTATCGCCATCGCGCTGTTCTTCGATTTCCTGAACGGTCTCCATGACGCTGCAAATTCCATCGCCACCATCGTTTCCACCCGCGTATTGCGCCCGCAATATGCGGTTGCCTGGGCGGCGTTCTTCAATTTCATCGCCTTCCTGTTTTTCGGGCTGCATGTGGCGGAAACGCTCGGCACCGGCATCATCGATCCGGCCATCGTTTCGCCGCAGGTTATCTTTGCCGCCCTCATCGGCGCGATCGTCTGGAACATCGTCACCTGGATTTTCGGCATTCCCTCCAGTTCGTCACACGCGCTGATCGGCGGTCTCGTCGGTGCCGGATTTGCGAAAGTGGGCTTTAATTCCATCGTCTGGTCGGGCCTCTTGAAAACTGTCGGGGCCATCTTCATGTCGCCGGCCATCGGCTTTTTCCTGGCGCTGCTGCTGGTGCTCGCCGTTTCCTGGCTGTTCGTGCGGCAGACACCCTTTGCGGTGGATCGCACCTTCCGCGTCATGCAGTTCATCTCCGCCTCGCTTTATTCGCTCGGCCATGGCGGCAACGACGCGCAGAAGACCATGGGCATCATTGCCGTGCTGCTGTTCAGCCAGGGGCATTTGGGCGAAAGTTTCTACGTGCCGTTCTGGGTGGTCATTTCCTGCCAGTCGGCCATGGCGCTCGGCACATTGTTCGGCGGCTGGCGCATCGTGCACACCATGGGCTCGAAGATCACCCGGCTGAACCCGATGCAGGGTTTCTGCGCCGAAACCGGCGGCGCGCTGACATTGTTCGGCGCGACATGGCTCGGAATTCCGGTCTCCACCACCCACACGATTACCGGCGCCATCGTTGGCGTGGGGGCTGCCCGCCGGGTTTCGGCGGTACGCTGGGGGCTTGCCGGCAACATCGTCATCGCATGGATCGTGACCATGCCGGCCGCCGCACTGATTTCCGCCACCGTCTACGGGCTGACCTCGCTGCTCGGCTGACAGGCTCCCCCCTGCCCTCTTGCCATTCTCCCGGAACAAATACCGCCCCGCGGAAGTTTGATCCGGGAGATCAACGGCGAAACGGATCGCGGACAATGGCACGGCAGGTTTTCTGGAAGGGTTATCTGAAGCTGTCGCTGGTGACGGCCTCCGTCTCGCTGACACCAGCGACGACCGAGGGTAACAAATATTCCTTCCACATCCTCAATCGCAAAACCGGCAACCGTGTCGAGAGCCGCTATGTCGACAGCATCACTCATCGGCCTGTAGCAGCAAAAAACCAGGTGAAGGGGTTTCCCCGCGCCGAGGACGAGTATGTGCTGCTGGAAGACGAAGAGATCGATGCCGTGGCGCTGGAAAGCACCCGCACGATCGATATCAGGACTTTCGTACCGAAGGGCTCGATCGACTGGATCTGGTATGACCGCCCGCACTTCCTGCGCCCTGAAGACAAGATCGGCACCGAGGCCTTCAGCGTCATTCGCGAAGCCATGACGGCCAACGGCGTGTACGGCATTGCGCGGCTGGTGCTCTACCGCCGTGAACGGGCCGTTCTGCTGGAGCCTTCAGGCAAGGGCATCATCCTGTGGACGCTGCATTATGGCGAAGAGGTGCGCGAGAGCATCGACGCGCTTGACCCGAAAATGAAAATTGAAAAGCCGCTGCTGCAGGCCATGGAAAAGCGCATCGGCAAACAGATGACCGGCTGGAAGCCAACTTTGGTGCAGGACCCGATCCAGAAAAAGATCAAGGCGCTTTTGAAGACCAAAGGCGACGAGACACCGTCTTCCAAAAAGAAAACCGGCACAAAAGCCAGCACCGGCGGCAATGTTATCAACATCATGGACGCACTTAAAAAAAGCCTCGCCGCCGAAAAACGAAGCTGAAGATCAGCTGTTGTCAGCGCGCTTTTTTCGGCAGCGGTTCCGCTGCGGCGAAAAAACCGTCCCATGGGTCTTTTTTCAGAGCCGAAAGGCGCGCGCCGATATTGTTGACGGTAAAATGCGCCGGGCCGATCTCGGCCGTGAGTTCCGACCATTCCAGCGGCGCGGAAATCGCCGCCCCCGGTCGTGCACGGGTCGAATAGGGTGCAACCGCCGTATTGCCTCTGCCATTGCGCAGATAATCGATGAAAAGGCGGCCTTTGCGTTTCGCTTTCGTTGCCACGGAAAGATATTTATCGGGTTCAGCCTTCGACATATCGGCGGCCATCGCTTTTGCAAATGCCTTGACGGCGGCCCAGCCCGCCTGAGGTTTGAGCGGCGCCACGACATGCAGGCCCTTGCCGCCGGAGGTCTTGACGAAGGCCGCAAGCCCGGCGTCTTCGAAACGCCGTTTCAGTTCCAACGCCGCTTCGATCACCTCTTCCCAGGCCACGTCTTCGCCGGGGTCGATGTCCATTGTGATCATATCCGGCTTCTCCCAATTGGCAGTCGTTGCGCCCCATGGGTGAATTTCGAGCGTTGCGGACTGAACCAGAGCCATAAGGCCGTCGAAATCGGTGATGCGGATCAGCGGTTCGCCATCCTTGTCCTTTGGGTCCTTGATCTGCTCCACGGCCTTGTTGATGCCGCGCCAGGCGTGTTTCTGGAAAAAACGCTGCCCCTCTATACCCTCGGGACAACGCAGCAGCGCCAGTGGCCGATCGACGACGAAGGGCGCCATATGCCGCCATACCTGCGCATAATAATCGGCGAGCCCCTCCTTGGTCACACCATCGTCCGGCCAGTAAAGCCGGTCCGGATGGGTGAATTTGATGGCGGATTGCGGCGCGTTTGTATCGCTCACGGCCTTCTCCTCGCGTTCGATTTCTTCCACCGGCTTGTCTTCGCGCAGGCCCCGGAAGGACGCATGACGCAGATTGCCATCGCCAGACCAGGCGCGGAACTCCACTTCCGCCACCAGTTGCGGCGTGACGAAGTGAAGGTCGCGGCGCGCAAGCGCGGAGAGCTTGTCGCCAAACGGGCTTTCCTTGCGGTCCAGCGGTTTCAGGCGGCCAAGCAGCATTTCGGCCACTTCGCCCGTGTAGCCGGTGCCGACACGGCCGACATGGCGCAGCTTGCCCTTTTCATAAACGCCAAGCGCCAGCGAGCCGATGGCGTGGTCCGATGTCGAAGAGAGCGTGTAGCCGCCGATAACGAATTCCTGCCGCATGGAGCATTTGGATTTCACCCATTCGCCTTTACGGCCGGAAACATATTGGCTGTTCTTAACCTTGGAAATAACGCCCTCAAGGCTGAGACGGCAGGCATGGTCCAGCACGAGCTCGCCGCTCTCCTCGAAATGTTCGCTGTATCGAAGCTTTGGATCGCCCGCCGGCAGCAGCTTTTCCAGCAGCGCCTTGCGATCGGTCAGTGCCGCCCCGCGCAGATCATTGCCATCAAGGTAAAGCAGGTCGAAGGCGTAAAAAACGAAACGGTCGCTGCGCCCCTCACTCAGATCCTGCTGCAAAGCCGAGAAATCGGAGGCGCCGCTGTCGCGTTCCACGACGATTTCCCCGTCCATGAGCAGGGTTTCCGCCGGCAGGGCTTTAAGCGCACGTGCCACCGCATCGCCAAACTTCTCCGTCCAGTCCAGCCCGCTGCGGGTCAGAAGCTGGAGTTTGCCGTGATCAAGCCGCACCTGCAGACGGTAACCATCGAATTTGATTTCATGCAGCCAGCGCAAACCGGTCGGCGGTTTCGGCTTCAGCGTCGCCAGCGCCGGCGGCACGAAGGACGGAAGCGTCTGCTTGCGTGCGCCCTTGGGCAGGGCATGCGCCTGCTTTTGGCCGGAAGAAGAGGCAGCAGCCTTTTTCGATACCGGCTTGGAATTCCACGTGTCTTTCGGTTTGGCCGCGACATCCTCGACGCTGCGTCCGGTCTTTACCGATTCCGGCCGCTCCTCCAGAATATCCGCACCACCCTGATGCCGGGCCTCCTCATCATCACCCTTGATCAGCAGCCAGTTTTCCCTGTTCTCACCGGGTTTTCCGTGCATGCGCACCAGGTGCCAGCGCCCTTTCAGCTTTTCGCCATCAAGTTCAAATTCGAGATGGCCTTTGCGATACCCCTTCTTGGCATCCCCAATCGGCCTCCAGACGCCACGATCCCAGACGATGACCGTTCCCCCGCCATATTGTCCCTTGGGAATGGCGCCCTCGAAATCACCATAGCTCAGCGGGTGGTCTTCGACATGCACCGCAAGGCGCTTGTCCTCCGGATCGAGGCTGGGGCCACGCGTCACCGCCCAGCTTTTCAACACCCCGTCCATTTCCAGCCGGAAATCATAATGCAGCCGGCGGGCATCATGTTTCTGTATCACGAAACTCGACCCTTGAGCTTCGGCCCGCGTACCCTTCGGCTCCGGCGTCTTGTCGAAACTGCGCTTGGCGTTATAGGTCTGCAATCCCATGCGTCAGCTCGCTTTCCGGGAAGTCCTGCGGCCCGTCGTCCTGGTTTTCTTTCCGCCATCGGCATTCGCACTGCGGCGCAGGGCCTCTTTCAGATCGATGACATTGTCTTCTTTCGGAGCGGGCCGCCTTTGGATTTCCCGGCCCTCGATCTTGGCCTTCACCAGCTCCGCGAGCGCATCATTGTAACGGTCGCTATATTCGGCGGGATCGAAGGTGCCGGCGCGAGTTTGAATAATGTGGCCAGCAAGCTCCAGCATCTCGTCATCGAACTGGATATCGGGAATGGACTTGAAAACGGTACTCTCAGCGCGCACCTCGTAACCGAAATTCAGCGTGGTGGCGATGAGCGCCTTGCCGCTTGGGCGGATCAGCAACATGCGGTTACGACGGAAAAGTACAGCCTCGCCAAGCGCGACAACGTTTTCGTCCTGCATGGCCTTTGCCAGCAGCGTCAGGGCCTCCTCTCCGCCGTCCTGCGTGGGGGCGAGATAATAGGATTTGTCGAAGAACAGCTTGTCGATCTCGTCACATTCAAGAAAATGCCGGATGCGAATGACCTTGTCACTCTCCGGCATCAGTTTTGCGATCTCATCGCCTTCGATGACGATGTAGTCACCATTGTCGCGCTCGTAGCCCTTGACCTGATCGTCACGCCCGACGGCGTCGCCGGTATCGCTATCGACATATTGCCGCTCAACCCGGTGGCCGGTCTTGCGGTTGACGATGTTGAACGAGATCTTCTCTGTGGAGGTCAGCGCGGAATAGAGGCCGATTTCGCAGTTGAAATCGGCAAAGGCAAGATGGCCCTTCCAGCTGGCTCTTCGGTTCATGATGGCCGTCCGCTGTTAGCGTCACGTGAAAATCGATCAGCACCAAGAATACGCTCGATCGCGGGAATATCCGCCTCAGCCAGCACCGGCACGGGGTCGGATGCCATCGCCTCCAGCACCTCGGGTGTGAGGCCACCGTTACGGATGACCCACTCCATCGCCTCACGCGTCTGCCGCTCCGCCTTCAGCTGGGCATAAAGCGCCAGTATCAGCCGGTCGCGGACGTCGAGGGCGTTTACCTGAGCATCTGAACGTTCTGCCTGCCGTTTCATCTCACATCCTCAAGACTGACACGTCGCCCTCAGGCGATGCCCCTGCCACCGGTCACGCCATAGACCTCGCCATTGATGAAGCTCCCGTCCTGAGAGGCCAGCAGCACATAGACGGGCGCGAGTTCCACAGGCTGGTCGTCCGGTGCCGGACCTGGCCGACGATGTGGACACATCACACGTGACCCTAACGATCTACGTCCGCTCTCGTTCCATCATTTGGGGAATGGCGGGCAACGGCATCACGCCGTTGCGCCTTCTTTCAAACGGAATATTTCTTGCGTGTGGTCGTACCTGCGGCCCCGGCTGGCGCCACATCGGGTTTACCGAAGAGATAACCTTGTGCCTGCGCGCATCCTTCATCGACAACCATACGATATTGCGCGTCGGTTTCGATGCCTTCCGCCGTCACCGGCAGATCGAGGCTGCGGCCAAGGCCGATTACCGCGCGCACGATGGCGCGGGCATTGTCATCATCGCTCATGGCGGCAATGAAGCTGCGGTCGATCTTGATCTTGTCGAAAGGGAAGCTCTGGAGATTGCTGAGCGAAGAATAACCCGTGCCGAAATCGTCCATGACGATGGCGACGCCCAGCGCCTTCAACTGGTTGAGGATGATCAGCGTCGCCTTGCGATCTTTCAGCAGCGCAGCCTCGGTGATTTCCAGTTCCAGCCGGTTCGGCGAAAGACCGGTCTGCATCAGCACCGTACAGACGACATGGCCGAGATTTGCCAGAGAAAATTGCAATGGCGAGACATTGACCGCGATTTTCAGATGCGGTGCCCAGGTGCTCGCCTCGCGGCAGGCCTCACGCAGCACCCATTCGCCGAGCGAGATGATGATCCCGCTTTCTTCCGCTATCGGAATGAAAACATCCGGCGACACGACACCCCTTGTCGGGTGTTGCCAGCGCACCAGCGCCTCGTAACCAACGACCTGGCCACATTCGACGGATAAAACCGGCTGGTAGTTCAACAGCAACTCGTTGCGATTGACGGCAAGCCGCAAATCCGTTTCGAGCTGGCGGCGCTCACGCGCCTCCTGATCCATCAGAGGATCGTAAAAAGCCAATATGCCACGCCCGCCGACCTTGGCACGGTAAAGTGCAAGATCTGCAGCGTGCATGATGCTTTCATCATTCAGACCATCACGCGGGAAAACGGCAATGCCGATGCTGACGCCGACGGCGGTCGGGTCGTTGGCAACATTCATTTTCAGTGCGAACATGCCAAGGATGGTCTCGGCGAGCAATCGCGCCTCATCCGCCTTGGTGTGCCGGGCAGTCAGTATGACGAACTCGTCACCGCCAAGGCGCGCAACCACATCCCCTGCCCTTGCGCATTCATGGAGAATGGCGGCGACCCTTTTGAGCACGCGGTCGCCCTCGGCATGGCCGAATATGTCATTGACCGCCTTGAACCGGTCGAGATCGAGCGCCAGCAGCGCAAATTCGTCCTCGTCGTCGCAATTCTCGATCTGCCGGCGCAGCTGCGTCTGGAACATCGTACGGTTCGCAAGGCCCGTCAGCACGTCATGGCGTGCGAGATATTCGATTTCCCGTTGCGCCTCACGCTTTTCCGTCAGGTCGCGAATGGCCATCACCTCGCAGGGGCGACCACGATATTCGATGGTGCGCACGGCAAGTTCAAACACCTGCTGCCGGTCGGCCCGCTCGCGGATCGCCTCGACCGGCGCGTGGCGCGGCAGATAGGCGGGCTGCCCGTCGATGGCCTTGAACAGATCATCGGGATTCTTCCCGATCAGGGATGCCTCATCATTGCCGAGAAGACCGGCAAAGCGGGTGTTCAACTCGACGATACGACCATCGCGCACGACGGCAAGACCATCCAGCGTCGCATCGACAAGGCCCTTGAGATCGACAAGGTAGCGATCCACAAGCGCCGCTGTAGCAGTCACACAAATGATGAGGAACGTTACGCCGGACACGGCACCGATCACCATCAGCCTTGCAAGACTATCGGGATCAGGACCGGAAATGGAGGGATCCGGCGACAGCACCGTTGCCGAAACAGTGGTGAAGTGCAGTGCGCAGATTGCCAGGATCGAAGAGCCGGCCGGAAGGAGGATACGCTGTTTCCAGGAGCCGGAACGGCGAAACAGGAAAAAGGCCAGAAGAAAAAACACCCAGGCAACGGCAAAACCGCCAAGGACAGCCCCCCAGCGATAGCTGATGGTGGCGGCGACATCCATTCCCGCCATGCCGACGAAATGCATGACGGCGACCGAAACGGTCACCAGCGTTCCAACGATGGCAGGGCTGTAACCTGCCTGCGAGGGCACTCTGAGCGCCAGCCAGAAACCCAGAACCGGAAGCGCTGCGGAAAGAGCCGTGAAGAAAAAATCAAACCCGATAGGGACCGATCCCTTATAGGCGAGCATGGCGACGAAATGTGTGGCCCAGACGCTAAGCCCCCCGGCAAAGGCGGCGGTCAGCACCCAATAGGGCTTGCGACCTGCCGGACTTTCCTCCGCACGCAGCAACAGGTGAAAAAAGGCAAGCATGCCAAGCAGGCAGATCACTGCCGCAAGAAGCACGACCGCCCGGTCGTGTTGTACGGCAACGCATTCCAGAACCGTGAACATGATGCACTCTCCCAGCCTCTGAAGAACCGCCCATGATCGCACTATGAATTTGGTTTATTTATAAATCTCTAATGCAACTATTGATAAATGGCGCCAGCCATTCTGCGCAAAACAGGATATGCACCGGACCGGCGCAAAACGTTGCGCTCGGTCCGGCGATGTTAGAGAGAGAAGCCGTTATTTCCAGCTTCGGTAGTCAGCCGCAGTACATCCGAAGGGCGCCGGGCCGTCGGCGAAGCGCTCCTGCAGGCGGGCGCAACCCCATTCATTGACGGCTGCGGGCATCATGTTGTTGAGGTCCATACCCGGCGAATTGAATTGCGACGGCGCGGCTGTGACGTACCACAGCCAGTAGCCGAAGGCCGCGACAATGATGACGGCCACGATTGCGGCGAAAGTCCCAAGCCGACGCAGAAGGCCCGGTTGTTTCTTTATCGCCGCACCGGCAGTGGGGGAAGCTTCCTGTACCTGGCTCGCAACCATCGGTGCAATTGATGCAAGAGCCTGCGCCCTCTCCTCGTTCGAGAGGTCGATCCGCTCCAGCTGATCGTCGAGAAGAACCGGAAGCGCGGTATTGCCGTGCCAGACCGCCAGCGCAATATCGTGTTTTCCGGTGTGACCGACGACAACAGGGATGCGTCCTCTCTCCAGATGCGTGAAGGACTGCCGCTTGGTTTTGGCGTCTCTGACCGTATCGGCATAGGTTACGAAAAGGCGGCTGCGTTTTTCGGCAACTGCCGTCAGCGCCACGGGGATAACAGTCAAAGGTGCCGGATGCCGCAATTGCAGGCGGGCTCGCAGGACGCGGATAAGCGTAAACAGCATTGCCAGACTGCCGAAACCGAGCAGGGCGACAAACACACCGAGTGTGATGATGCGGTTCCAGAGCATATCGAGGCCGAGTGAGATCGTTGCAAGCTCCGGGTTCTTCGCGGAAATGACCAGCCCGGTCTCATAGTCACCGGAATGGAAATCGACGAACATGACCTCGACTTCCTTCGTGTAGCTCACGCCGGCTTGTTCATAAGAAAGGTCCGCCTCGCAGGTCGTAAAGATCGCCTTGCGTGTCTTGCAGCTGCCGTTGATATCGCCGCTTTCAATCTCAAGCGGATCTTTACTGATCTGGTAATCGCGCAATATGCCCGGGCCCTCAGCCACAAGCATCACCGCCAGGATTACCAGAAGCACCGGAATGGAAAAATAATAGGCTGCCGGCACCGAAATGACGCCACGCTTGAGGCTCAGCGGCCGCGACGGAAGTTTTATCTGTGCAAGGTTCATGATCGTCAACGTATTTTCTGGGAGGTTGGTGAGCGGAGTTTGCGACTCTCGCCCAGCGGAAGGAATGGTCATCACACGGTCTAATCCGATGAAGTCCTTGAGAAAACCCCCGAAATTTCGGGATGATGACGATAATCGCCTGAAACCAATGGTCTGCCCTGAAACATTGCGCTGCAACTGCCGATAAAAAACGGGCGGTAAGACCGCCCGTCACAGATTTTCAGATGGTGTGTGGTCTGGCCCTCAGTCCTTCGTCACCTTTTCCAGCCGTGTCGTCTGGCTTGGATGGCCCACATAGTCCTTCACGCGCGCATTGAGCACAATCGGTTCGAACCGCTCAAACATCGGCAGCACGGCCGGATTCTGCGCAATGAACTTCTCCTGCATCTCGGTGTAGATTTCCCCACGTTTCTTGGCGTCGGGTTCAAGCGAAGCCTTTGCCGTCAGCGCAGTCAGTTCCGGAATGTCCCAGGCCGAGCGCCAGACGAAATTGCCGGCATTGTTGGCGGCAAGCGAATTGTCGGGGTTGCTGGAAAACTGCTCCATAGAACCCAGCACATTCGGCATATAGGCGCCGGTCTGCGGAATGAGCAGATCGAAATCGCGGGCGCGGTGAGCGGCAATCACGTCCGAACCATTGCCCTGCTGGATATTGACCTTGATGCCGATCTGGCTCAGGGACGCCTGGATCGCGGTGGCAAGGTCGATACGCGGTGTCTGTGCAATCGTCTTCAGATTAAGCGTAAAGCCGTTCTCATATCCGGCTTCCTTGAGCAGTGCCTTTGCTTTGGGAACATCGAGTTTCCAGTCCGGGCTTGGAATGGCATATTCGAAATTCTCAGGCACCGGCACCGTGCGCGCCCGGCCATAAGGCCCCATGATGGTCTTTTCCATGCCCTTGTAGTCGATGCCGTAAGCGATTGCTTCGCGGACCTTGGGATTGGACAAAGGCTCCTTGCCGGCATTCATCGACAGGACGTAGAAACCGCCCGTCGGCACGCGCTGGATCTGAAAACCTTCCTTGTTGTTGAAGATCGCAAGGTCAGCCGCCGTCAAGGCACTGGCGATGTCGATATCGCCGCGCTCCAGCATCAGACGCTCGACCTGGCTTTCGGGCACATGCCGCACGATGACGCGGCGCATTTTCGGGCTGCCGGCCACGTAATCCTTGTTGGCCTCGAGAATGATGATCTCATTGGGCGACCAGCGATTGAGCGTGAAGGGTCCGGAACCGGCGGAATTCGTTCTCAGCCAGGCATTGCCCCAATCATCATTGACTTCATGGGACTTGAGTTCCTTGCTGTCGACAACGCTGGCAATGACCATGGCGAGGCGATAGAGCAGCAGTTCGGACGTGGTCTCACCGGAAAGTTCGATGCGCACCGTTTTTTCATCCGGCGCGCTCACCAGCTTGTCGACATTGTCAGCATTATAACCGACACGTTTAAGGTTGGCGGCGGCCGCCTGGTTCATCTTCAACAGGCGGCTGAACGAATAAACCACATCCGCAGAGGTGACAGGATTGCCGGACGCGAATTTGGCCTCGCGAAGATGGAACGTGATGCCCTTGTCGTCTGTCTCCCAGCGCTCCGCCAGCTGCGGCGAGACCTTGCCCGAACCGTCAACCGAAATCAGGCGATCATAAAGATTGGCCATGATTTCGTTGGCCTTGGCTTCGGTGGCCTGATGCGGATCAAGCGACAGAACCTGAGCCAGCGACGTTGCGATGATGAGCTGGTCGTTGGGGGTTTTTGCCAGACTTGGTGCCGCGGGCACCAGCATGGCTCCCAGAACGGTGGTGAATGCGAGACGGATCAATGATTTTCTCATACCTGCTCCTCCTACAGATCGGTAATTATGGATGTGAAACCGGCGGCGCGGACCTGCGCCGACCGGCCTGAAACGGTCAAAGATGCTTGTTGTTGAGTGCTTCCAGAAGCGCGGCGATGTAGCCGTAGCAGAAGCCGAAAGCGACGCCGACGGGGTCGCGGCCGGCAATCGTCGGCACATGATCGGGCATGATCATGTAGCGATAGCCCAGCTCACGATAGAGCTTCAGCGAACGTACCATGTCCATGTCGCCCTCATCGGGGAACGTCTCCATGAACGACAGCTTGCCGCCGCTGATATTGCGGAAATGGACGTTGAAAATCTTGTCGCGGCTGCCGAACCAGCGGATGATGTCATCGATCTCCTCGCGCGGATTATCAAGCATCTCGCCAATCGACCCCTGGCAGAAATTCAGGCCGTGATAGGGGTTTTCGCGCATCTGCACGAATTTCTTCAGGCCCTCGACGGTGCCGAGCACACGGGTGACGCCCTTATAGCCCGGTGGCGTATAGGGATCATGCGGATGGCACGCGAGGCGCACCTTGTTGCTTGCCGCGACCGGCACCACGCGCTCGAGGAAATAATCGATGCGCTCCCAGTTCTCGTCTTCCGAAAGTACGCCGGCCAGACCCGGATCGGCATTGTGGTCAGCCTTGTCCCACCGCCACGCTTCATTCAGCGAACCGCCGCGGCCAAGTTCCATTTCAGTGCGCGGAATGCCGATGAGATTGAGATTGTATTTCGCTGCCGGAATGCCGGCCTTGGCGATATTCTCGATCATCGTGCAGACGGCATCGATCTGCCGGTCACGCTCTGGACCGGCAAGCAGGATATCCGGATACGATGCCTGTTCGATCGGCCGGGAAGGCAGGGGCAATTGCACCATGTCCAGCACCAGACCGAAACTTTCGACCTTGTCGCGCAGACGCTCGAAGTCATCCAGAACCCAGCTCGCGGGCTTTCCGGGCGGGTCAGCGCTTATGTTCTTGACGCCGAGCTGCGCCCAAACCTTGAAATCCTCATCGTCGCGTGCAGCAACCTGGGTGCCGACATACATCGATTCTCTCCTCTCTCCATGCAAGTCATCATATGACATTGCACGAAATAAGATGAGTGTCGAGATGCTATTGCGCTTCCGAAAGCAGGCGATAGCGACGTTGGCTCGCAAGCATATGTTCGCGCATGGCTTTTCGCGCCGCATCCGGGTCCTGCTCGACGATGGCGCGCAGGATTGCATCGTGTTCCGCCTGCACTTTGCGAAGATAATTCGCATCCCCCGTTTCAGGCAGCGTCGGAAACTGACCGCGCGGTATGGAGCGTGAACCGAACTGGCGCAGGGCCTCCAGATAAAAGCGGTTATTCGTGGCAATCGCGATGGCCGTATGAAACTCGTAATCGGCGTCAACGGTGGTTTCGCCGGCATCTATGGCGCGGGCCATTTTCCGGTGCGCGGCCGAGATTGCGGCTTCCTGCTGGGCCGTGCGGCGATAGGCTGCAATCGCCGCCGCCTCCCCTTCCGTTGCCAGCCGGAACTCCAGCATTTCCAGCGTTTCCGCAATGGTGCCAGCTTCCGACTGGGTCAGCTTTACCCCGGCCCATTCACTGGTATTGCTGACAAAAACCCCCTTGCCCTGGATGGGAACGACATAACCGGCAGAGCGCAAATCCGCGATCGCTTCGCGCACCACCGTTCGGCTCACGCCATAGGTGCGTTCAAGCTGCGGTTCCGTGGGAAGCTGGTCACCATTTCTCAGTTTACCGCTGCGAATTTCCGCGCTGAGATTGTCGATGATCTGTTGCGCCCGTCGCTCCCGCGGTTTTGCCATATCGTCCCTCATGCCACTCTTCCCTCTTGCGAAATACGAATCCCTTCGTTACTCATATGATGACTTTGTGTTACGTCATATGTTTTCATGTTAGCTCAGGGAGGAGTTGGGATGAAGTACCATCAAGAGTTTTTGCAATGGAGAATTGCGCGCCTGTGGCGAGCGGTTCGAGATACGCCATTCGCTAACGGTTTCCTCGTGCGGAAGTGCGGCCTGCAATGACGGAAATCTCACTGCGCGGGCTTGGACATCGCTTTCTGCAACTTGTCGTCAGCCTCTTCATTCTGCTCTGCATCACATTCATCATTGGCCGGGTCATGCCGACCGATCCGGTCGGCGCAATTGTCGGCGAGCTTGCGGACCCCAAGGCCTATGAGGCCATGCGGGCGCGGCTCGGACTTGATCTGCCGCTCTACCAGCAGTTTTTCCTTTATCTGCGCGGCCTGCTGCATGGAGATTTCGGGATAGCAATCCTGACCGGCAACCCGGTGACCAAGGATCTGGCACAGGCCTTTCCGGCAACTCTGGAACTGGCGACGCTGGCGATCATCATCTCCACCGTCATCGGCGTGCCGCTTGGTCTTTCCGCCGCGCTGTTTCGCGATACGTTCATCGACAAATTCGCCCGTGTCTTCGCGCTGGTGGGACATTCGATCCCGGTCTTCTGGTTCGGCATCGTCGGGCTGGTGATTTTCTACGCCAATCTCAACCTTGTTGCAGGCCCCGGCCGTGTCGACGTTTTTTACGAAGGCCTCGTGGAACCGAAAACGGGACTGATGCTGGTCGATACCCTCCTTGCCGGCGAAACCGAGATTTTCTGGAACGCGCTTTCGCACATCCTCCTGCCGGCGATCATCCTTGCCTATATGGCGATGGCCTATATCACCCGCATGACACGTGCTTTCACGCTCGAGCAACTCAGCCAGGATTATGTGATCGCAGCGCGCGCCAAGGGCGTCAGCCCGGCACGCACGGTTACCCGGCACGTGCTGCCCAATATCGCCGTGCAGCTCATCACCGTTCTCGCAATCTCCTATGGCAACCTTCTCGAAGGCGCCGTGGTGACGGAAATCGTCTTTTCCTGGCCCGGTATCGGTCAATACATGACCAACGCCCTGCTCATCGGTGACATGAATGCCATTCTCGCAGCCACCATCGTCATCGGATTCATCTTCATGATGCTCAACTTCCTGGCAGACGTGGCCTATACCACGCTGGACCCGCGCACACGGGAGGTCGCTCGATGACCGATATCACCCAGAATAATGGTGTTCACGGCCGCAGCGCCCTGTCACGCCTATCGACCACGACGTTCCGGACATTAAGGAAGCTCGGTGACGAGCCGCTTGGAATGTTCGGTTTCGCCATCCTTGCCATCCTGGTTCTCGTCGCGATTTTTGCGCCGCTCATTGCACCATTCGATCCGGCCCGCCAGGCACTCGACAATGCGCTTCAGCCGCCCAGCTGGCTGCATCTGGCCGGAACCGACGAATTCGGCCGGGATATTTTCAGCCGGCTCGTCTATGGCACCCGCATCACCATCCAGACGGTTTTGTCGGTCTCGGTTATCGTCGGCCCCATCGGCCTTGCGATTGGCGTCATGGCCGGCTTCTTCGGCGGCAGAACCGATGCGATCCTGATGCGCGCCACCGATATCGTGCTGTCCTTCCCATCGCTCGTGCTGGCACTTGCCTTTGCGGCCGCCATGGGTGCGGGTCTCGGCACGGCGATTATCGCGATCTCGCTGACCGCCTGGCCGCCAATCGCGCGTCTTGCCCGCGCCGAAGCCCTCGTCGTGCGCAATACGGATTATGTGGCCGCCGCCCGCCTTTATGGCGCATCACCGCTGCGCATCCTGTTTTTATACATTGCGCCGATGTGCATTCCTTCGGTCATCGTCCGCCTGACGCTGAACATGGCCGGCATCATCCTCACTGCCGCATCGCTTGGCTTCCTCGGTCTCGGGGCCCAGCCTCCCTTGCCGGAATGGGGAGCGATGATCTCCAGCGGCCGTAAATTCATGCTCGATTACTGGTGGGTTGCCGTCATGCCCGGCATCGCCATCCTGCTGACGAGCCTTGCCTTCAACATCGCCGGCGATACGCTGCGAGACCTCTTGGATCCGCGCCATGCCCGTTCCTGATAGCTCCCCCATTCTTTCGGTCCGCGACCTCAACGTTCGCTTCGGCCGCAACTCCATTCCCGCCGTTTCCAATGTCAACTTCGACGTTGGGCGCGAGCGTGTCGGCATCGTCGGCGAATCCGGCTCCGGCAAGTCCACGACCGGCCGCGCCGCCATGCGGCTTCTGCCGAAAAGCGCCACCGTTACAGCGGAGCGCATGGACTTCCTCTCCGAGCCGCTGCTTACCAGATCCGAGCGCCAGATGGGCGCGATCCGCGGCAGCGAGATGGCGTTGATCATGCAGGACCCGCGTTATTCGCTCAATCCGGTCCTGCCCATCGGAAAACAGGTGGCGGAGGCGGCAGAACTGCATCTGGCTCTCACCGGCAAGGCCGCGAGAAACGCAGCGCGGGATATGCTGCTGCGCGTGCGCATCAACGATCCCGACCGCGTGATGGGGCTTTATCCGCATCAGATTTCCGGCGGCATGGGGCAGCGCGTGATGATCGCCATGATGCTGCTCGCCAAACCGAAGCTCGTTATCGCCGACGAGCCGACCTCGGCTCTCGATGTCAGCGTTCGCAAGGATGTGCTTCTGCTTCTGGACGAGATGGTGCGCGAAAACAATTCAGGCCTCATTCTCATCAGCCATGACATCCGCATGGTGTCGGCCTTCTGCGAACGGGTGCTGGTCATGTATGGCGGGCGCGTCGTGGAAACGCTGACGAAGCTGGAAGATGCGCAACATCCCTATACGCGTGGCCTGATCGCGGCGATGCCAGATCCCCGCAATCCGGTCCGGCGTCTCAAGGTACTCGACCGACAGGCAATTGATGCGGAGGTGATGCGATGATCACGGTAGACAAGCTCGATGTCGTTTATGGCGCCAAGGAAAACCGCAATCACGTGGTTCGCGGCGTCAGCCTCAAGGTCAACAAGGGTGAAACGCTCGGTATCGTGGGTGAAAGCGGTTGCGGCAAATCGACATTGCTGCGGTCGCTTGCGGGTCTGGAATCGGTGTGGACCGGATCGATCAGTTTCGACGGCAAGCCGGTCGGCAAAGTGCGCAGCCGCGAAGAACTGAAGCTGGCGCAGATGGTGTTCCAGGACCCGTACGGTTCGCTGCACCCACGCCATCGCATCGGCCGGGCTCTCGCCGAACCCATCCGCTCCATGGGGCTTGGCGATGGCTGGTCGAAGGTTCCGGCCGCCCTGCAACAGGTCGGCCTGCCCGCACATTTCGCCGAGCGGTTCCCGCATGAACTTTCGGGCGGCCAGCGCCAGCGTGTGGCGATTGCCCGCGCGCTGATCCTCGAGCCACCGATCCTGCTGCTCGATGAGCCGACATCCGCACTCGACGTTTCCATTCAGGCGGAAATCCTCAATCTGCTCGCCGACCAGCGTGAGGAACGCGACCTCACCTTCGTTCTCGTCAGCCACGACCTCGCGGTCATTGCCCATATGTGCGACCGCGTTCTCGTCATGCAGAATGGCGTTTTCATCGATGAGTTGACCAGGGCCGATCTTGAAGCGGGCATCACCCACGCGGCCTATTCGGGCGAACTGTTCGAAAGCAGCTTCCTTTAGACGAACATCGAGCCTCTAAAGACAACCGTCCGGCGGAAGCGCCGGGCGGCTTTGTCTGTGATCGTCTCAATCAGAGATCCGGCGAAACTCAGGGAGAAGACGGTGCTTTGACCTCAGCGAGCTTCTGTTCGAGAAGCCACGTCCACATCGCCTCATCCTTCAGCACTTTTCCCTCCACCGCCTGATGATTTGTCTCCTCGAACACGGTGAGCCGAACATTGCGTTTCAGCTCCTGAAGGCGTTGAACGAGAACCACGGTGTCGGACAGCGGTATCACCTCGTCATTTGCACCATGAAAAGCCCAAAAGGCGGTCTTTTCATTGGTCCGGTTGAGATAATGCCGGATACCGCCGCCGGCAATCGGCACGACAGCAGCAAAGGTCTCCGGAAACTGTTCGGCCATTGACCACGCCCCAAATCCACCCCGGCTATAACCGATCAGGTAGATGCGGCTGCGGTCCACCCGATGATCGGCCACCACCGACTGGAGAGTGGCTGCGACACGCTCGATCGGATAAAGCAGTTCCTCACTCGGGTTTTGCGGCGAGAACACCAGAAAAGGAAAATCACGCCCCTCTTCGATCATTTTCGGCAGTCCGCTCGCCCCTAGCTTTTCAACATCGCTGCCACCCTGGTCACCGCCATGCAGCCAGACGACGAGAGGATAGGTCTTGTCCGAACCATCATAGTCCTTCGGGGTGTAAAGCAGGTAATTGATATCTGAGGCGATGGTGACATCGGATTTCACGGCTTTCTGCTCGGCCAAGGCAAATGTCGAGGTAGCAAGGGCGGCAACGGCGATCAGGCAGAATTTCAGATTTTTCATTTGGTCCTCCCAACAGACTGGCCTCTTCCCCAAGGCCGATGATTGAACTCGCAGGCCTCCGGCTTGGTTCAAATCTTTCCGACCTGAAACAGGAAACGCGGGAGAGACCACAATAAATGAATATATATTTCAATTAAGTACGAGATTTTCCTCACTACTATTCTTATCATGATGGGAAAATCAGATCCTTTCCGCCCACGGTTCTTGGAGCAGCATGCCGGCTAAAATGATCCGTGCAGTGCGTTCAGCATTTGTTCTGGATTGGTGTTTGAGTCTTTGCTAATCATTGCAGGAACGGTGGATATGGCCAGCCGATGCCTCGACGGCTGACCATATCCACAGCTATCCACGGACGGACAACCACATATCAAGGATTGCAGGCATGGCGGTTGCCTATCTGGACAAGTTGAACGAACAGCAGCGCAAGGCCGTGGAACACGGAGTCGGGCTGAGAGAAGGACAGACGGCCGGACCGCTCTTGATCATTGCCGGCGCCGGTTCCGGCAAGACCAACACACTTGCCCATCGCGTCGCGCATCTGATTGTGAACGGCGCCGATCCCCGCCGCATCCTGTTGATGACGTTTTCCCGACGTGCCGCGTCGGAAATGTCGCGGCGTGTCGAGCGTATCTGCAAACAGGTCCTCGGCGGCAATTCGGGCGCGCTCACCGACGCGCTGGCATGGTCCGGCACCTTTCATGGCATCGGCGCACGCCTGTTGCGCATCTATGCCGAACAGATCGGCCTCAATATCGATTTCACCATCCACGACCGCGAAGACAGCGCCGACCTGATGAACCTTGCCCGGCACGAGCTGGGATTTTCCAAGACCGAAAGCCGTTTTCCGACCAAGGGAACATGCCTTGCGATCTACTCGCGTGCGGTGAATTCCCAGACGCCGCTGAAGGAGATCCTGCGCCAGCATTATCCGTGGGTCGCCAGCTGGGAGAGTGAACTCAAGCAACTGTTTGCGGCCTATGTCGAAGCCAAGCAGGTCCAGAACGTGCTCGATTACGACGATCTTCTGCTCTATTGGGCGCAGATGGTGAGCGACCCCATCCTGGCAGACGATGTCGGCAACCGTTTCGACCATGTGATGGTCGACGAATATCAGGATACCAACCGGCTGCAGGCTTCGGTGCTGATGGCCCTCAAACCCGGTGGCCGCGGGTTGACGGTGGTGGGTGACGATGCGCAGTCGATCTATTCGTTCCGGGCTGCGACGGTGCGCAACATCCTCGATTTTCCGGCATCCTTCAGCCCGGCGGCGGATATCATCACGCTTGATCGCAACTATCGCTCGACGCAGCCAATTCTTGCCGCCGCCAATGGCGTCATCGATCTGGCGCGTGAGCGGTTTACCAAAAACCTGTGGACGGAGCGGCAGTCGCTCGAACGCCCCAAGCTCGTGACGGTGAAGGACGAAACCGAACAGGCGAACTTCATCATCGATCAGGTCCTTGCCAATCGCGAAACCGGCATGACGCTGAAACAGCAGGCCGTGCTGTTTCGCACCTCCAGCCACAGCGGCCCACTCGAGGTGGAACTGACCCGCCGCAACATCCCCTTCGTCAAATTCGGCGGCCTCAAATTCCTCGACAGCGCCCATGTGAAGGACATGCTGGCAGTCCTCCGCTTCGCCCAGAATCCGCGTGACCGTGTCGCCGGCTTCCGGCTGCTGCAGATGCTGCCCGGCATCGGACCGAAGAAAGCCGGCAATATTCTCGATGCAATTGCGACAGACGCCGAGCCCCTGCTTGCCCTTGCCGAAATTCCGCCACCACCGAAGACCGGCGATGACTGGACGGCCTTCACGCAAATGCTGGTGGGCCTGCGGCGGAGCCAAAACGGCTGGCCGGACGAAATCGGGCAGGCAAGGTTGTGGTACGAGCCCCATCTCGAACGCATCCATGAGGATGCAGATACCCGCAAGGCCGATCTACTACAGCTCGAACAGATCGCCGGCGGTTATCCCTCACGCGAACGATTCCTGACGGAATTGACACTTGATCCGCCTGACGCCACCAGCGATCAGGCCGGCGTGCCGCTGCTTGATGAGGATTACCTGACCCTGTCGACCATCCATTCGGCAAAAGGCCAGGAATGGCGTTCCGTCTTCATCCTGAATGTCATCGACGGCTGCATCCCATCGGATCTTGGCGTCGGCACCACCCAGGAACTGGAGGAGGAGCGACGGCTACTCTATGTCGCGATGACGCGCGCCAAGGACGGCCTGTCACTGATCACGCCACAACGCTTCTTCACCGGCGGCCAGAGCCAGCAGGGCGACAGGCATGTCTACGCCTCAAGAACCCGCTTCATACCGGCGACATTGCTGCAATTCTTCGAAACGGCAACCTGGCCCATCATATCGGCCGCGGCTTCGGAGCGCAGCGCGCAGCAGATCCGGATTGATGTGGGCGCGCGGATGCGGGCGATGTGGAAATAAGAGTGCGACCGCATCCCGGAAAGCGCATGGAACAATTCACAATCAATCCCGGTGGACTTGACGCGCAGGCAGTATAGATTTCACGCTGCGCGGATGGCAAATGGAGAGAATTTAGCGAGCGCTTCGCTGAACGCGATGCAAAAAAACACGCGATGATCTGGAAGATTCTGCATACTGCTCAACGTAAAGCTTGTTGCTCTTGTGTGGGCGATCAATAAAGCGTTATTGACTGTCCCTGCCGATAAAGCCATATCACCCTGAGTAAGCAGACCAGACAGGATCCGCATAGTGCAACTAGAAGCATTCTCGATATCAAGCTTGAAAAAGATAACTCCGGCTCGTTTCGGCGATAGCAGGGGTTACTTCAGCGAGGTTTTCAAGAGGGAATGGTTTCGCGAAAATGTAGCGGATGTGGAGTTCGTGCAGGACAATGAATCCCTGTCCGCACAGGCCGGAACCGTGCGAGGGCTTCATTTCCAGACAGAGCCTTTTGCGCAGGGCAAGCTCGTTCGCTGCATTCGGGGACGGCTGCTGGATGTCGCTGTCGATATCAGAACAGGATCGCCCACCTTCGGACAATGGGCCGCTGTCGAACTCTCACCTGAAAATGGCGAGCAACTGTGGGTTCCGGCGGGATTTGCGCATGGCTTCATGACGCTCGTTGACGACACGGTCATCTCTTACAAAGTGACGGCCCCTTACAGTGCAGCCAACGACCGCGGCGTTAAATGGGATGACCCTGCCATCGGCATCAGCTGGCCGAAGCTGGATGGCTGCATCCTTTCCGACAAAGATGCCAAACAGCCGCTTCTGTCCGAATTGCCTGAATATTTCACTTACGAAAACACTGGGAACTGATGATGCGCGTTCTAGTTACCGGCGGCGCCGGATTTATCGGCTCGGCCCTCGTACGTTATCTCGTAAGCGAGGTTGGCGCGGATGTTCTCACTGTCGACAAGCTGACATATGCGGGAAATCTGGCTTCTCTCAAGCCAATCGAAAACTCACCCAATCACCGCTTTCTTCAGGCCGACATATGTGACCGGACCGCGATGAATGACGCCTTCACGACATTCCAGCCGGATTACGTGATGCATCTCGCAGCCGAGAGCCACGTCGATCGCTCCATCACAGGCGCCGCTGATTTCATTCAGACCAACATCAACGGCACTTTCACGATGCTGGAGGCGGCGCGGCAATATTGGAGTGGTCTTGAGGGCGACGCCAAGGCGGAATTCCGCATGCTTCATGTGTCAACCGATGAGGTTTACGGCTCGCTCGGGGACCAGGGTCTTTTCGAAGAAACGACCCCTTACGACCCGTCCTCGCCATACTCCGCCTCGAAAGCCGCAAGCGATCATCTCGCCACAGCCTGGCAGCGCACCTATGGCCTTCCGGTCGTCATTTCCAACTGCTCCAATAATTACGGCCCGTTCCACTTCCCGGAAAAGCTCATTCCGCTGATCATTCTCAACGCGTTGGATGGCAAACCGCTGCCGGTTTATGGCAACGGTACAAACATTCGAGACTGGCTTTATGTGGAAGACCATGCCCGCGCCCTGTGGCTCATCGTTCAAAAGGGTCTTGTTGGCGAGAAGTACAATGTCGGCGGCAGAAACGAGCAGAAGAATATCGATGTGGTGAACTGCATCTGCTCTATTCTCGACGAACTGCGCCCTCAATCCAAACCCTATGCCGAGCTTATCAAATACGTTACCGATCGCCCTGGTCACGATGCGCGCTACGCCATTGATGCAACGAAGCTCGAAACCGAGCTCGGCTGGAAAGCACAGGAAAATTTTGAAACTGGCATCCGCAAAACCGTGCAATGGTATCTCGACAATGAATGGTGGTGGCAACCGCTTCGCGAGGGTGTTTATGCCGGAGAACGCCTTGGCGTTCTGACGAAGGGCTGAACGAATGCGGCTGGCAGTTACGGGCAAAAATGGTCAGGTCGTCACCGCCCTTCAGGCACTGGCGAGCGCCGAGCTGGAGATCGTGGCTATTGGTCGGCCGGAACTCGACCTAGCCCAGCCTGAAACTGTTTTGAAGGCGCTACGAGAGGTAAAGCCCGATGCTGTGGTATCGGCTGCTGCCTACACCGCTGTCGACAAGGCAGAAAGCGAGCCGGAAATCGCTTTTGCCGTTAATCGGGACGGAGCAAGGGCCGTCGCGCAGGCGGCAAATGAACTCGGCATTCCTGTCATTCATCTCTCTACGGATTATGTTTTCGACGGCACCAAGGACACCGCTTATGTCGAAAGTGATCCGACAGGCCCCACTTCCGTCTACGGCCGCTCGAAGCTCGAAGGCGAACGCGCCGTTTCGGAGGCCACCGACAATTATGTGGTTCTGCGGACCGCATGGGTCTATTCGGAATATGGCAACAACTTCGTGAAGACAATGTTCCGGCTCGGCGAGAACCGCGACCAAATCAATGTCGTTGCGGACCAGTTCGGATGCCCTACTTCGGCCAACGATATCGCTGCCGCTATAGTAGCAATCGCAAGAAAACTCCTGGATGATTCCTCGATCAGTCTCCGTGGAGTTTTTCATCTTTCCGGAACCAGGGAAACGAACTGGGCGAATTTCGCGAAACAGATATTCGCATTTTCTGAAGAAAACGGCGGAAAGTCGATGATCGTCAACGACATCACGACTGCACAGTACCCTACACCAGCTCGGCGTCCGGCAAACTCGCGGCTTGATTGCAGCAAGCTGGAAGCGGTTTACGGCATAAGGCTGCCAAACTGGCAAACATCAACGCGCGCGGTCGTTTCCGCCTTGGCACACATTAAAGAGGAACAGCCATGAAGGGCATTATTCTGGCGGGCGGCAGTGGCACGCGCCTACATCCGATGACATTGGCGGTCTCGAAGCAGATCCTGCCGGTCTACGACAAGCCGATGATCTACTACCCGCTGACCACGCTGATGCTGGCCGGCATTCGCGAGATTCTTATTATCTCAACACCACACGACATGCCGCTTTTTCAGAACCTACTAAAAGATGGTTCGCAATGGGGACTTTCTATCGAATATGCAATACAGCCAAGTCCAGACGGGCTCGCACAGGCATACATAATTGGTGCGGAATTCATCGATGGTTCACCATCCTGTCTAATCCTAGGAGACAACATATACTACGGTCACGGATTGCCCGAGCTCTTAGCTGGTGGCGCGGCGGTGGTGGATGGTGCAACAGTGTTCGCTTATCAAGTGAACGACCCAGAGAGATATGGCGTCATTGAGTTCGACAGTCGGATGCGGGTACTTTCCATCGAGGAAAAACCTCGCAAACCAAAGTCTAACTGGGCGATAACGGGGCTTTATTTTTATGACGCCGACGTTGTGAATATTGCCGCTGACTTGAAACCCTCAGATCGGGGCGAATACGAAATTACCGACGTTAACCGCATATATCTCGAGCGCGGAAAGCTGAAAGTATCGATCATGGGGCGCGGCTATGCGTGGCTTGACACCGGAACGCCGGATAGCTTGCTGGAGGCCGGAGAATTCGTGCGGACGCTGGAAAAACGCCAAGGCTTTAAGATCGCTTGCCCCGAAGAGATTGCTTTGAGTAAAGCCTTCATAACAGAAGCACAGTTCGACAAAACAGCAGCTATGGCCGGTAAAAGCGATTACGGGGCGTATCTTCGCCGCATCGCTTCGCAACAAGACAAGAATGTCGCCCCAGAGGCTTAGTCTCATTTGTTCATCTTCGAAGTATCGCAACTCGTATTTACTTATCATTGACGTCGGAAGAGAAGTTGCCGTGCGAAGAAAATTCTCAACAGTGCCTACGTATCGTATTAGGAAATCTTAAAATGCAATTTGTATCATTTGCGCAAAATTTTGAAGACGTGATTCTCTGGAGAGCGCTAGGGCACTTGCAAAACGGCTTCTACGTGGATGTGGGCGCTTATTCTCCAGACGAGCACAGTGTTACGCGCGCTTTCTACGATCGGGGATGGGCCGGAATTAATATCGAACCTAATCCAAAACGTGTTGCCGAGTTAAAACATAAGCGCGTTCGCGATATCAACCTAGAGCTCGCAGTAAGTGACCAAGATGGCTTTGTGCAACTTCACATTGTTGATGACACGGGACTGACAACCGTCGAACCCTCGATCGCAGAGATGCACAAATCATCTGGATGGGGTACACAAGTCGTTGAGGTCGCGCGGAAAAGACTTTCCTCTATCTTGGCGGAACATGTAAAGCCGGATCAACCGATCCATTTCCTGAAAGTTGACGTAGAAGGACACGAAGCGGCCGCGCTCGGAGGACTCGATTTGTCGGTACATCGTCCTTGGGTAATTGTCGTCGAGGCAACGGTGCCACTATCACGAACCGAAACATCTACTGATTGGGAGCCGCTGATTTTATCGGCGGGCTATAGCGCTGCGTATTGGGATGGGCTTAACCGCTTCTACGTCGCCGATGAGCATAGCGATTTGAAGTCCGCATTTTCCGCGCCGCCAAATATTTTTGATGGCTTCATTACCGTCGGCCAAATGGAAGCAGAGCACCAGATCGAAGAGCTTCAACTGAGAATAACGAACACTCAGCAGAAGATCGAAGAGCTTCAACTGAGAATGACTGATACTCAGCAGAAGCTCCAAGAAGAATCATCGAAAGCCAATGAAGAATGTGTGCGTGCGGATACAGCAGAGCGACGGGCCCAATCATTAGAGGCGAGTTTTGTTAACGAGAATCACAGAGCTAATCAGTCAGAGGCCATGTACAACGACTTGTCGAACAAACATCAATACGTATTGAATCGCGATCTGTGGGAAACTCTTCTCTTTCGCCCCTCTGGAAAGCCGAAAAAAGCATTTCGACGTTTATTTTTCCACAACAACGGAAAACCGCGTGGAGTATTTAAAAAATGGATCCTACATCCGGATGGAAGGCCTCATAGACCTTTTTCCATGTGGCTAACCAGCCAAGAGTATCAAAGACTCCCTAGGGCGGTCCCATTGCCAAACTCGAACACGGCAACTTTACCGCTGGTATTACACAGTGAGAGAACTTCCACCCGAAATCAACCTGCGCCTCTACGACACCATTCGTGGACGAGAGTTGAGGCTGCGGCATTTAGCGGAGAAGAGTCGGCCATCGTCTCCTTCCTCATGAACGTTCAAACTCCGGCGGCAGCTCAATTCGCTGACGTGACCATCCAGTCCCTTCTTAGCCTAAATCGGCCGGGATGGGAGATCATTGTCTATGGTGAAAATTCGTATTTAGTGACCGCGAACCCGGGCCTAGATAAAACGGAACACGACGTTCGTATCGTGGTTGTTTCTGAACGTTCTAATATCATAACGAAGGCTAACGGTCAGTTCATCGCTCTTCTTGAGCCGGGTGATACGCTAGAAAAAGATTCGCTTGATCACCTCGCGTTCGAATTGGCGAAGAACCCCGACGCCGATATCGTATACAGCGATGAGGACGTAAAACTTACGGACGGTTCGATATCTACTCCCTACCTCAAGCCTTCATGGTCACCGGAGCTTCTTTATGCTTTTAACTACTTTGGAAGATTGACGCTCCTTAGCCGAGAAATCGTAGTGCGTGCGGGTGGTCTTACTGAAGACGCCGACTTAGACGCAGAGTGGGATCTCAATCTGAGGGCATCCGATTTAGCCAAGCGCATCGTGCGCCTTCCTAAAATCATTTGCCATCGACACTTCACCAGCCACAGAGGTCGCCCGGCCCCTGAAACTCAGCCCGCACTTGCTTGTAGACGAACAATTGAAACTTACTGGCGCGCCAAAGGCTTTGACGCTACGGCAAAGTCTTTCCCGGATGGCACGCAGTCAGTTTCCTGGCCCTTCAAAGAAGAGCCGCTCGTGTCAATTATTATTCCGACAAAAGATCGAGCCGATCTTCTCAAGGTTTCTATAACCGGCGTCCTCCGGCAAACGGACTACCAGAATCTTGAGCTGATCATTGTCGACACAGGATCGGTGGAGGCTGCGACACATGAATTATACGCAGAGCTGCGTAATGATTCCCGCGTGCGCATTATTAATTTCAAATCTAAATTCAACTATTCATCAGCCTGCAATTTCGGTGCCGCCTCGGCAAAGGGAAAATTTCTACTGTTCCTTAACAACGATATTGAGGTCATATCGTCTGATTGGCTGTCGTCGATGGTTCGTGTTGCCCAACGCCCTGGAGTCGGTTGCGTAGGAGTGAAGCTGAGTTACCCGAATGGTATGCTACAGCATGGCGGCGTAATGATTGGGCCACATCTAGCAGCACTAGGCTATCGAGGCCAAGAACGGATGGCGTTTGACGTGTTCGGCTCGCCCCATCATTCACGCAACTGGCTCGCCGTAATGGGTGCTTGCCAAATGATATCTAGAGAAGCCTTTTCAATTGTTGGAGGGTTCGATGAAGCTTATCGAATAGCCATGAGCGATGTGGCTATTTGCATCCGACTTTGGCAATACGGTTATCGAACGGCGTATGTTCCCGAAGGAGAACTCATTCATCACGAAGGAGCGACCCGCGGCCATACTAATCCTCCCGAAGACGAACGCCGGCTCGCGGAAGACATACGCGCCGCGGGCATCGAAGAAGACCCATATCTCCACCCTGAGTTGGATGGGAATTCCCCCACCCCTCGCCTCAGATCGCAATCGGCCTCCGGACCTGCTGATGTTCTGGAGCAAATGTTGCAATTAAATAGTTCCTACCCGGGCTCAGGGACACTGCTCGAACTGGGGAGTGACCAAAATGTTATGGAGTTCGTAAATCGTAGTCGTGACGAAATTCTTTGGCCACCTCAATCGGCCCACCAAGTAGATAGTCCAATAGCCCTCGCTCGGTTTACTCTTGACCTACTTAGACGTCGTTCGGATATTCGTGAACGCTTTCCTCGAGCGCTTTCGGACGGGTCAAATGGCGATTTTGCAAAGTGGCTTTCAACCGACGCACTCGCTCAATTTGGTCTTCCTACAGATACAAATATGCATATTGCGCCGATGTACGACGCATGCTTCGGCGCAAGAGCGCGTCGTTACTATTTCTGGCGAGAGGATATTCGGCGGAGCCTTCCACATGGACTGACGCCTGCTGGGAGAGATGAGCTTTTCCGCTGGTTTCTTCAAGAGGGGCGATATGATGGAAAGCTCTCAAAAGAGGAAATCTGGTGGCTGTTCATGGAAGCTTCCGAACGCCCAGAATTTGAATTAGTTACAGCATTTGCATTCACACCGGACTGGCAGGCGATGTTCCCAGACGGCGCATCTCCGTTCGGAGCTGGCCGTTTTGCGAACTGGTTTTCTTCTCGTTACCGGGTAACCGCCCCGTGGGTCCATCCGGCGAACTGGCCGTTTCCCGGCACTCCAGCGGACCAGGTTCGTCTCTCTTGGCGGAGCAGAGAAGATTGGCAAGCGGCACATCCGCACGCTTTGAATGATATTAATTGCGCTCAACTATTCTTAAATTGGCTGCAATCCGGGGAAGTTTACGTCGAAAAGTGGGTTTTAAATTGGTTAAGCGGCCTTGACCAATTGAATGTTGCTCGCGAGCTTTCGGGCGTAGGCCTGAATGTTATTGGGCATCTACGCTATCCTTCAGGCCTCCGGGTATCGGCGGAGGCAATAGTTGAAAGCTTACAGAAATGCGGCGTACAGACTTCGTTGCGCGATCTCCGTACGGACCAAAAAGATGAAGTTGGACGGGAAAAGTTTTCTGGTTTTGAAACATTTGACACTACACTTATCCACGCCCAACCGGAACCATTCTTTTCTAACGCGTTTCAACGAGCAGATCTGCTGCCGCGAACTCCGCGCTCATATCGAATTGCATATTGGTACTGGGAGTTCGACAGCATTCCAGACGAGTGGAGGACGTCTGCTAATGATGTCAACGAAGTCTGGGCTGCGACGGAATTTGTAGCAACCGGACTGCGTAAAAAGCTCTCAGTTCCCGTTAGAAAGATGTTCCCAGGCGTCAGACTTTTAAACTTCCGCAAACGGGACCGCAGCTATTTTCAACTTTGCGAAAAAGAGACAATTTTCTTCTTCGCCTTCCACATGGTCAGTATAATGGAGCGAAAAAACCCTTTAGGGTTGATTCGTGCATTTAAACTTGCATTTTCACCGCAGGAGCCAGTTCGCCTTGTTCTGAAAACGTCCTTCGGCGATCGTCATCCGGCTCAGATGAAAGAGCTCCAAGCAGCCGCTGAGGGAGCTAGAATTACTATCATCGACCGAGATTTCAGCCACGAAGACCTCTTGGCTTTGATCAATGTTTCGGATGCATACGTCTCGTTACATCGCAGCGAAGGCTTAGGCCTTACAATGGCGGAAGCGATGTTACTCGGAAAGCCGGTAATCGCCACGCGCTATTCCGGTAACTTAGAATTCATGGACGACGAAAACAGCTTGCTAGTCGATTATAAACTGGTGGACGTTGGTAAATCGATTCCGCCATACGACTCCTCCTTCAAATGGGCTTACCCTTCAGAGGAAGACGCCTCGAAAAAGATGAGGCGAATTTATGAAGATAAAGAATTTGCTCATGCATTAGCTGCAAAAGCAAAAGGACACGCGACAACTCAGTTGTCTCTTGAAAAAGCCGGACGCAGGATGTTAGCGCGCCTCGACGAAATTAGAAGTGGAGCGAGATGAACCGCGCCGAGTTTACCGGAGACCGTTTGGTTTAAGTTATGCGGCCATGGCTGGCGCGTCCAGCATGGCATGGTATCGTTCTTCTGCCTCGGCTGGCGGTATGTTGCCGATGGGCTCCAGAAGGCGTCGGTTGTTGAACCAGTCCACCCATTCGAGTGTGGCGAACTCCACGGCTTCGAAGTTGCGCCATGGTCCCCGGCGATGGATGACCTCGGCTTTGTAAAGGCCGTTGATCGTTTCGGCGAGAGCGTTGTCATAGGAATCACCGACGCTCCCGACAGACGGCTCGATGCCCGCCTCCGCCAGCCGCTCAGAATAGCGAATCGACACGTATTGCGAGCCGCGGTCGGAATGATGAACCAGCCCGCCCCGTTTGACGGGCCGCCGATCATGAAGTGCCTGCTCCAGAGCATCGAGGACAAAGCCCGCATGGGCAGTCCGGCTTGCCCGCCAACCGACGATACGTCGGGCAAAGGCATCGATCACGAAGGCCACGTGTTGATTTTCACTGAGAAGTGACCCGGTGGGGGTGCGGATAAAAAGTTGGACTGTTTTAAATGCTCAGGCCGAGGCTCTTACGATATTCGACCGGGCTGAGTGATCCCAGTGATATTTTGATGCGCGTTTCATTGTACCATCGGATGTAGGCGTCCACCTCTGCCACGAACTGCTCGATCGTGATGACCTTCCAGTCTCGTGGATAGAAGAGCTCGGTTTTCAACCGACCGAAGAACCCTTCGCACGCGGCGTTGTCTTGCGAGCAACCCTTTCGAGACATCGAGCGAACCAGTCTTGCTTCGCTGATACGGGTTAACCAGCCGGGCCATCGATAATGAGCTCCGCGATCAGAATGGATGATTGGCCGTTCCTCGCCGTTGGCGACGGTTCCGATGGCTGCATCCAGCATTGTGTTGACGAGACCCGCATCTGGTTGGGTTCCGATGGACCAGCTGATGACCATGCCGTCAAAGCAGTCGATGATGGGCGAAAGGTAAACTTTGCCAGCTGGGATCTGGAACTCAGTAATATCTGTCAGCCACTTCACGTTCGGCGCTTTTGCATGAAAGTCGCGATTGATCAGGTTCTCGGGCGCTGGACTGATCTCTCCCAGATAGGATCCAAACCGCCGTCGACGCGGCTTGGCAACGACCAACTGCTCCTGCTTCATCAATCGCTGGACAACCTTTTCCGAGATTATCACGCTTTGTCTGGCCAGCGACGCCTGCAGACGTCGATAACCGTAGCAACGCCGGTTCGCTTCAAAGATCTCCGCTAGGCTGTGGCGGACGGCGGCATACTTGTCTGCCAGGCACATGCGAGCGCGATGGTAGAAGTAGGAGCTGCGGGCAATTCGAAGCTGGGCAAGCAGCTCTGGCAAGCGATAAACTTCCTTAAGGGCGTCAATCAGCTGGGTCTTCTCCCGATTACTCAGGATCTGCAGATCGACGCCCAGGTCTTTTTTTAGGAGTTCGTTTGCCTTCTTCAGGAGATCATGCTCGAGTTGTAACTGGCGGACATCACGCTGGAGGGCTTCAAGTTGGCGCTCGAGCTCTTCACGTTCAGGCACCTTGGGGTTGGATTTGCGGCGTTTCATGGATGAGGGGGCCTCGTGACCGAGTAGCTGATCTTTCCAGCTGTACAATGTCGGCCTTGAGACGCCCAGTCGGTCAGCCACCTGTTGAGCGCTTTCATCTCCACTGCATAATCCGATGACCCCCGCTTGCCGGACCTCTTCGGAATAGCCAGGGTGCCACGATCGACCGACCATCGATGTCCGCGCCTCCGGAAACGCCTCACGAACCCATGCGGTTAGAGTTCCTCGACCGGGATAGCCGAGCGCCCTCATCGTCGCAGAGATGCAACGATCATGGGTGCGAAAGTGCTCAAGTGCCGCCTGCCTCTGAGCCTGTGAATATTTTGGCGCTCGCGCTACCGGCTGAGTACGCAGGTCGAGATGCTGTAGGTACTCGCGGTACCAGCCCCTCAGCGCATTCTTGGTGGGATATCCCAGCTGGCGAATGGTCGCGTTAAGCCGCTTGCCAAGCCGGATATAGAGCTCAACCGCTCGAAGTCTGTCTGCGTAGGAATACATGAACTACCTCCTTGGTGGTCCAAGTTTTCGTCCGCACCCCCGAAAGAGCACTTTGGGCCAAAACCCATCAACAAAGTGCGCAATTACCACATTTAACGCAGCAAGGCCTCGCAGCCCGTCAGCTGAATTATCCCTCAATTCACCGTCCCCCAATGAGAGAACGATCACTATCCGAAGGGTAGAGGATTTTCAACTATGATGACAGAAATGCCCACATTTGAAGTGCTCTGGCCGCGCTTCCCCTCGAGCGCAAGGAGCAAATTGCCGATGTATTCGGTGATCGTTTGTATCAGGAAGGCCTGATCGGCGATCCGGTGAACAAGTAGAAGCCGCTGGTGATGGGGACGAGGGTCCGTGCCGGTCGGAAGAACTGTTTCGCAAACTGTTTAGGCAGCAGCCGGAATTTCCTCCCAAGGCAATAGGCATGCAGCCGGGAGATGGGAAGCTCACCAATCCGGGCCAACAAGTCGGGAAGCCGGGCCTTTGGATCGATGTCGTTGAGGCGGTCGTAATCAGGATCAGCATGATGGCGGCCCGGTCTGCGCCACGATCGAACAGGCAACGCTCCGGTTTTTTCTCCCGCAAGCCGCGCCGCGCAATTCTCTCAACCGCCGAAGCCACTCGACGAACAGCTTGTCAATTCTGTAAAGCATTATTTTGCTCAGCGGGCGTATCGGTCAGTAAACCTAGAATACTGAGCAAATCAGAAGCCACCTCGGCCCACGTTCGCAATTTCGCAGAGGCTATGCCATCTTCCAACTCTTCGATACGCGCTGGGTTTTTGATGAGACGGCCACAAGCCGCAGCAATACTTTCGATTGAGGTCGCGTCACAATATTCAACATGATCCCCGCCAACCTCAGGGAGCGAACTATTATTCGAGACAACCGCAGTTTTTCCATACGAGAGCGCCTCCCCCACTGGCAATCCCCACCCCTCATAAAGACTTGCCATAATCGAGAATTTACAATTCCTGTACAGAAACGCCAACTCACTATCACTAGGCGCTTCTATAATCTGGATCCAGCCGTTAAGATTGCCTGTAGCATTCAAGAAGTCTTCAAATGCGCGAATATGCCAACCCTTTCTTCCAGCAAATACAAGTCGCGGAAGGTCATAGTCCCCGTCCTCAAGCAAGCGCTGCCAACTCTGTGCAATGCGCCAAACGTTCTTACGGGCCTCAATTGTTCCGGCGCACAGTACGTAGGGAATCGTGGCCACGTTGCGCACATGATCCGAAATCTCGGCGACCTCGTAAAGCCACGGATATGCGTTCTTGTTGACTTTAACAGACATCGGACCCGCTGCTTCGGGAGTCACTTTTCTATCTATTCCCTGCTGAGCCAATGGCAAAACATCGATTTCGTGCCTACAACCGCTCTTAGCTAAAAAGATCTGCAAATCTTTCTTTGTCGCATTACTGATACAGAGATACTTCGTCGTATACTCCACGCTGTTAGCTAGCCACTTATGAAAAATCAGCGGCATCATACCATTCGTAGTTTGTGGCAACAAAATAGGAATAAGATCGTAAACGAGAGTGTAACAGATCACACCCTTTTCCTTCGCAGCAGCGAAGGTCCTTTCGTGCAGATCTAACCAAGAGCTATCGAGATTGACCAATACATCACCTGGTTGGCAGATTGCCAAAAAGCTTTTTTTCATTGCGCTCTTCCGCGACTTCCTGTCTCGTGGGAAACGCATCTCCAGCCAACGTTCAGGTGTAATATTGTGCCTCAAAAAAGAATGTTTTGAACCAAGCATCGCCAAGAAATCTAGCTTCGTTCTATGGAAGTAGAACTTTAGTATATTTGAATTATACCTTGATATCACAGAGATATCCGCCGCTGTACTTACTTTCGGCATTTTGAGAGCTGCCCGAAGCGTTGCGGGGTCGTCAAAATTCTCCATGTTAAAATATGAAAACGGCAGAGAGACATACTTTCTGGTCACGCCCTCATGAAAGCAAAAATAAAACTCGGCATCGACTGCATATTTTTTAATTTCCGCAACTATATTTACAAGGACGCGCTGGATTCCGGAATATCTGTCTATTTTAGCAACGTAAGCTACGAGACTCGATATGTCGAAAAACACGCGCATTTTTTTATTAGTATCTGACATAACGTCCCCAATATTATTGAAAACTCAAAGCATCTGCCATAGAATTCAAAACTAGTCCATTTGCTCGTCTCGTTTCAAAACAGACGCGGAGGCTTTAGAGACGGCACGAACGAACATCTCTGTTGCCTCCGAAATTTACCCCCGAGAAGGCGAATTTAACGATTACCCCACATGATAGAAAGAGGATCTGTCAAATCCAAGTCGAAACAAAGTAGCCTATTCAAAGCGAGACTTTCGAACGCCAGTAATCTAAAACGGAACGTAAGGTCTCTTGCCAAGGGGTCGTCGGTGACCACTTAAGAAGGCCATGTGCTTTCACAGAACTACCTGCGGCATAGCGCACTTCACTTGGCCTCATCCGAGTAGGATCTTCAATGATCTGAATTTGAGCTGGGGACATTCCTAGCAACTCATCAAGAATATCTCCAATTCGGCGCGGTATTCCAGAGGATAGATTCAGAATTTCTCCCTTCTTAAACACTTCTGCAGGTAAGAGAGCTGCAGCAGCGTAGGCCGAAACTATATCTCTCACATCGGTAAAATCGCGTTGCGCTTCAAGATTGCCAACTTTGATAGTCGGCGGTTGCAGGCCTTTTTCGATCCGTGCTATTTGCGCCGCAAAACCCGAGACTACGAAGCTCTCCGCTTGCCCCGGTCCAGTGTGATTAAACGGTCGAAATCGAACAGAATTCAGACCGCTTCTCGCCATTTGGCCAATAAAGAGATCCGCAGCAGCCTTAGATGTTGCATAGACATTTGTCGGAGCAAGTAACGTTTCCTCGTCCAAAGGACTTGTCGCACCGATGAAGCTGCTCCCATAAACCTCGGACGACCCGATATTTATAAACAGGGCATCTGGGCAAAATTTGCGAACACTACATGCCAGCGCAATCGTACCGTTAAGATTGACGGCAAATGTCTGTTTCGGAGAAGCAGAGGCTTCCAATACATGAGAGACCGCAGCCAAATGTATAACCACGGTCGGTCGCCAGGTCTCTATCACCTGTGCGACAGCCTCTTCGTCTTCAATGTCCAACGCAATTGAGACCTCAGTTCCTTGTGACTGAGCTGCAACGTCATTTCCACCTCCCTTGAAGGTGGAAACTATCTGAGCGGCCGGCGGGAGGACTTTTTGTAATTCCTCCCGCAGCCAACGTCCAACAAATCCATTCGCGCCCGTTATCAAGACACGGGGGTTAGAGACAGAATTTTGCTGCGCCATATTCACTTCGAAAGCCGACTGATATCCGCATCAACCATTTCACAAATCATCTCTTCAAGCGTGATTGTGGCTTCCCAACCAAGCTTCTCTTTTGCTTTCTTGGGATTCCCAAGGAGTACGTCAACCTCAGCCGGGCGGAACAGCTCCGGATCGATTACGAGATAATCATCAACATTCAGCCCAACGTGCCCGAAAGCGATCTTGCACATATCGCGAACGGTAACAGTGCGCCCTGTTGCAACAACATAGTCATCCGGGATTTCCTGCTGCAACATCAGCCACATTGCACGGACATAGTCCTTAGAGTGACCCCAGTCGCGCTTCGCATCAATATTGCCGAGGCGTAGCTCGTCGCGAAGCCCCAACTTAATTCTGGCCACACCGTCTGTAACCTTGCGGGTTACGAATTCGATCCCACGCAGCGGCGATTCGTGATTGAACAGAATACCACTGGAGGCGTGCAAACCGAAACTCTCGCGGTAGTTTACCGTCATCCAGTGCGCGTAAAGCTTCGCAACAGCATAAGGGGAACGCGGATAAAACGGCGTCGTCTCGTTCTGCATCGCCTCCTGAATGAGGCCATACATTTCAGAAGAGGAAGCCTGATAAAAGCGCGCACCCGGCACCTCAAGTCTCGTCGCCTCCAACATGTTTGCGCAACCCAGGCCCGTCACCTGCCCTGTCAGCAGCGGCTGATTCCAAGAAGACTTCACAAATGATTGCGCACCCAGATTGTATATTTCGTCGGGCTGCACTTCACGCATAATCCGAATTATGCTGGAGAGATCTGTAAGATTTCCATCAATAATACGAACATGCTTGTCGATATTCAGCCACTTCAGCCTAGTATCATTGACATCTGCAGTACTGGAGCGCCGCACCAAGCCGTATACTTCATAACCCTTCTCCAGCAAAAACTGCGAAAGATAGGCTCCATCCTGGCCAGTTAATCCGGTTACCAACGCTTTTTTCATTTTCCACCTGTAATCTAATCAACCCAGATCTTCTGGTCATTCTGCATTACATGCCAGCACGAATTCAAAAAAATGCGCAGACAGCAATCTCTTCTATGATATTTATCGGAATTTACCGAGTCCTTTTATCTGAACGCACAGATATCCGTCAGCGACATACGAAAAGCTTCAAGTCACTAAAAGCGTATTTTTCACTCCCGAAAGTATTTCAGATGCAACATTGTGCCATGTCCGCATAAAGGGTTTCCGTTCAGCGATCTCAAGACGCAGAGCTTCGTACTCCGCGTGGTTCACCAACAACTCACCCAAAACATCCGCCAACTCATCTGGCTTTTCCGGGTCAAAATAGCGCGCCAGGTCGCCCCCCGCCTCTCTCAGTGCCGGCACGTCCGCCGCCAGTGCAGGTGTTCCGCACCATAGTGCCTCGCTTATGGGCAGGCCCCATCCTTCCATCCGACTGGGGAGAACCAGCGCAAATGCACGTTTATACAATTCCGCCAGTTCGGCCTGGTTCGGGTTGAGTACGAAATGAAATTTCATGGACAGGGGCATAAATCGCTTATTCTTCAGAAATTTCTCCACGCGTTTACGTCTCGCACCGGCCAATACTAGACTGGGGACATCCATTCCCCGCTCGTGAAGTGACATCATGGCCTCAACTACGCATTCCAGATTTTTCCTGCCATTGTAGATTCCCACGCATAAGATGTAACGTCCGGACGGCCCGCGCTTCTCTATGGGCTCTGATGTCGGGCGCAGCTCGTTGCAAAGCGGCACGGCAATGACCTTGGATACAGGCGGCAACACGCCTTTATCCGAAAAATGCATGACTTCACGAGCTGTGAATTCCGAATTCGTGAGAACGAGTGACGATGCTTTAATCGCCACCTGATTGTCGTGCAGAAAATTTTTCGGGAAAGAGAATTGATTCCTGTGCGTGAAATCATGCAACGGGATCATGTCGTGCAGAAGTGGGACGAAGATCACCTTTGTTCCACGCGCTTCAAGGGCCTCCAGATAGTCGGACATAATCTTGGGCCTGCCCAGGGAGATCAGCACATGGCCCGAGAGATCGACCTCCTTAGCCGAACCATCCGGCACCGTAGCCCATCGCCGCCGGTTTCTGAAATCGACGATCTTTCGAATTGCCCAATAAACGGAAGATTTTACGGGGTTATTGTTGAAGAGGCTCTGACGCAGCCGAAGAGGAGTGGCCGAAGGAGGAAGATTGTGGTCCAACACGCCAGTCGGTGATGCGTCTCCAACCCTCGGGAAAACTTCAAAAAACCGACCATGATATGGAGAATATATGACGTATCGGACCCTCGAATCCAACCTTGTCAGTTCGTAAGCAACCTCCATCACAGTTCTGGAGATACCATAATATTTGAATTTCACGCCTGAATTTAAAAAAAGCTCGGAAAGATCGAAAAAAACTTCAGTCATCTTGCAGACATATCCTCATGCCCCACCAAGTGGCAGTTGACGCCGATGCAGCGTTACTAAATCACCCACATCGGGGATACGCCCCTCTTTAAGCCCTTAACTTCTGGCGCGGGCGGAGATGTGCGCGGCTTATACAGGTGGTTCTGAACCCTTGTCAAATGCGCTCATCACCCGTGAAAATTTTGGCAGTCATCGGTTCATCAAGTAAAAATCACGTTGTTTCTATTCGCTGTGGAAAGCTCTATGCCGCATTTGAAGCGTCAGCTCACGTTCGATATCACGAAAGTCAAGGGGCGATAGAAAGTTGAGAGGTTTCATTTTGAGCACGTACACTCGAAAGATCACGCCGGTTCTTCTGGCCGGTGGTGCTGGCTCCAGGCTATGGCCGGTCTCGCGCGATCAGTTGCCCAAGCAGTTTCAGCCGCTGGTCGGCGATCTTTCGACCTATCAGCAGACCCTGCAGCGGGTGGGTGACGAAACGCTTTATTCCGAGCCACTCGTCATCACCAACGAGGATTTCCGTTTTTTTGCCCGCCGTCAGGCGGAGGAGATCGATCTGCCGGCCACCGTGGTGCTTGAGCCCGCCCGCCGCGACAGCGCCGCCGCCATGGCCGCCGCCGCCGTGCTGGCCGAGCGCCGCGAACCCGGATGCCTGGTTCTGGCGCTTGCTGCCGACCATGTGGTGCTCGACGCCGACAAGTTTTCCGATGCCGTGAAACTCGGCGCCAAAGCCGCCGATCAGGGCAATATCGTCGTCTTCGGCCTGGTGCCGACGGAGCCGCGCACCTCCTATGGTTACATCAAGCCGGGCGAGGCGATCGATGGTGAAAAGGATCTGAGCAAGGTCGAGGCCTTCGTGGAGAAGCCTGACATGAAGACGGCGATCTCCTATCTCGAAAAAGGCTATCTCTGGAATTCCGGAAACTTCCTGTTCCGCTCCGACGTGATGATTGCCGAACTGGAGGCCTTTGCGCCGGAAATTCTAGCCGCGGTAACGCAGTCCGTCGAGCAATATGAAAGCGACCTCGGTTTCGTGCGTCTGCATCAGGAAAGCTTCGAAGCCTCGCCCAAGAATTCCATCGACTATGCCGTGATTGAGAAGACCAGGCGCATGGCTGTCGTGCACGGCCATTTTCGCTGGTCGGATATCGGCAGCTGGGACGCGATCTGGGAGATCGCCGACAAACACAGCAATGACAATGCGCTGGAAGGTAACGGCGTCTTCATCGATTCCGAAGGCTGCCTCATCCATTCGACGCAATTGCTGACGACGGTGGTGGGCGCCAAGGATCTGGTGGTGGTGGCCACCAAGGATGCGGTTCTGGTGGTGCCGAAAAACCGGGTGCAGGATGTCAAGGGTCTGGTGGAGACCCTGAAGGACGGCGACCATGCGCCGCAGACGCAGGCGCACAAACGCGTTTATCGCCCTTGGGGTTATATCGAACACATGTATGTGGATAAGCGTTACCGGGTTGGCCACATCACGGTCGATCCCGGCCACCGCATCTCGTTCCAGAAACATTATCACCGCTCGGAACACTGGATCGTCGTCAAGGGAACGGCGACGGTGACGATTGGTGACGAGACCCGACTGCTGACGGAAAACCAGTCGGTCTATATCCCGATCGGCCAGCCGCACCGTCTTGCCAATGAGGGGCAGATCCCGCTCGAACTGGTCGAAATCCAGACCGGAGCCTATATTGGCGAGGACGATGTCATCCGCATCGAGGACGATTATAAAAGGCGGTAACGGTGCATCGCGAATGTGCGACCGGGGCCGCAGGATGTTGACACTCGCCAGCCACCACACTATTTGGTTCGCTTGAGCAACGAGTCTGAGGACTTTTCCAGCGCCGAGAGAAATTATCAAGCCAGTTGATACGGGATTACAAAACGAAGTACGATGCGGCTTACCTGTTCGGAACAGATAGTTCACTGGTTTCCTGGTCAAAAAATGATCGAAATGGACAGCTATCAATTTCTCAAATCGTAGTGGTATCAGCTAACTAAGGATATCTCCGTGATCGGATCTTTTTTGTCTGAAAACGACAAGAAGTTGCTGGTGCGACTTTTTAAAGAAAACTTCAAAAAGCACGTGGGCTGGTACTCTGCAGCGATAGCCGCGATGATCGTGGTTGCGGGGATGACTTCGCTTAGCGCCTGGATCATGCGCGACATCGTCAACAGTGTTTATCTGAAACGAGGCTTTGAGGTTGTCCTTGAGATTGCGGTTGCGGTTGCGGCAATCTTTATCATTAAAGGTCTGGCAACCTTCGTGCAGAGTTATTATCTCAGCAAAGCTGGGAATAGTATCGTCGCGGAGCAACAACGAAAGATCTATGACCGACTTTTGAGGCAGGGGGTCTCTTTTTTTCAAAATATACCATCCTCCGAGCTACTTGTTCGCGTCACTTACAATGCGCAATCCGCTCGAAATGTTATCGATACAATAGTTACTTCTTTCGTGCGTGATCTGTTTTCGCTGATCGGTCTGATTATCGTGATGTTCGCCCAGAATTTCCTCCTCAGTGCGATCTCCATGATTATTGGCCCTCTTGCCATCTTCAGCGTTCGGCTTGTCTTGCGCCGCGTACGCAAGATCATGGAGGCGGAGCTTGCTTCGCTCGGTGAGATTGTCAATGTCGTACAGGAAACCAGCATAGGTGTACGTGTCATCAAGGCATTCTCCCTTGAGAAGCTTATGCGTCAGCGCATGAACAAGGCGGTTTCCGACGTAGAGCAACGTGCCAATGGCATTGCCAAATTGGAGGCCGCAACCAGCCCTATCATGGAGACTTTATCAGGCCTTGCAATTGCTGTAGTTATTGCCGTGTCCGGCTATACCGTTCTTGAAAAAGGCGGCTCGCCGGGCGATTTGATGGCATTTATTACCGCCCTGTTGCTCGCTTATGAACCGGCGAAACGCCTCGCCCGCATGCGGGTACAGATCGAAGGCGGTATGATTGGCGTGCGGATGATGTTTGAGGTGCTGGACGCCCCGCTGACGCTTGCAGAGAAAAAAGACGCCGAGCCTCTGCCCAAAGCGACGGGCAACGTCGAACTGAAAAATGTGAGCTTTGAATATGTTGCAGGCCAGCCTGTTCTGAAGGATGTCAGCCTGCTCTTCGAAGGTGGCAAGATGACTGCGCTCGTTGGCCCATCCGGCAGCGGCAAATCCACCATCATCAATCTCATGATGCGCCTTTACGATCCGCAAACCGGTTCCGTAGAAATCAACGGTATGGATTTGCGCGACGTTTCTTTTTCGAGCTTGCGCGAGCACGTTTCTTACGTCGGGCAGGAAACATTCCTATTTTCGGGAACTATAAGACACAATATTTCCGTTGGCCGCGACAATGCCACCGAAGAAGAGATAATAGCGGCCGCCAAGGCAGCCAATGCGCACGATTTCATCATGAGCATGCCGGACGGCTATGACAGCAGGCTCGGCGAAAACGGCTCTGGATTGTCCGGGGGGCAGCGGCAGCGTGTTGCGATAGCCCGCGCCATGCTCAGAGACGCAGATATTTTGATCCTCGATGAAGCAACAAGTGCATTGGATTCAGAATCCGAAGCTCTCGTCCGCGATGCACTTGAGCGATTGACGTTCAACAAGACATCAATCGTCATTGCTCACCGTCTCTCCACTATCAATCGCGCCGACAAAATTGTCGTTATGGACAATGGTGAGGTTGCCGAGCAGGGCAGCAGACGTGAGCTTCTTGCGAATGATGGCCTTTATAAACGGCTTCACAGTATCCAATTTGACGCCGATGTAGCTTAGTCGAGAGGATTCGACAGACGAAAGGCGCGACTTTGATCTGCGCCGAGTGCGTCAGCTATAACGAACCGGCTGCTTGCAGCATATTAATACTAACTGTCTCGCCACCCTGAAAAGGAGGGTGGCGAATGCAGTCTCACCGGCTAGGCGTCCTGAGATCAACCACTGACCGCCAGCACCGCCTCTGCCTCATAGATGGCGCAGACGATGTGATAAAACGTGCTTGCCGGCGCCGGTTCGTCGAGCATGGGCCGGTCCGCCGGCCATTTGTCGAACCACAGGCCCTTGACCGGCGTATCAAGGAAAGGCTGCAGCGCGCCGATGGCGCTCAGACCAGAGGCAAGGTAACGCTGCCGCTCCTCACCATCAGTCACACTGGCAAGCCGCACCGCCGCCTTCAGCCATTCCGTCTGCGGCCATAGTCGCGCAAGCCCGTCACGCACCGAAAAATCGTCGTAAAGGCTCATCACCGCCACCTTGCGGCGCGGGCAGATACCGTGGTCTTCCCCGATCTCGAACAGGCGCTTTGCCTTCCTGATCGCTTCTTCGTTTCCACGCAGGCTGCCCCAGCGCACCAGAAGCCAGGCCCATTCGAACTGGTGGCCCGGCTCCATGATCCGGCCCTTCTCCCCCTCGTAAGGTGTCCAGTCATGGTCGAAGAATTCGCGCAGGCCGCCATTGCCGTCATCGATGAAGCGGGAAAGTGCGAGGCCAGCAATCTCGTCCGCCAGCGCCGACCACGGGCCGTCACGATCCTGTTCTTCCCAAGCCAGCATCGCTTCGAAAAGATGCATATGCGGATTGGAGCAAAGCGGTGTGCGCGGCGGGTTCGCCTCCTCGAAGCCAGCGATGGGGTGTCTGTAGTCGCGCTCGAGAACGGCAAGGATTTCGAGCGCGCGGCTGCGCATCTCATTCTTTCGCTCGGGAAGGATCGCAGCTGTCTGTGCTGCGGCGAAAAGCGCAAAAGCCTGGTTGTAGAGATCGAAGGAGGGGTCGATCAGTTTTCCAGTCTGGTCGGCCAGGTTGCCGTAAAGGCCGTTCTCAAGGCGATAGACCTTCTCGAACCAAGACAGCCCGTGCAACACTGCGTCTTTCCAGGGTCCATGCCAGCCATGCTGGCCGGCGGCGGCATAACAATAAGCCTGGCGCGGCTGGACGCGGGCGCGGCGGTCATCGGAAAAAACCGGTTTCGCATCCTGACCGAGCCGCTCGTAAAAGCCGCCATCCGGCCGGGCTGACCCCGCCTCCCACCACAATGGCAGGGCATCCTCGTCAAGCCATTTGCGTAATGTTCCGATCTCCTCGGCAAGTGTCTGCGCGATACTCGGAAATTGCACGGTCATGCGGTAACTCTCTCTTGGGATGTATCCGTGGCACCCATACGACAAGAAAGACTGAAAACAAAGGCTAAAACCGTCGTTTTGGAGCAGCATAACTATCCCTCAGTCCAAGCGCGTTCATCTGCGCGAACTGCTGGCGAACAGCTACAGATCGTGCCACCATTAGCGACGCAGACCGAGGGGACATATCAGACAATGACGTCAATGGAAAAACTAGCAGGGCGCTTCGCGGAAGCAGTTCATCAAGGCGCGAGAATTCCTCTGGCAGAGCTTGAAGCGGAGGATCTCGTTCCCGGCAGCCTTTCAGAGGCTATGGCGGTTCAGCGGGCTTTTGCTGGAAACTGGGCAACGCCGGCTGCCGGCTGGAAACTGGCGATCCGGCCGGATGGTGAGGCTGTTGGGGCGCCCATGTTTGATTGCTGCCGGGTGAACGATGCCAATGTCGCTTCCTTCCCGCTGGCTGGTATAGAAGGGATTGAAGTCGAGATATGCTTTACGCTCGCTGCCGATATTCCCGCCGCCGCTGAAAGGCAGCTCACCAGGGCGGATATGATGCAGTATATCGACAAAGTGCATCTCGGTGTCGAGCTTCTCCGATACAGGCTGGAAGAGAAAAATCAGGTTCCGTTTCCGCTCTTTCTCGCAGATCGCCTCGCCAACCACGGTTTCGCCCTCGGGCCGGAAGTGGACAAGCGCATCGTGGATGTTTTTGCGGCTAATAGCGATGACCTGCCGCTGCTCATCGTCACCGATGGTCCAGTGCAGCTCTTCAATGCCAAGGTAAAACACCCGAATATTGATCCGTTGGCGCCGCTTCTCGCCTTCGCCAACGCCGCACTCAACACAGGACATATGCTGAGAGCAGGCCAAGTGGTGACGACGGGCAGCCTCTGCGGTGCGTTGCCGGGTGCACTTTCTGGCGAGACCGGCATTATGCTGGAATCGGTCGGCGCTTTCACATTGTCAGGTCCGAAAGATTAAGCCGCCAGCCTAACGGATACAATCACACGCGCCCGATCCGCAGCCATGAGAAGCCAACGGGCGCCGTTTCCAACCGTTATCTATTTGCATCGTTTTATTTCACCCGCCCGTATTCACCCAGAAAATCGAGCAGGGCCCTAATACGTGCCGGAAGCGGTCCCCGTTGGCCGACATAGACGGCATGAAACATCTCCGTCTCACCCGTATCGCGATGATCGAGCACGGGGACCAGCCGGCCGGCGGCGATATCGTCTCTCACGGTGAAAGCGGCAAGACGAACCAGCCCGACACCGGCAAGAGCAAGACGGCGAAGACCTTCGCCATCGCTGACCTGCACGCGTCCCGTGGCCGGAATAACGACGGTCTTTCCGGCGTCCCGCAACGGCCACCCGTCCACTGACCGCGCGTAACCGAACCCGAGCCGATTGTGGTCTTCCAGATCGGTTATTGTCTGCGGCGTGCCATAACGTTCCAGATAATCAGGAGAGGCCGCGATGATCATTCTCGTCTCACCGAGCTTGCGGGCGACAAGCGTTGAGCTTTTCAGTGGTCCCGCGCGCACGGCCACATCCGTGCGTTCCGCAAGCAGGTCAACCACCAGATCCGTCTGTACGATATCGAGCGTAATGCCTGGATGGAACGCCAGAAACCGTGGCAGGATCGGTGCAAGAATATGCGCTGCATAGGATGCGCTGGTGTTGATCCGCACGCGGCCGAGAGGCCGTTCACCTTCCCCGGCGGCGCGTTCGGCCTCTTCGAGATCGGCGAGGATACGGGTGGCCCGTTCATAGAAGGCGCAGCCCTCGGGGGTGATCTGAAGCTGACGGGTGGAACGGTTGAGCAGGCGTGCACCAAGGCGGCTTTCCAAGCGCGCGATCAGCTTGCTCACGGCGGAAGGCGTCATGTTAGCCGCAGCCGCCGCGCGAGAAAAACCACCAAGCTCAACGACCCGTACGAAGATCTCCATCTCCCCTGCCCGGTTGATCTCCAATCGCGCCATGATGACTTCATCTCACAAGTGATAATATTTTCGGCATTCTATTTCATTGAAGAGCAGGCGTCTATCTTAAGAAAGCGATTGCAACACAGCGCAGTCTTCACCCGTCGGATCACTAATGGACGGGCAGAAGGCCACGCCGCGACGCGCCGCCCACGATCATTTCGAAACAACAAAGGAAAGTCTCATGGAATATCGCCAGCTTGGCAAATCCGGTCTGAGGGTGCCGGTCTTGAGTTTCGGCACCGGAACCTTCGGCGGCTCCGGCCCGCTCTTCAGCAACTGGGGCAATTCAGATGCGGCAGAAGCCCGACGCCTGATCGATATTTGTCTGGAAGCAGGCGTCAACCTCTTCGATACCGCCGATGTCTATTCCAATGGCGCATCGGAGGAAGTGCTCGGCGAAGCTGTCAAGGGGAGGCGCGACAGCGTTCTCATCTCGACCAAGACCAGCCTGCCGATGGGTGATGGCCCAAACGAAGCCGGATCTTCCCGTTTCAGGCTGCTTCGCGCGGTGGATGACGCTTTACGCCGCCTTGAGACCGATTATATCGATATTCTTCAGCTCCACGCCTACGACGCCTTCACGCCGGTTGAGGAAGTGCTCTCGACGTTCGATACGCTCGTCCGGTCGGGCAAGGTGCGATATATTGGTGTCTCGAATTTTTCAGGTTGGCAGATCATGAAATCGCTGGCGGTCGCGGATCGATATGGCTGGCCGCGTTATGTGGTCAACCAGGTCTACTACTCCCTGATCGGCCGAGATTACGAGTGGGATCTGATGCCGCTCGGCGCGGATCAGGGTCTTGGCGCAATGGTCTGGAGCCCGCTTGGCTGGGGACGGCTGACCGGAAAAATCCGCCGCGGCACGCCGCTGCCTGAGGGTAGCCGCCTGCATGAAACCGCCGGTTTCGGCCCGCCGGTGGATGATGAACATCTCTACCGCGTGATCGATGCGCTCGACGCCGTTGCGACGGAGACAGGCCGGACCGTACCGCAGGTCGCCCTGAACTGGTTGCTCAGACGCCCGACTGTTTCCACGGTCATCATCGGCGCGCGCAACGAGGAACAGCTTCGGCACAATCTCGATGCCGTGGGATGGGAACTGACATCCGCACAGCTCGCGACACTGGATAAAGCCAGCGAGACGACAGCGCCCTACCCGCATTTCCCGTATCAGCGCCAGGAGGGCTTTGCCCGGCTTAATCCACCTGCCCTAGCACGTCAGACTATGCCGTTCTAAGGCAGGGTCAGGCCGCCTCAACGACGGGCGGCCTGACAAATGCGGAGCTTCAGGCGGTTTTGTTGGCGGAGCCTGCGTCCACCCGGCCCGAAAACCAGTTCGCCAGGATTGCACCGGAAATATTGTGCCAGACGCTGAAAATGGCACTCGGAACGGCAGCGAGAGGCGAGAAATAGGCCGTGGCAAGTGCCGCACCAAGCCCGGAATTCTGCATGCCGACCTCAATCGCAATGGCCTTGCGCTTGGCAAGCGACAGGCCCGTTGCCTTTGCCGCGAGGTAACCGAGCAGATAGCCGAGGCCATTGTGCAGAACCACGACGGCAAAAATCATCAATCCAGACTGGGCGATGGACGCCTTGGATCCTCCGACCACCGCCGAGACGATGAGGACAATGCCAATGACGCTAACGAGCGGCAACGCCGGTACGGCGGTCTTGACGAGGCCGGGCAGCAGCTTTTGCAGGGCGGCGCCGAGAGCCAGCGGAACCAGAACGACTTTGACGATGCTGAGGAACATGGCCCAGCCGTCAACCGGCAGGAACTGGCTTGCGAACAGCCAGACGAGGAATGGCGTCACCAGCGGCGCGGCAAGCGTGGTGACCGAGGTGCAGGCGACCGACAGCGCGACATCGCCCTTAGAGAGATAAGTCATGACATTGGAAGACGTGCCGCCCGGGCAGCAACCGACCAGAATGACGCCCGCCGCGACTTCCGGCGGCATGGGAATGATGCGGGTGAGCAGCACCGCCAGAAGCGGCATGATGAGAAACTGACCGAGCACGCCGATGGTCACATCGAACGGCCTTTTCACTACCTCCCTGAAGTCATTGACCGAAAGTGTGAGACCCATGCCGAACATGATGATTGAGAGAAGCGTGACGATCCACGGCGCGATCTGCTTGAACGTATTCGGAAAAAAGAAGCCGAGCACTGCAAACAGGATGACCCAGGCCGCAAAGGTCTTGCCCACAAAAGCCGAAACGGCTGCCAGTGTTTTCATTTCAATACTCCCAAGATGATCATGCCCCCCCCTCTAGTCTCCTATGGTGCCCTGTCAAGGTCATTGCGCCGTTGCTAGACCTCGTGATCGAAAACGATCCCTTGAACACGATGTCGCCGTCACCCCAGGACTACAATTTTGACGATGGCTAATCTATCCGCTTCCTATTGCGCCGAGAGAGTCCGAGGCAGCGCATACAAGGTCCGATGCAGATGCCGGACGGCTTTTTCGTCGTGCCTTAGACTGGATCGAACATCTCCCTGAACTCCGGATCGGCGAAGTAGGCAAGTTTTTGCGCAAAAACAGGTCGTTGCCCGGCCAGGAACAGCAATTGTCCGTTGGCTGGAAGATTGCGCACCTCGTCCGGGGTGAGTAACGGCCGGCCGGTATGCTGCTGGCTGTAGGATATGCCTGTCTTATCGGAATCGAGCGCTCTCGCCATCGTCTGGAACACGACCGTTTCCTGTCCGAAATCAGAGATGAGACGGGCGCTGTCATGATCGTTGACGCCAAAGACCTGCAGCACGCCGGCGTTTGACAGGAAAGTTCCGGCGCGGTGACCGTATGTGGCACGCAACTGATGGATGTCCTGAAGGATGGGCCAAAGCTGGACACCGTAACCCGCCATTAGACCCATCGCGCGTTCGACCGGTGCCAGATGCCCAAGGGATGCGAACTCATCGAGCAGATAAAGAACGGGTGTCACCGGCTTTGGGATCAAACATGGCAAGGGGATTGAAGGCTGCAGAAGGTCTCCCGGTAACAGCAAAAGGATCGAGCACATGAACCGGTCCGAATTTCTGGCGCGCACGGCCGGTGATCCTTGCATTCTCGCCTTTTGGATCGACGCAGATCACCGAACGATTGGCGGTCAGCAGGTTCGGGATGATCGTGCCCACGCCCTTGCCGGTACGGGTCGGCGCCATGGTGAGGAGATGGGCCGGGCCATCATAGCGCAGGAGCTTGCCCGTTTTTGTATGACGACTGATCAGGAAGCCGGAGCCGCATGAGGTGAGAGCGGCTATCTCCTTGTCTGTCGCAAAGCGGGCTGAGCCATGGGTCTCATCGTCATTCTCCCCGAAATGCAAAATCAGTGAATTGGTAATGAACCAGAAGGTGATAACGGCAAGCGCCAGCAGGGTTAAGAGACCCGGGATGATGTGGACAAGCGAGCCCCGCTCGAAACCCGTTTGCTCGAGGAAATGACCGCCCCCCATGCCGATCACAAAGGTGACGTTGAACAGGATGAACATAAATCCAAGAAGCCGTTTCCAGATCCGGAAGGGCATGGTGATCAAAGCCAGAAATGCCCAGAGCGGATCCCGCGCGGCGGCGCGCATCATGTTCTTGAATGCGGCCCGGGCAAGCCGTAACCGGTTCATGGAAGCCCTTCCGCACTGTCGCCACCCTCTCCGTTCCCCGGTAGCACTGGTCCGATCAGATCGGCAAAGAGCGCCTTGTCATTGTCGCGTGTCAGAAACCCTGGCAGTTCGCGGCGCAGCCAGTCACCGAGTTGTTTGCTGAACTCCTGATCATTCGAAGTCTCCACGTATTGCAGGACGAGCGACCCGATCAGGACCTTGCGGCGCATATCGTTGTTGCGCTCGGTTTTGGAAAGCCGGGCCTTCAGCGCAGACCGCTGCGCCTCCAGTTCAGCCAGGCGCTGTTCGATGGTTTTCCTTGCCACGATTGTTCCTTTCGATTGCGGTCGCACCGGAACTGCCGTTGTTGACCACGGCTTCGCTCCTGGAAGACCGGCCAGTTTCTATGAGGAGATCGGCATAGCGATTGTAAGAGGAGTTCAAACCCTATGGTTCATGATGCCGCCGTCACCTGCGCAGATGAAATTTTCGCCCAAGACCGAACAGAATGATTTTGAAAATCCGCCCATCGGCCTGGCGTCAGACGCCGAGCGCGCCACCAGATCAGCGAATTTTTTCTGAATAATTCCGGCGATGCGGACAAACTCGCGTTGCTTACGTTCCGGCAAAAGCTCAAGGCCGGCAAATGTTCAAGGCTGGTCTTCATGTCTGCTCCGCTTATCCACGGTGTCCTGTCTGAGCAATACCAGAGCCCGCTCGAACTCCGGTTTTGAGCGGCCCGGCAAATGTCTGTCTTCCCGACTATGCGCCTTCGGCCCTGGGCAGCTATCTCTGATTGATGCAAATGGTATTGGAATACCGGCGTTCCTCAATAGCGAACATTGACGGGTTCATTATCTCAGGTTGAATTTTGCTGACCACTTTTAGCAGTCGAAACACCCGTTCGATGTTGCTAGCGTCGCCACCGGTAAACAGACAAGGGCGCACTTACGACTTGCCACGCGTCAGCGCGCTGAATTTCCCCGTTTGCGGATCGGAGATTTCGTTTGGCGATTTATCATCTCAGCACCAAACCTGTCTCGCGCTCATCCGGCCGAAGCGCTGTGGCATCTGCCGCCTATCGTTGCGCGGTTCTCCTCACCAATCATCGCGATGGCCTCGTGCATGACTTCACCCGCAAAGAGGGCGTCGAGCATAAGGAGATCGTGCTGCCGGACGGTCTTTCTGCCGATTGGGCTCTGGATCGTTCTGCCTTGTGGAACGCTGCCGAGTTTGCAGAAAAGCGCAGGGATGCCCGCGTCGCCCGCGAATTCGAAATCGCGCTTCCGCATGAGCTGTCGCCAGAAGGGAGACTGAAGGCTGCACGCGCCTTTGCCCAGGATCTTGCAAACCGCTATGGCGCGGCCGTGGATTTTGCAATCCATTCGCCAAGCGAGCATGGTGATATTAGGAACTACCACGCGCATGTGCTGATGACGACGCGACAGCTTGGCAAAACCCGTCTTGGCGAGAAAACTTATCTTGAGCACAAGAACGCACGGCTGCTGGCAAATGGTATGGCGACAACCGACATGCAGCTTCGCGATATCCGGCAGGCATGGGAAGGCATTGCCAACCGTCAGCTTCAACGCGAAGGCCTGGATGTTCGCATCGATCATCGCTCGCATGTGGAGCGCGGTCTTGAGTTGTCGCCGACCGAGCACATGGGCGTGCATGCCTCGCAGATGCAGCAGCAAGGATTGACGGTCGAGCGCGGCCGGCTGGATGACGAGGCAGCACGCCAAAATGCCGAACTGATCCGTCAAAAACCGGAACAGGTTCTGACGCTGATCAGCCATGAGAAGAGCGTGTTCGATCGGCACGATATCGCCAAAACCTTGCATCGCTATATCAACGATGACGCCCAAACGTTCCGGAACGCCTTTGCCGCTGTCATGGCCTCGCCGGCGCTGGTGGAACTCCAGGCTGAGCGCATCGATCACGAGACAGGCGAGGTTTCCAATTCGCGCTATTCGACACGGGAAATGATCGACCTGGAACTCGCAATGGCGCGATCGGCGAACCGGTTGCATCAGGCGCAGTCCCATGGTGTCGATCATCGCCATGTCGAGCGCGCCATGGAGAGGCAGGATCGCTCTCTTCGGACAAGCTCTGGCGGACCGTCGGCTGCGAGCGATCCGTCTGCGGGATTGTCGGCCGAACAGCGTCAGGCGATCGAGCATATTACCGGGCGAGAACGCATTGCGGCCGTGGTCGGGTTTGCCGGCGCCGGAAAGTCCACCATGTTGGCAGCCGCTCGCGAGGCGTGGGAGGCTCAAGACTATCAGGTCCATGGTGCGGCATTAGCCGGAAAGGCAGCCGAGGGGCTTGAGGAAAGTTCCGGCATAGAGAGCCGCACGCTTGCGTCATGGTCATACAGCTGGGACCATGGCCGGGATCTGATCGGCCGACGTGACGTGTTCGTCATCGATGAGGCCGGCATGGTCGGCAGCCGTCAGCTTGCCCGGTTCATCGGAGAAGCGGAGGAGCGAGGCGCAAAGATCGTGCTTGTCGGTGACCATGAGCAACTGCAGGCAATCGGAGCCGGTGCACCCTTCAGGGCGATTGCCGAGCAGATTGGCCATGTCGAGCTTTCCGGCATTCGCCGCCAGCGCCATGATTGGCAGCGAGAAGCATCGGTTGCCTTTGCCACCCACAAAACGGCCGAGGGGCTGGCTGCTTACCGCGAGCACGGCGACATTCATTTTGCGGAAAGCCGCGACAAGGCGATGGCGCAGATCGTGCGTGATTATGTTGCCGATAGTGAGCGGCGTGCCGATGGCAGCCGGGTTGCCATGGCGCATCGCCGCGCCGATGTGCGCGTCCTCAATGCTGCCATCCGCTCGGAGCTTCAAAACCGACAAAGGCTGGGGAACCGTGACGAGCTGAGCGCTGGTGCAGAGCAAGCGGATGGTAAGGCCGGAGGGAAAAGTGAGGCAGTTGGAGAACTCACCTTCCAGACCAGTAACGGCAACCGCGCTTTCGCTCCCGGTGACCGGATAATCTTCCTCGAGAACAACCGCGACCTCGGCGTCAAAAACGGCATGCTTGGCACCGTCGAGCATGTCGAGCCAAACAAGATCATCGCCCAGCTCGATGGCCGAGGCGGCGACAGTGTCAGCATTGCCACGGACAGCTACCAGGCGATCGACCACGGTTATGCGACGACGATCCATAAAAACCAGGGAGCGACGGTTGATCGCGCTTTCGTGCTGGCGTCCGGCACCATGGACCGGCATCTGACCTATGTCGCCATGACAAGGCATCGCGACAGCGTGCAACTCTATGCCGACCTCCAGGAGTTCACCAATGCGGGCCGGCTGGTTGATCACGGCGTTGCGCCCTACGAGCATAGTCGCCAGGCGAGAGAAAACTATTTTGTGACCCTGGAGAACGACAAGGACGAGCGGCGCACGGTGTGGGGCGTCGATCTCAAGCGGGCCATGCGAGATGCCTCGCCAAAGATCGGGGACAGGATTTCCCTGCAGCATGAAGGCGCGACGCCCGTCACGCTTCCGGACGGTACAAAGGCCGAGCGAAATGCATGGCGTGTCATCAAGGGTGATGAACTGGCCTACCAGAAGCTGGCAGGCCGCCTGTCGCGTTCCGGCGCGAAGGAAACCACGCTGGACTATGTCAGGGACTTTGCCGAGCGGCGGGGCATCACGGAGCAGCTCGGGCTCAGAAGCGAGATTGAACTTGCTTCCGACCGGAATGAGCGTCAAGACGTCGTGTCCCGCGCGGCCCATCTGCAACGGGAACAGCAGGGCCGGCCATCGGAACGTCAGCGGGTTTACGAGGAACCTGGCGGCGATCTGGCCGGCCCTGTTCGCTGCGAGGATCGTCGCAATCAGTTCGCCCGAAATATCGATGACGGACGGCGCGACGATCGGACGGAGGAGAATAAAGGATATCGCCGCATCCGCTGGTCCGACCTCATGTCGAAAGACAGCACCCTCCCTGCCCCCACAGAAGCTGTCGGCCAGCAATCGTGGCTGGAACCCGGTAAGCCAGCGCCGCTGGTACCAGCCATCACCCAATACCAACGCAGCATCGAAGCGGTGGCGCAGATCAGGGCGATGTCGGTTATCGAGCAGCAATTCGATACGGTCGAATCTCTGGTGCGGCACGTGTTCCGTGATCCGGCCGAGGTCGCCGCGAGACTGCGCACCGCGATGACCGAGAAGGAAGGCAATGGCAAGATCATGGCAAAGGCCATGGCCGAGCAACCCGAGCGGTTCGGGGAGCTGCGCGGCAAGTCCGGTCTGTTCGGAAACAACAAGGAGCGCAAAGAGGCGCTGCAATATGCGAGATCTCTCTCCGCCCATATCGGCTATGTCTCCGAGGCATGGGAGCGTCGGGTGGGAGAAGAACGCGCAAGCGAACAATGGCAGCGTGAAAAGCGTGACGTGATCGAAGTGCCCGGCCTCACGCCGCGCAGCGCCGAGATCATCAGCCAGGTGGAGAAGATGCCGGTCGAGCGGAGAAGCAAGTTCATCAAAGAGCTGCGATCGTCACCTGAGGGGCAAGCCGCGCTCGATGAGGCAAAGCTGGTGGTTGATGCGCTCACGCGGCGGTTCGGTAGTTCTGATCCTCGCAAGTTCGCCGAGGAGCTTGCATCACGTCCCGAACTCGCAAAACAGGCCGCGCAGATCGAGGCGATCGCCCGTATTGTGCATCGTACACGCCATGCTGAGCTCAGCCATGACCATACGCTGAAACAGCAAATGAACCGGTCTCGCGGGCTTGGATGGAGCCGTTAGCTAGCGCTGACTGCTACATAGCATTAACTAGCTGTTGCGCCGGTCGCCTCCGTCTTCTGGGCCGTGGACCCATTATGGCGGAGACTGAGACAAACAATGACTAGAACCGGTAAGTTAGGCCCATCACAGGCCCGCTCAATCGGGAATCAAAAACATAACCATCGTCTGAATAATCGACATCGAGCACCTTATAGCCTGCCGAGACGGACAATGTGTCGGTGAAGATGTAGTTGACCGTAGCCAAGGCTGACCAGGTGAGATCGGATCCCGCGCCAAAGCCGCCGATATCCACCTGCCCCTGAACGGACAGCTTATCCGTCAGGCTGAAAAAAGCGCGTGCGCCGATGACGGGATCTATCCAGCCAAAACTTTCCTTGTGGGTGGCGGACACGCTGCCGATTAGGGGATGGCTGGCGGTCACCGCCACCTCATTGGAAATATGCCAGAAGCGAGCCCCGGCCAGCGCGTCCAGCGAAAATCCATCTGCGTCAACGATGCGGTACCCGGCCTGCAGCGTCGCCATGAATTCCTGCGTGTCTACATCTGCATCGATTGCAGCGCCGGCCGGCAAGGTTGGTAAACCGGGAATCTGCAGCGCTGGCAGCGGCCCGGCCGCCTTGCTGTCCGTCGTATCGACATACATGATGTCGCCGGAAAGGACGAAGCGGTCATAACGGCCCCAGACGTTAAGAAACCCGCCGAAGTTGAGATCCTCCATCACGTCGGAGAAGGATTTTTCGACATGAAGCGTGGGCGCCCGCCGGAACGGCGAGATGTTGCCGTTCAAACCAGTGGCCCACAGATAACCCGTGGCCTGAAACGCCCAATCGGCTCCATCAACCGTTGCGGGCGCGGCACGAACCTCATCCGCGCCTGAGGCGGCAGTTGCGGAAAAGGCCATAAAGACCGCAAAAACCGAATATTTTAGCAATGCCTTCTCCCCAAGTAATTGCCCGTAGCTAAACCTATTTGACTCCCGCCAACAAGTCCGATCTTCTATCGTACGCTGTATCTTGTACCGAAAGCACCGGAGACGTTTAAATGCGCCCGAAGACCCTGCCGCTTTTCTCTGCCTTCACCGCCGCCATGGTTTCCATCGCCACGCTCACCACGTCAGTTGCGGAAGCCTGCACGCGTTTCGTTTATTTGGGCGAGAATAATCAGGTAATGACGGCCCGTTCGATGGACTGGAAAACCGATGTGGGGACAAATATCTGGGTTTTCCCCCGCGGCATGGACCGTTCCGGTGAGGCCGGTCCGAACTCCATAAAATGGACCTCGAAATATGGCAGCGTCATTGCATCGGGTTACGACATTTCCACGACGGACGGCGTGAACGAGGCAGGCCTGGCGGCCAACGTTCTCTGGCTCGTTGAGTCGAGTTATCCCGTCTATGACGGGAAATCTCCGGGCTTGTCCATCGCAGCATGGGCGCAATATGTGCTCGACAATTTCGCGACCGTGGAGGAAGCGGTGCGTGCGCTCGAGAAAAACCCGTTCACGATCGTGACTGATAATGTCCCCGGCGAAGAGCGTCTGGCGACACTGCATCTATCGCTCTCCGATGGGAGTGGCGACAGTGCGATCGTTGAATATATCGATGGCAAGCAGGTCATCCATCACGGCCGCCAGTATCAGGTGATGACCAATTCGCCGACTTTCGACCATCAGTTGGCATTGAACGAATACTGGAAGCAGATTGGCGGCACCGTCATGCTGCCGGGCACGAACCGCGCGTCCGACCGTTTTGCCCGCGCATCCTTTTACGCAAACGCAATACCCAAAAGCGAAAACCCGGTCGAAGCCATCGCAAGCGTATTCAGTGTCATCCGCAACGTCTCCGTTCCTTACGGCATCACGACCCCGGACCAGCCCAACATATCCTCCACCCGCTGGCGCACGGTGATCGATCACAAGCGCAAGCTCTATTTCTTCGAATCCGCACTGACACCGAATATTTTCTGGATTGACCTGACGAAGCTCGATCTTTCCAAAGAGACGGGTGCAGTGAAGAAACTCGACCTCGGCGCCAATCAGATCCATATCTATTCCGGCATGGCGAATGATAGCCTGAAGGAGGCTCAACCTTTCAAATTTCTGGGGCTTTGAGTCTCATCCTGGCCGCTGCGGTTCCATGGTCGCCGGAGCGTCATGAAAAGCGGTAATGCAATCTCACACAGCCCTTGTCGATTGCTGTTGCACTTATCAGCGTCGGGCTTGCCCGATAACCGGTCAGAGGAAAGAGAGGCTGGCCGGAGCCGAGCATTTCCGGGATCACATATATTTCGATCTCATCCAGCGCGCCGCGCTCCATGAAGGCCATCTGCAGCCGGCCCCCGCCGAGCATCCAGACATCGCCGTCATCGAGAGCACGCAATTCCTCGATCAGCGAGTCCGGGTCGGCGCGCACTTCCAGCGCGCCTTTCGGCTGCTCGATCGGCCGCGACGTGACGACGATGACACGGTGGCCGTCATAGGCCCAGGGGCTCTGCTCCCCGGCAATGAAATCATAGGTCGCCCGTCCCATGACCACAGTCCTTATCCCCTTCAGGAACAGGCGATAATCATGTTCGCCGAGGTCCATGTCGTCATACTTGTAGAGCCAGTCGAGAGACCCGTCTCCCGCTACGATCAAGCCGTCCAGACTGGCAGCTATATATCCACGAATGATTGCCATTCCACCCTCCTTGATTTATAAATGAATATTCGTTTATAAGTATCCTCATGCCAAGACACAAGCTTGTTTCCGATGAAGAGGTGCTTGACTCCCTGCTGCCGCTGATGTTGCAGACAGGGCCTGACGGTCTGACCTTCGCTGCCGCCGCCAAAGCCAGTGGCCTCTCTGCCGCTACGCTGGTACAGCGCTACGGCAACCGCGAAGACCTTGTGGAGTCTGTGCTGATGCGCGCATGGGACAACCTGCTGGCGCAGACGCGGACAGGGGACGAGGAGGAGCCGTTGACGCCGCAGGGCGCGATATCCCTGCTGATACGGCTTATGCCGGGTGACGCTGCAGAAAAGAACGCCTGTGACGGACTCCTGCTGCTTAGAGAAGATATCCGCAATCCGAAACTCAGGGCGAAAGGTGCCCTCTGGGGCAAGATTCTCGCACAATCGCTGGGGCGTCGGGTCTCGAAAGATGAAAAAGCCGCAGCGAGCCTCGGCTGGCAGATGGCGGCCGTCTGGCAGGGCGCGCACACGTGGTGGGCGTTCACCCGCGGTGAAGACGCGGATTCGGCAATTCGAAGAGCGCTTCAGGATTGGGTGGACATGGTGGAACGGGCTGGGCGGTGAAATTCAGGGGTACTGTCGGTGTCTCAAGTCTTGACGGATCTGGCGCATTTGGCTCCCTCACGACGGGTGTTTCCATGGAGACGGCAGAAAACTGGTCGCTTGATGCAGCACTCCTTTTCAACATAGAGGGCGATCGGGAAACATCAGCAGGGGCGAAACTCGGCGTCAGCAAGAAATTCTAGGCGCAAAAGCGAGCAAACCGAAGCGCAGTCCCGTTGGCTGGCCTGCCCTCACCATCACGGCGGCACGCCGTTGGCATGGCGTCAAAAAACCGCTTGACCTCAACCGCGATTGAGGTCCTAGAAGTACGGTCACCTTGTTTTCGCAAGGCTCTTTCATGCTCTTGAGCGAACAGTTGACAAAGGAATACCCCATGGCTTTCCAGCTTCCCGACCTGCCCTATGCCCATGATGCGCTCGCCCCCTCGGGGATGTCCGAGGAGACGCTGAAGTTCCATCATGATCTTCATCACAAAGCCTATGTCGACAATCTCAATAAGGCGATATCAGGGACCGAGTGGGAAAACAGGAACCTCGAAGAGATCGTCCGAGGCACCTATGAGAAGGGTGCGGTGGCACAATCCGGCATATTCAACAACGCCTCCCAGCACTGGAACCACACTCTCTTCTGGGAAATCATGGGGCCTGAGCATCATGCGATGCCCAAGGTGCTGGAAGAGGCGCTGACACAGTCCTTCGGCTCGGTAGCATTGTTCAAGCAGAATTTCGCCCTTGCCGGCGCTTCCCAGTTCGGCTCCGGCTGGGCGTGGCTGGTAGTGGATACCGATGGTTCTCTGAAAATTACCCGCACTGAAAACGGGGTCAATCCACTGTGCTCCGGACAGAAGGCGCTTCTTGGCTGCGATGTGTGGGAACACAGCTATTACATCGATTTCCGGAACAAGCGCCCGGCCTATATCGAGAACTTCCTCGATAATCTGGTGAACTGGCAGGCGGTCGCCGGTCGTCTCTGATCTGATTGAACCAATCCGGCCGGCGCCGCTACCTCGTGCGGCCCGTCGGCTCAGGCGCAGCCGGACAGCCGCCATCCGGCTGCCATTCCGTTCGAGCACCCAGATGCCCTATGTCGTCACCGAAAACTGCATCGCCTGCAAATATATGGACTGTGTGGACGTCTGCCCGGTCGAATGTTTTTATGAAGGCGAGAACATGCTCGTCATCCATCCCGATCAATGTATCGACTGTGGCATTTGCGAGAGAGAGTGCCCCGCCGCAGCGATCAGGCCAGATACGGAGCCGGGACTGCACGTCTGGCTCGACCTCAACCGCCACTATTCCGGCATCTGGCCGCGCGTGCATCAAAAGAGAGCGCCGCCGGAGAATGCCGATATCATGAATGGCGCGGCGGCCAAGTTTTCCATTTTTTCGAAAAAACCGGGAGCGGGCGGTTAGCCCGGTGTCGCATGTCTCATAACCTCAGGCTCATCGATGGCGGTGCGGTCAATCACGCGCATCTTCCGCTGAAAGCCTCCGCTACGCCGGCAGTCTCACCACGTGAGTTCAAGGACGCGATGAGCGCCCTCGCCTTCACCGTCGCGGTGGCCTCATCCGCCCATGGAGGTGAGCGGATCGGACGTACGATCACCTCCTACATGCCGCTCAGCGCGGAGCCACCGCTTCTGATGATCTCCATCGACGCCAGCAGCCGTATGGTCGACCTCATAGCCGCAAGCCGGCGGTTTTCCGTCGCCGCGCTGTCCAGGGGCCAGGAAGAGATCGCCGACGTTTTCGCGGGGAAGGGAAACCTGCCGGATCGGTTTTCGATCGGCCAGTGGGATCCCTGGCCTTCAGGAAGCCCTCAGCTTGCCGGGGCGCTACTCTCCCTTGATTGCGAGCTCGTCGGCTCCGTTGATGCCGCCGACCACATCCTGTTCGTTGGCGCCATCACCGAATCGATCCCAGATCCCTCACGCAAAGCCCTGCTTTGGAGCGAACGCTCCTATACCGGCAGAGAGACGGGGGGCTAGCGATCCAGGGTTCCCCCGACGACCTCAGATACACAGCGTCTTTCAGTCGGCTTTAACACTCCCACAAAGTGGCGAGAGCCTGGCAGTCAATTATGGGATCTTGCAGCCTGGTAGAACACAGCCAGCGACCCCATACCTGCCGCAGCAGATTTATTACCGAGCCTTTAGGCATATCACCGTCCTGTCGTCACTGAATTCGCCCGTTGTGGATCCCTTCACCGACGGGTAGTCGCTGAGCTTGTGAAAATCTGCTGCCTCGACGCGGGCAAATTCCGCCTCCCAATCGGCAATGTCTACACCGGTCGGCAATGACAGATAACCATCGGAGAAGATTTCGAGGCTTGTGACCGTGTCCTTGGCGAGGGTGAGATCGACCAAGCCCTCCCCTATCACCTGCCCACCGTTGATCGACGCGTAACCGAGAACATGGCCCTGCCTGTTTGCATAATGTGGCTGGACACGAATGCCGCCCATCAGGAACTCTTCGACCGCTTCCATATCGTTTTGAAGGCCGCTTGCGACAGCCGCGGCGGCGACGACTTTCTCGGCTTCCGGCATCGTCATGATGCCAGCTTTAACAGCAGCGTGAAGGCCGGAAAATATGGTGGCGCGGGTTTTTGCCTCAGCAGCATCGCCGTCCCCATGCGTCGCCAGGAGCCCTTTGAAAACATGGATTCGCGCCGACGTGCTGACCTTGTCTATTAGCTTGGCGTGCTGCAGGAGGCGGGTACCGTTGATACGCACACCAGAATCCCCGGCCAGAAGCAGGCGAAAACTGTCACCCAGATCTGCAACAATCGCGAGCGTTGTGGATGGCGGATGGCTTGCATTGATGCGCTTAGCCTCGCATTTCAGGAGGTCGCTGATACTTTGAAACAGAGCTGCCGCCTCACAGCTTTGCAAGGTGCCCTTTATGCTCATCTCGGCGACCGCGTTTGCTGCGGCAAGTGCGGCGATACGGCCGGAACTCAGCCCGTCGTAACTTGCTCCGGTCGGATCGGTCGCACCGTCGAAAACAGCCAGAACCCGGCCGGGAAGAAGAACTGCCACGTCGTCCCCCGGCGTTGCGGCGTTCTTGTATTTCGATTGCGAAAAGCTCGCGATATTCATTTTGTTGATTTCCTTGCAGAGGGTAGCGGACGGCGACACGTCGGTCGCCGCAGCTATTGTCTTTACTGGGGTGTAAGAGGTCAGACGAAGGAAGCTTCCTTGTCTTCCGAAAGGCGAAAGACGACGAAGACACAGATCCCGGTGCTGACCAATAGTACGGTCGAAAGCGCGGCCGCAGTCCCGAATTCACCGTCGATTACCTGGATGTAGATCAGGACCGGCATGGTAATCGTGCGCGCCGTATAAAGGATCAGCGTCGAGGAAAGCTCGTTGATGGCGGTGATGAAGCTCATCAGCGAACCGATGATGAGGCCTGGCAACATCAATGGCACCGTCACCGACAGGAATGTCTTTGCGGGTGAAGCTCCAAGATTAACCGCCGCCTCCTCGATCGACGGCTTGATCTGCCTGAGGATCGATGTCGTGGATCGGACGCCATAGGGCAGCCGGCGTATGAACACCAGAAGGATGATGATGAGCGCCGTCCCGGTGATATCGAAAGGAGGATATCGGAACGTCGTGACGTAACCGATCGCCATAACGACGCCCGGAATGAGATACGGCACCATCAATAACAGATCGAGCGAGCCGGAAACGGCATTATCGCGCCTCACGACGATAAAGGACAGGAGCCCGGAGACGACCGCGATAAGCACCACTGCGGCCAGTGCGAAGGTAAAGCTGTTGGCTATGGCCTGAGGGGAATCCCTCAAAATGCGAGCATAGCTGTCCAACCCGAAGCCGCCGGTAAAGACGGGGCCGTTCGTCGCCAGGAAAGATGTATAGATGACCGTTAGAGAAGGCAGCATGGCAATGAACACTACCAGATAGCAGAAACCGTGAACGATGAATGACTTCAGCGGGCGCATCGACTGTTTAACGGGTCGGTTGGTCAGGGAGCTGGCGTAGCGGCGCTTGGCGAGAATGTGCCGTTGGAGAAGAAGCGCTGCCATGGAAATCCCGATCATCACCATTGAAATCGTGACGGCCATGGTCGGCGTGCCCGCCATTTCGGAGGTATATTGCGCATAGGCAATGGTCGATAGCGTTCTGATGCCCTTGCCAAGAATGGCCGGTGTTCCGAAGTCGGCGATGGAAAGCACGAAGCAGATGATCGCACCTGTGCTGACTGCTGGAAAAACAAGGGGCAAGGTGATTTTGCGGAAACGCTCAAACGCCGTGCAGCCGAGGTTTTCCGCCGCATCCTCATAAGACTTGTTGATGGTGTTCAGAGCATTTTCCGTCATCAGGAAGATATACGGGAAGAACTTCAGGCTGAAGACCATGACGATGCCGGGTATTCCATAAATCGTTGGCAACGAGATGTCGGCAAAAGACAAAAGGTTGGTAACCGCACCGTTGGCGCCGAACAGCATGATCCAGGCATAAGCACCGATGAAAGGCGGTGCGCAGAGAACAAGAACTGCAAAGGTCGCGATGAATGTGCGTCCCTTGATGCGATAACGCGACGTGCAAAATGCAAGCGGGATCCCAAGTAGACAGGCACCGAGCATGCCCAGGACGCCGATCAGCAATGTGTTCCAAAGGGCCACGGTGTAAAACCGGCGCGTGAATACCTCCGCGTAATTGCTGAGCCCGAGCGCACCGGTCTTTGCATCAAAAAAGCTGATGAAAAACACGCTGAATATCGGAAGGATCAGGAAAATTGCCAGCAAGATCACGGCAAGCGCCGTGACACTTGTCCAGAAACCCGGCAGCCGCAGGCGAAAACCTCCAGGCGTTGAAGTGGCGGTCATATCCGTCATGACAAGCGCTCCCCCGTCACACCTTCACCGAAAAGCTGAGTATCGGCCGCCCGCCAGGAAAAGGTTGTCTTCTGGTTCGGCTCGAGGGCGATGATCTCTGGTGACGGCTTGGTGATTGCCTCGATCTCTTCACCCGAGGAGAGTACGGCCGCCACGTTCATTTCGCGTCCGGTGAAACTGACCTGACGGATGGTCACGGGCAGGTCGATGCAGTCTTGAGCAGAGATCGCGGAAAGACCCATTGAAATCGCCTCGGGGCGGATCGCTGCGACGACCTTCCGTTCCGGTGAAATCGCATCCGCTTGCGGCAGTGCAACCTTGTGGCCTGACAGGAATGTCTGCCCGCCCGTGCGATCAAGCGCCAGGAAGTTATTGGCTCCAACGAAAGACGCGACGAAACGGTTAGAGGGATTATTGTAGACTTCCCAGGGTGGCGCAGCCTGCTGAATTACTCCCCCATACATGACGCAAACCAGATCGGACATGGCGAGCGCCTCTTCCTGATCATGGGTAACATAAACCGTCGTGATGTTCATGGCCTGCTGGATTTCACGCAGTTCCCGCCGCAGGTCCACGCGCAGTTTGGCGTCGAGGTTGGATAGCGGCTCGTCCATCAAAAGCACTTTGGGATTAATGACCAGTGCGCGCGCGAGGCCCACACGCTGCTGCTGGCCGCCGGAAAGCTCGTGCGGCATGCGCTTGGCATACGGAGCAAGCTGCACGATATCGAGGATCTTGGCGACTCGTTCGCGGATCTCGGCGGACGATGCCTTACGTTGCTTCAGACCGAAGGCAATATTATCGAACACGGAAATATGCGGAAAAACTGCGTAATCCTGAAATACCATCCCGACATCACGCTTATGGGCGGGCACATGCTCAATCGCCTGTCTTTCGATGCTGATGCTGCCACTGTCCTGTTGGTGAAACCCGGCGAACCTGCGCTTCAAGCGGGCGGAGATCGAAAGCCGCATCAACGAGGCGGCGCGGATGCTTGCCATCGAGCCCTATCTCGACCGCAAGCCGAAACAGCTTTCCGGCGGCCAGCGCCAGCGCGTCGCCATCGGCCGCGCCATCGTGCGCGAACCTGACATCTTCCTGTTCGATGAGCCGTTGTCGAACCTCGATGCGGCACTGCGCGTGCAGACGCGCGCCGAAATCACCCGCCTGCATCGCGATATCAAGACAACTATGATCTATGTCACCCATGATCAGGTGGAAGCCATGACCATGGCCGACAAGATCGTCGTGCTGCGCGCCGGGCGCATCGAACAGGTGGGCAGCCCGCTTGAGCTTTTCGATAATCCGCGCAACCTCTTCGTTGCCGGCTTCCTCGGCTCGCCGCGAATGAACATGCTGAAGGGCACCATCACCAAGGCCGAGGACGGCAGCATTGCCATCGATGCTGGCCATGGCGTGTCCCTCCCCTGCCTCGTCGATCCGGCAACCGTCAGTCCCGGACAGGCGGTTCTCGCGGGCATCCGACCCTCACATTTCACCATCGCGGATGCCGGTCTGCCCTTCGAGGTGCAATACCACGAAAGCCTCGGCACCGAGACCTATCTCTACGGCAATATCAAGGGTGAGAAGGACCAGATCATCGTGCATCAGGCTGGCCACTTCGCGCCCGCATCCGGCTCGGTGCTCAAAATCATGCCTGCACGTGAGAAGGTGCATGTCTTCGATCCCGCCACCGAACTGGCGCTGCCGCGCCTTGCGGGCCAAGGGAGGGGGTAGCATGGCAAATCCAAAGCTTGCGAGACTGTCCGACCGCGCGCTTGACGCCGTTATGGCGATTGCCGAGGTGCCGCTCAACTTCATCGAGCGGCTGATCGGCAAAAGGCGCATGCCCTACATCTTCCTGATGCCTAACCTCATTCTTTTTGGCATCTTCACCTTCCTGCCGATTGCGATTGCCGTCGGTTATGCCTTTACCGGCGGCACCGAACTTTTGATCACCGACCGCCCCTTCGTCGGGCTGGAAAACTTCGGCAAGCTGCTGGATTGCCAGAGCTATATGGACCCGGGAAGCTGCCGGGAATCGCTGTTCTGGACGGCGATCTGGAACACGCTGTGGTTTGTCGGTTTCAATGTCATCGCCACGTTGCTGGTCGCGCTCATCACCGCCCTCATCCTCAACAGGGCGATAGCCGCGCGCGGCTTCTTCCGCGCCATGTTCTTTTATCCGGTCCTGCTGTCGCCCGTCGTCATCGGCCTCATCTGGAAATGGTTTCTGGACCGCAACGGCCTGCTCAACGCCTTCTTCCAGATGCTGGGCGTGCCGCCGGAAATCTTCCTGCTGGATGTCGGCTGGTCGCGCTTTTTCGTGGTGGTCGTTTCGGTCTGGTTCCACATGGGCTTTTATACGCTGATCCTGCTCGCCGGCCTTCAGGCCATCCCGAAGGATCTCTACGAAGCCGCCGCCATCGATGCCGCCTCGCCCCGGCGCACCCTGCTGCGCATCACCCTGCCGCTGCTTGGGCCCAACCTGCTGGTCGTGCTCATCCTCTTAATGATCAGATCGGTGCAAATATTTGATGAAGCGTGGGTTCTCACCAATGGTGGTGGACCGGGAACAGCCAATACATTCGTCGTGCAATATATCTACCAGATGGCCTTCGGCAGCGATCTGAGGCTGTTCGGCCTTGCATCCGCCGCATCGGTTCTGATGGGCCTTGTGCTTCTCGCGCTGACGCTGGTGCAGTTGCGCCTTGGCAAAAAGATGGAGTCCTGACCATGTCCAACGCCGTCTCCTTCCTCACACGCACCCGCCGCCCCGGCCGCATCGGCCTCACCGATATGCTGTCATGGGTCTGGCTTATTGGCGGCACGCTCGCCGTCCTCATCCCCGTCGTCTGGGCCGCCATGTCATCGCTGAAACCGGAAGCCGAAATCACCCGGTTTCCGCCGAGCCTTCTGCCGCGCGCCGCCGTGCAGGTGGAAGTGCAGGGTTACGACAAACCGCTCAGCCTCTGGAAAGCCCCCATCGACGGCATGGAGCGGGAGATGGCCATGGTCCGTCGCATCGGCCTCAAAGCCCAGATGGTGGACCCCGCCAATCCCGGTCCGCCGGTTAGCGTCGATACGCGGGAAATAACGCCGGTTCAGAAACTGACCATCGCGACGGAGAACTTCACCGATCCGCTCACCCGGTTCAGCTTTTTGACCTTCCTCAAGAACTCGGTCTTCGTCACTTTCGTGGCGACTATCCTGACGCTGATCGTCAATGCCATGGCAGCCTTCGCTCTCTCCAAATACCGCTTCCGCGGCGAGAAGGCGATCTTCGTGCTGATCATATCCACCCTGATGATCCCGCTCACCGTTGTCATGGTGCCGGCCTATCTCGTCATCGTCGGCGTCGGCCTCGTCGACAATCTCTGGGGCGTCATCATCCCGACGGTCGCGACGCCGACCGGCGTGTTCCTGCTGCGGCAATATATGCTGACCATTCCGGACGAGCTGATCGAGGCGGCCCGCGTCGATGCGGCAAGCGAATTCCGCATCTTCTGGCGCATCATCCTGCCGCTGACGGCGCCGGCGCTTGCGGTTCTCGCCATCTTCTCGGTGCTCTGGCGCTGGAACGACTTCCTCTGGCCACTGATTGTTCTCAGCAGCCGTGAAAACTTCACGCTGCAGGTGGGGTTGAATGCCTTCCAGGGCGAGTTCTCGGTGCAATGGCACTATATCCTCGCCATGACCTTCCTCAGCCTGGCGCCTGTCACCGTCGTATTCCTGTTCCTGCAGCGTTACATCACGACAGGCATTGCGGGGACAGGCATGAAGTGAGGCGGGGTTCGAGGATGCTCGCTTTAAAGCATAGCCGCTTCGACTATTGGATGATGTAGTACCGAGACCTCTCCACCCCGTCATACCGGCCATGAGCCTGTATCCTGCCAGCCCAAGTCCTTGGGCTGAAGGGGTCTCTCCGCCGCGCGAGAGCCGCGTCGGCTGGATGCCGGATCAAGTCCGGCATGACGGCGAGAAAATTAGTCGCCCAACAGGCATTCTCCACCAGCCCGCAGAGGGGCCGACGATCCTATTTTGGCGGCGGAGCGATGCTACCCCTTAATACCAGCCGACAGCCGAGTTCCAGCCGGTGCGCCGGTCGGGTGGGATCAGCTGCCACAAGCCGCTGTTCCAAAAGTGAAAGGGCGGCACCGCCCAGCCTGTCAGCGGGCAATTGTATGGTGCTGAGCGGCGGCGCGCTGAAGGCGGCCGGCATGATATCGTCAAAACCAAGCACCGAGACATCATCGGGAACGCGGATACCGGCCTCCGTCAACGCCTTCAGGCAGCCGAGCGCCAGATTATCGGCGGCGCAGAAGGTCGCCGTTGCGTTTCTAAGCGGGCGTGTCTCGGCCAGCAGGCGGCGGATGGCGACCTCGCCCCATTCCGGCTCGTAGCTTTCCACCTCGATAACCATATCGGCCGGAACTGTCAGGCCTGCCGCGAGATACGCGTCGCTATAACCATCATAACGGCGGCGGATCGTCGTGCGGCCCTTCCAGGTGACATGCAATATGTCGCGATGCCCGAGTGAGAGCAGATGCTCGATACCGAGCCGCGCACCAAAACGGTTCTCGGCCGTCACCGTATCGACGATCATGGCCGGGTCTTCGCCATTGATCAGGACCACCGGCCTGGAAAGCGCGGACAGCGCCTCGACCAGTTGCGCCCTGTCATCATTCAGGACCACGATGCCATCGACATTGTCGGCATCGGCAGCCTCCGCGACGGTAACGGGATCGAGCCGGCTCGTCGTGCTGACAAAGGGAACGATGCGAATGCCGCGCTTCTCGCATTCACGCCGGAAGCCGTTCAGCATCGTCCAGCTGACCATATTGAGATCGCTCTGCGGCGCTGCATCATTGGTCATGGCGAGCAACACGACACGCAGAGTGGCGATCGTCGCCTTCTGCCGGCGGTTTTCGAGATAACCGAGCGAACGAGCCGCTTCCAGCACCCGCTCGCGAACCTGCGTGGTCAAGGGTGCGGTGCCGTTGAGGGCATGCGAAGCGGTACTCAGCGAAACATTCGCCTCCCGCGCCACGTCCTTAAGCGTCGTTTTCCTGTCTATTTTCATAAAGGGGAAATTCAACCACTCTACTTCGGACGGTGCGGGCAGAAAGCCTGCCCCACGCAGTCGATCTGAAAAATACCCGTGCCTGTTTGCTGTTCTCTCGTCGCCGGAAGATTACAGCATCATCCGTAAATGCGGAATTGATTTCTCTGGGTTTTTAATCTCCCGCAAGAAACGCCGCCCGCAGCGAACCGCGAACGGCCACGCGGTCAGAGCCCCTGAGAGATATGGTCGATGCTGTCCTTCACGGCAGCTGCCGGATCCTTCAGCTCGTGCACTTCCGTCGCAAAGGGCTCGAAGCTGTAAGGTCCCTTGTAACCGGCCGCCTCGAGTGTCCTGATCTGGGCGATATTCTCCAGCCGGTCGTCGCCATCCACCAGAACGCGGTGAGCGTCAAGCATGTCGGCCACGGAGACGGCAGGATCGGTCACGCCGGAAATGTGGACCAGCCCCGTTCGTTCCGGGAAAAACGCCGTCTCGCCCGCGAGGTGGTGATGGAAGGTGTCGTGCACCAGCCTGTAGACATCGCCGCCGCCGGCCGCGTCGATTGCCTTGATGGCCTCGGCCTTGGTGCGCAGTGATGATACCGGGAAGCCGAGTGGCTCGACAAGGCCGGTCAGGCCGCGTTCTTCGAGGATCGGCTTCATGGCCTTCAGCGCCGTGACGAGATCGTCAAAAGACACTGGCGTCCCATCATTGAGCGGGCACATGACCAGCGCTTTCGCGCCACTTGCCGCCGCATAATCGGCCATCGCGACGGCCCGCGCAGGCAGGTCGCCCGACCAGACGTTGAAGGGATAAAGCGCATTGATCGAGATGATCGTTACGCCGGCCTTTTCGGCCGCCGCCTTCACGGCCGCCGGCTCAACCGTGCCGACGATATCAGGCAGGTCGTTGCGGATTTCGACTTCGGTAAGGCCGAGTTCACGGGCTGTCGCGAAGAACTCCTCAAGGGAAAGCTTCGGCGCGGTGATGTGGTTGATGGCAAAACGCATGAAAGACCTCACTGATAAAGGGCGGGACGGGTGGGAAGCTCAATCGCGACGGCTGCCCCGTCCGTTTCCTGCGCGGCCACGCAGGCGTCGGAAGTGATGGCGGCGACGTAGCCATCCCAGGAGTTGGGCCCCGATGCCGTGCCCTTCGCCGCCGCATGGATGAAGTCCTGCAACTCCACATCGTAGCTGGCGATGAAGCGATCTTTCCAGTCAGTCAGAATGTCGTTCTGCAGCTTGGCGCCGAGGCGCGTTTGCACCGACATCGGCTCCGGCAGGCTGGCAATGCCGTCCTCGCCCACCACCTGGCACTGGATGTCATAGCCATAGTGGCAGTTGACGAAGATTTCGACGTCGATGATCGTGCCCTTCGCCGTCTCCAGAATGACGATCTGCGGGTCCTTCAGCCTTGCATGGCTTCTGGCCGCCGAACGGGGAAAGAGAACACGCGCCGAAACATAGTCATCGTCAAGCAGCCAGCGCAGCACGTCGATCTCATGGATCATCGTGTCATGGATCGCCATGGGCGTGACATATTGCTCCGGAACCGTTGGATTGCGGTGGGCGGCGTGCACCATGATCGCCGCGCCGATTTTGCTATCGACGGCCCTTTTCAGCGCCACGTAACCGGCATCGTAGCGGCGCATGAAGCCCACCTGAACCAGCCGCTTGCCATGCGCCACCTCGGCGTCGACGATGCGTTTTGCCCCTTCCGCCGTTGTTGCCAGCGGCTTTTCGCAGAAGCACGGCTTGCCGGCGGCAATGGCCGCCAGCACATATTGCTCATGCGTGGCACCCCATGAGGTGACGAGCACGGCATCCACGTCCGGTGATGCGATCAGCTCTTCACCGGTGGCGAAAACGACGGCATCGGGGGCGATGTCGTTCTTGACCGCCTCGGCGGATGCGCGGTTGACGTCGCTGAGAGCGACGATCTTCGCACCGCCCAGAACCTTGTTGATACGGCGGGCGTGATCACGCCCGATTGCGCCGGTGCCGACGACACCAATTCTGACACTCATTTGAAAAACCTCATTTCCAGTACTTGGCGACGTATCGCCGGGTTTCGCTGAGCATGAAACGCGCGCTTTCATCGACACGATCTTCCCAGGCAAACACGCAGTTCGACAGCACGCCGTCGAATTTCATGTCGGCGAGCGTCGCAAAGAAGGTCTCCCAGTCGATCTCGCCCTGGCCGAAATCGGTGTGCTGATGCACCCTGACCTTCGAGCCGGGGGGATTGACGATGTAGCGCAGCTGAGAAGACTTGTTGTGGTCATAGGTATCGGCAAGGCGCACATGCACCAGATGGCCCTCGGTGGCACGGAGGTTAGCCACCATGTCCGGCCCGTAGAAGAACGTATGCGGCGCGATGAAGGAGGCCTTCACCGCCTTGGAATTGATGGTCTTGATAATGTCGATAGCCGGCGCGATCTCCTCGATCCAGTCTTCGGGATGGGCCTCCAGCGACAGCACCAGCCCCTCCCGTTCGAGGATCGGCACCAGAATATCCATGGCGCGGAAGAACTGCGCTTCGCAGGTTTCCGGACGATGCAGGCCGGAACGGTCGTTGAGGCTGCGCTCCGGCGAGCCGCCGCGGCCGAATTCCGAAACGAACATCGGGCATTCCATCTCGACGGCGATCTCGATGGCGCGTTTCCAGTTGTCGATCGCCACTTCCCATTCGTCCGCATAGGGGCTTGCCCAGCGATACATCGGCTGGAGCGTCGCAAGGCCGACACCATGGTCCTTCAGCGCCTTTTTGAATTCGGCGACGCGTTCGGGATAGACCTTCGGCCGGGTCCACCAGGAAAGGAAATCCGGACGGGGTGAAAGTTCGACGTAGTCATAGCCGAGTTCGGCAACCTTGCGGCAGGTCTCGGCCAGCGAAAGGTCTCGGAACATGTGGGGATCGAGCGTATGTTTCATGGCTGTTTCCAGTGAAGTGATAAACGGACCGGGGCCGAAGCCCCGGCTTATTTGGCGTAGGCAGACATGTTTTCCGGGGTGACGAGTTCGAAGGGCACCCAGAGCGTCTTTTCAGCGCCCTGCCCGGCAGCAGCCTTCACCGCCGTCTGAACCGAGACCTCGCCCTGCTTCGTCGCATTCTGGTAGACGGTAATGTCGAGATCGCCGGCCTGCATGGCGGCAAGACCGTCCGGCGTGGCATCGATGCCGGCGATGACGACATCCTTCATGGAAACGCCCGCCGCCTTCAGCGCCTGCGCGGCGCCGATCGCCATTTCATCATTATTGGCGATGACGGCATCGAACTGGATGCCCGCCGTCAGCCAGGATGAAACCAGGTCCTGCGCCTGCGTGCGGCTCCAGTTCGCCGTCTGCTTTTCGAGAATTTCGATCTTGCAGTCAGGCTTGGAAAACACCGTTTCCACATCCTTGGTGCGCACCAGCGCCGCATGGTTTTCCAAAGGTCCCATCAGGATCACGGCCTTGCCCTTGCCGCCCATCAGCTTGCAGGCGGCTTCCGCTTCCATGGTGCCGGAATCGAGTTCGTTGGAACCGACAAAGGCCGTCCCATCAGGCAGGCCGGTTTCCAGTTCGGCCGGCGGATGGTTGACGTAGACGAGAGGGATTTTTGCGGCGGATGCGGCTTTGGTGATCGCGGTGGTGGCATCACCATCCACGGCATTGACGATGATCGCATCAACGCCATTGGCGATGAAATTCTGCACCTGATTGAGCTGCTTCGACGGATCAAGCTGGGCATCCTCGACCAGAAGCTCGATATTTTTATCGCGCCCGGCCTCGGCCCTGATACCGTTGAGCAGGATCGTCAGAAACGGATTGTCGAAAGACGTCATGGACACCGCAATGCGGGTCTCGGCAAGGGCCGGTGTCGCGAAGACGCAGAGCGCCGTCGCCATCAGTAATTTTTTCAAGGTTTCCTCCCGCGGAAATCGCCGCTGGTTGCTTCATTTCTTGTCGCCGGAGCCGGCCATCCTACCGGCTCCGGCGCGTTCGCCCAGCCTGGCGGCATTCCCCGGGAGCGGAGAAGCCGACTGGGCACGGCGATGGCTCAGTTCTTGGCCTGATAGTTCTTGAGGTTGGCCGGCGTGACCAGCTCGAAGGGAACGAAGACCTTCTTGTCCACCGCATCGCCCTTGGCGAGTTTCAGCGCCGCATCCAGCGCACCCTTGCCCTGGCCTGCGGCATTCTGGAAAACGCTCACATCCAGATCGCCCGCCGCCATCGCCGCAAGCGCGTCCTGCGTGGCGTCGATGCCGGCGATGATGACGCTGTCCATCGGCCGGCCGGCCGCCTTCAACGACTGGATGGCGCCGATGGCCATCTCATCATTGTTGGAAATGACAGCATCGAACTCAACGCCGGCGGAAAGCCAGTTGGTCATCAGGTCCGATCCTTGAGTGCGTGACCAGTTGGCGGATTGTTCCTCGACAAGCTTGATAAAGCTGCAATCGGGCGCCGCCACCACATCCTTGATATCCTGCGTGCGCATGCGGGCCGCCTGGTTGGAAAGCTCGCCCATCATCACCACGGCACTGGCTTCCGTCTTGCCCGCCTCCTTCAAAAGCCGGCAGACTTCCTGCGTCTGCAGGGTGCCCGATTGCTTTTCATCGGATGCGACGAAGGCCTGCTTGTCCGGCAAGCTGTCGAGATTGACCGGCTGGCGGTTGACGTAAACAAGCGGAATTCCGGCGGCGGCTGCGGCCTGCGAAAGCGCAACGGTCGCGTCCGTATCGACGGGATTGACGATGATGGCGTCGACGCCGGCGGCGACGAAATTCTGCACCTGGCTCAGCTGCTTGCCGACATCGTTCTGCGCATCCTCGACCTGCAGCGATACGCCGCTCATGCCCTTGGAATAATCGATCATGCCGTTGCGCAGCACAGTCAGGAAATTATCGTCGAACAGGGCCATGGAAACCCCGACCGTCTGCGCCGACGCGCCCGTTGCCAGCATCGCGGCAAAAGCTGCAATTGCGAAATGTCTTTTCATGTCGTTCTCCTCCAAACCCCTTTGAAAAGAACCGGTCGAGCCGGCTGGAGCGCATCGCGCCCCCACCGCTTTCCGGCAAAAACTGCCCTTCGCCGCAAAGGAAAAACCGCAGCGTCAAACAGCCCTGAAATAATCTAATGTCGTGTGGGTCCGGCCTCCTGCCCGTTCCGCACGCTGGCAAGATTTCCTAGTCCGGCCCCGACGTCAACGCGTCAGAGACCACCGAAACCATCAAGCCTGATAGAAACGGACACCGGATTTATGATGGAATCCATCAAACCATCAAAGGCTCTCAGGAACCCACAGATGCGCAGGCACAAAGCGCTGTCCCGGCGTTTCCGCCATGCCGTGTTCGATGGTGTGAACCATGGTGACAAGGAGGTCTGCGCACAGCTCGCGAAGCGGTGTCTGGAAGACGCCGCTGATGCGCCGTTCCAGCAGCGCCTGACGGGACTCGGGCGTCAGTTCATTCACGAGGCAAACGATGTTTTCATGCCGGTTTTCCTGCTGCAGCGCCTCGATCACCCCTTCCATGCCACCACCGATGCAATAGATGCCGACGAGATCCCGATGCTTGGCGATGGTATCCATGACAAGCTCATAGGTCAGTCGCCGCGTCTCCAGCGTGATCAGCGCATCCATCACCTCGAATTCCGGCGCATATTCCCGCATGTAGCTGCGAAAGCCGGTTTCGCGCAGCGAATGGCCGTGGAAACGGTGACCGCCCAAAAGCAGAAGCACCTTGCCCCTGCTGCGCGCCAGCTGCGAGATCATCCAGGCCGCCGTGCGCCCGACCTTCATATTGTTGGCGCCGAGATAGGCCTCCCGCACGCCTTGAGCAAAATCGGAGAGCAGGGAAAAGGTCGGTATACCCTTGGCTTTCAGCGCCTCGACGGCGGCCGTGACATCGTGATGGTCCGGACCCGTGGCAGCGACCGCCTGCACACGGCCCTTCATGCCGGCCAGAAGCGCCGCCAACTCGCCCGGTTCGCCGGACTGGGCGAATTCGATGCGAAGATTGAGGTGGCGATCCCGGATGTTGCGTGCCGCAAGTTCGAGCTCGTCGGCAAAGGTCTGGTAAAAGGCATGCCGTTCCTTGCGCAGGATAATGCCAAGACTGTAGGATGGCATATCGGCCAGCATGCGCTGGCGAATGATGTTGGTGGCATGAAAACCGATCTTCTCCGCCGCCTCAAACACGCGCCGCGCGGTTTCTTCTCGCACCGGCAGGCGGCCGTTCAACACGCGGTCGACGGTTGCGACGCTGACGCCGGCGGCTGTCGCAACATCTGTGATGGTCGGACGTTTCATGCGGACACCCCGTAGACGGAAAGATTCCTGTCATATCTCGCAAAACATGTCACGGATCATGATGGAATCCAACATGCGTGAAGGGATATGGTATGGAGTGCTTCATCAGGGAATAGCCAGGCCAGAGCTGCGCCGCAAGGCCGACTTGCCTGGTCCAGTACGCTCCTTCCCTCATCTCTGTGCTTGTCACAGAGATCCAGCCAGCCCAAGTCCTTGGGCTGAGAGAGACCTTTCGCCGCGCAGACGCGCGTCGACTGGATTCCTGTGACAAGCACAGGAATGAGGAGGCTGGGATGTGTCAGAGCGAGAAAATCGCCTGCCGGGTAGCCTGAATGGCCACTCTCACACGTAAGGAAACTGCGGCAGCGGCATTCGCACCGTTTTGACGATTCCGAATGCCGCCAAACGATCAGACCCGCTCCAGCGCCACAGCGATCCCCTGCCCGACGCCGATGCACATGGTGGCGAGCGCAAGGCGCTTGCCGGTCAGCGAAAGCTCAAGCGCCGCAGTGCCGGCAATACGCGCACCCGACATGCCGAGCGGATGGCCGAGCGCGATGGCGCCGCCATTGGCATTCACCCGCGCATCGTCATCGGCAATGCCGAGCTGGCGAAGCGTCGCAAGGCCCTGGCTGGCGAAAGCCTCGTTCAGCTCGATCACGTCAAGCTGTTCCTGTTTCAACCCTAGCCGTGCCAGAAGCTTGGCCGAAGCAGGCGCCGGGCCGATGCCCATGATGCGTGGTGGCACGCCGGCGGCGGCACCGCCAAGGATGCGGGCGATGGGGGTAAGACCATATTTCTTCGCCGCTTCCGCTGAAGCGATGACGAGCGCGGCCGCGCCGTCATTGACGCCCGACGCATTGCCCGCCGTCACCGTCGCGCCATCGCGCCTGTTCACCGGCTTCAGCTTCGCCAGCGCTTCGAGACTGGTCGCACGCGGGTGTTCGTCTCTGGAGACAACAAGCGGATCGCCCTTGCGCGGTGGGATCGTCACCGAAACAATCTCTTTGTCGAGACGGCCGTTAGCCTGCGCGTCAGCCGCCTTCTGCTGACTGCGCACGGCAAAGGCATCCTGATCCTCACGCGAGACCTGATAATCGATCGCGACATTGTCACCCGTTTCCGGCATGGAATCGACGCCATATTGCGCCTTCATCAGCGGGTTGACGAAACGCCAACCGATGGTGGTGTCGTAGATTTCGGCATTGCGCGAAAAGGCGCTTTCCGCCTTGGGCAGAACGAAGGGCGCGCGGCTCATGCTTTCCACGCCGCCGGCAATCATAAGCTCCGCCTCGCCCGATTTGACTGCGCGGGCGGCCGTAATGAGAGCATCCATGCCAGAACCGCACAGCCGGTTGATCGTCGTTCCGGTTACGGAAACCGGCAGGCCGGCAAGCAGCAGCGACATGCGCGCCACGTTGCGGTTGTCCTCGCCCGCCTGATTGGCGCAGCCGAAGATCACATCCTCGACGGCCTCCCAATCGACGGAAGGATTGCGCTCCATCAGCGCCTTCAGCGGCACCGCACCGAGATCGTCGGCACGGACGGAGGAAAGCGCGCCGCCGAAGCGGCCGATGGGCGTGCGGATGTAATCGCAGATATAGGCTTCGGTCATCGGTCTTTCCTTAGAGTTCTGGCCTTAAAGTTCCGGTGCAACGAGATCGGTTACCTCGCCATTCACACTGAGTGGCGCACCGGTCATGGCCTGCAATTCTTCAAATGTCATCGCCGGCAGCTTTTCGCGCAGCACGAAACGGCCATCCACCACGTCGATGACGGCATGGCTGGTATAGATGCGGGTGATGCAGCCGACGCCGGTCAGCGGAAATGCGCATTTCTCAACGAGCTTCGGTTCGCCGTTCTTGGTCACATGCTCGGTGATGACGAAGACCTGCTTGGCGCCATGCACCAGATCCATGGCCCCGCCGACGGCCGGCACGCCCTTGGAGCCGACGCGCCAATTGGCGAGATCGCCATTCTGCGCCACCTGATAGGCCCCGAGGATCGCCACATCCAGATGCCCGCCGCGCACCATGGCGAAGCTGTCCGCATGGTGGAAGAAGGCCGCACCAGGTTTCAGCGTCACGGCCTTTTTGCCGGCATTGATGAGGTTCCAGTCCTCTTCGCCTTCCGGCGGCGCTTCGCCGAAATTGAGGATGCCGTTTTCGGTGTGGAAGATCGCCTGACGGCCGGGCGGCTGGTAACGTGCCACCATTTCCGGAAAGCCGATGCCGAGATTGACGTAAGCGCCGTCCTCGATGTCCTGCGCCGCACGCCATGCGATCTGGGCGTTGGAAAGCTTGATGTCTTCGCGGGTGTCGATGGTCGTGGTCATGCGTAGGCTACCCCGGCGCGAATGAGGACTTCTTCCTGTTGCGGATCGGGGATTTCCACGACGCCGTTCACGAAAATGCCTGGCGTGACGACATGCTCCGGATCGATCTCGCCGGCGGCGACGATCTTCGAGACCTGCGCAATGGTGGTTTTCGCGGCCATACACATCAGCGGGTTAAAATTGCGCCCGGCCTTGTTGTAGGTGAGGTTGCCATAGGTGTCGCCAAGCTCGGCCTTGACGATGGCAAAGTCGGCCTTCAACCAGCGCTCCTGCACATAGGAGCGGCCGTCAAATTCCGCGATAACCTTGCCTTGCGCCAGTTCCGTGCCAAAGCCGGTCGGGGTGTAGAAAGCCGGAATACCGGAACCGCCAGCGCGGATGCGCTCGGCAAGCGTGCCCTGCGGTACCAGTTCCAGCTCGATTTCGCCGGCCAGATACCGATCGGTGAAGGCGCGCGGATCGGAAGAGCGCGGGAAGGAGCAGATCATCTTCCTGACCATGCCGGCGTCGATCATAGCGGCGATGCCGATGCGGCCGTTGCCGGCATTGTTGTTGATGACCGTCAGGTTCTTCGGACCCTTGTCGATCAGCGCATGGATCAGCTCGATCGGCGCGCCGGAGCCGCCAAAACCGCCGATCATGATCGTCGCACCGTCGCCGATACCGGAAAGCGCCTCTCTAGCACTCTTGATTGTCTTGTCCATTCTCAAAACCTCCATCCAGCCAAGCTGATGGAACCGGCAAGGCTTTGTGGCCATGAGGTAAATCCGAAACAACCTCGACGGCAAGGATTTTGTGCGTTATATGACTTTTGTTCGTATATCGCATAAATGGAGCTGTAAAATGGCGGTCAACGAAAGAGACATGATGGGCGGTCTCGCCAAGGGGTTGCGTGTGATCGAGGCTTTCAGCGCCGAGAGGCCGCGCCTTTCCATCTCCGATGCCGCCGAGATTACCGGGCTGGACCGCGCCACGACGCGCCGCTGTCTGCTCACGCTTTCAGAGCTTGGTTATGCCGCCTATGACGGCAAGTTCTTCACCGTCACGCCGAAGGTGCTGCGGCTCGGCACCGGCTGCCTCGCCACAATGCCGCTGCCGAAGATCGTGCAGCCGCTCATCGACCATCTCTCAGAGGAGATCGGCCAGAGCACCTCCGTCTCGATTCTGGATGAAACCGAAATCGTTTATGTGGCCCGCGCCGCCCAGCAGCGGGTCATGTCCATTGCACTGATGCCCGGATCGCGCCTGCCCGCCTATTGCACTTCGATGGGCCGCGTTCTTCTTTCGGCGCAACCATCCGAGCGGCGGCGCGACATTCTCGAAGCTTCCCGGCTGGTCGCCCGCACGGAAAAGACGATCACCGACATCGACGCCCTGCTCGCCGAAATCGAGGTGACCGGTCATCGCGGTTATGCGCTGATCGATCAGGAAGTCGAAGCCGGTCTTCGCTCCATCGCGGTGCCGCTGAAAAGCGTGCGTGGTCAGACGGTTGCTGCGCTTAATGTCGGGCTCGCCGCCTCGGCCGCCTCGATGGAGGAACTGGTGGAGCGATATTTGCCGGCGCTTCTTTCCGTTCAGCGGGAACTGGCGAGAATGCTGGTCTGAGGCGGCATCTGCCGCGCGCCGGCATCGCCCATTTTGCGCTGTTCGGCCAGCCGCCAGGCGCGCGGCGTCATGCCGGTCTCCCGCCTGAAGAAGCGGTTGAAATAGGCGGGATCGGTAAAGCCCAGCCCTTCCGCAATCATCTGCACGCTGGAAACCGTAAAGACCAGTTCCTGCTGGGCGATCTCGATCTGACGTTTGGCGATCAACCGCTGCAGGCTGAGACCGGACACGGAGCGGACCAGACGGTTGAGATGGGTCTCGGACAGACCGAGCTTCTTTGCATAAAACCCGGCTTTTTGCGGCTCGCGAATATGGCGGGCGATCAGCGACAGCAACCGCTCGAAACGCTGCCCGGCAAGGCCTTCGCCACTCGCTTCCAGAAGCGGCCGCGCGGCCCGTGAAAGAAGCGTGACCACGGTGGCCAGCTGGCCTTCGATCATCGCATTGCGGCCGATCTCGCGGGCTTCGTATTCCGCGGAAATCCGTTCAAAACCCTGGCTCAGGCATTCTCCCTCGGCAAAGTCGCGCAAGGGCAAAAGCACCGGCTGCTGGAAATTGCGCAGCAAAAGCGCCTGCACCGATGCCGGCAGCGCGCCCGGCAGCATGGTGACGATCACCCCGCCAATATCGCGTGAGAAACGGAAGCCGTGCTCGAAACCCGGCGGCACGATGATGGCGACCGGCGGGCGGATAGGTTCGATGCGACCATCCAGCAACGCATCGCCCTCACCGCCAAAAATGTACAAGATTTGCAGAAAGGCAGAGTGGCGATGCAGTCCGATTTCGAAACGGTGCAGGCTGCTTCTCGAAAAAAGCGTCTCGCAATGGAAGCGAAAATCAGTGCCTTGCGCCGCTTCTTCGCCATAAAGCCCCTCACTCGCAGCAATCCGCATCTTATCCCCCTCCTCCACCTCATGGTCGGATTGTGCAATTTACGGATCAGAAAGTCCATTGAGCTTGTTGCCCGCCTTGGTCAATTTCCTGACAGGAGACAAGTCCGGGAGGAAACAATGCGCACACAGGTCGTCATCATCGGCTCCGGCCCATCGGGGCTTCTGCTTGGCCAGCTTCTGGCCAGAGAAGGCGTCGAGACCGTCATTCTGGACCGGGCCGGCAAGGATTATATCCTCGGCCGTGTCCGCGCCGGCGTGCTGGAAGAAGGCACGGTGCACCTCATGGAAAAGGTCGGCGCGGATAAGCGCCTGCACCGGGAAGGCCTGCCGCATGATGGTTTTTCGCTGACCTTCGACGGCCGCGACCATCGCATTGATCTGTTCGATCTGACCGCCGGCAAACGCGTCATGGTCTATGGCCAGACCGAGGTGACGCATGACCTGATGGATGTCCGTGAAGCGGCGGGCCTCATGACCATTTACGATGCCGCCAATGTGGAGCCGCATGATTTCGATGGCGCCAGTCCCTATGTCACCTATCAGAAAGACGGCGTAACCCACCGGATTGATTGCGATTTCATCGCCGGTTGTGACGGTTTTCATGGGGTGAGCCGCAAATCCGTGCCTGATGGCGCGATCAAGGAATTCGAGAAGGTCTATCCCTTCGGCTGGCTTGGCATTCTGGCCGATGTGCCGCCCGTCAACCATGAACTCATCTATGCCAACCATCCGCGCGGTTTTGCCCTCTGTTCCATGCGCTCAAACACGCGCAGCCGTTATTACATCCAATGTTCGCTGGATGACCGGCCGGAAAACTGGAGCGACGAGCGCTTCTGGGATGAACTCCGCCGCCGCCTGCCGGAAAACCATGCGGATGAAATGGTGACCGGACCTTCCTTTGAAAAATCCATCGCGCCGCTGCGATCCTTCGTCTGCGAACCCATGCGGTTCGGGCGGCTGTTTCTGGCCGGCGACGCCGCCCATATCGTGCCGCCGACGGGCGCCAAGGGCCTAAACCTCGCCGCTAGCGACGTGCATTATCTGAGCGAGGCGTTGATCGAGTTTTATCGCGACCGGTCAGAGACCGGCATCGACGGCTATTCGCAGAAGGCGCTTTCCCGCGTCTGGAAGGCCGTGCGTTTTTCCTGGTGGATGACGACGATGATGCACCGTTTCCCGGATACGGGGGAGTTCGGCCAGCGCATTCAGGAAGCGGAACTGGATTACCTCGTGCAATCACGCGCCGCTTCCACCGCGCTTGCGGAGAATTATGTCGGGCTTCCTTACTGAGAGGTGGCCTCCGCCCTCCCATCCAGCAACTCACCCGCCGCTTCGCGAATAGCCTGCATCAGCAGCGAAAGCGGCAGCGAAGGCTGCGTATCGGCTCTCACCGTCAGCCCCACCGGGCCGCTGGTATCGCCGGTATCAACCGGCAGGATCGCCAGAATGCCATCCGCCACATCCGCCGCCACCACGCCTTCGGAGATGATCCAGATCGCATCGCTGGTGCGCAAAAAGGCGCGACCAAAGGCGTCGGACACGGTTTCGATGCGGATCGGCAGGGCCGGCACGCCGTTGGCGATCAAAAACTGCTCGACGACAGGGCCGATGACCGATTGCCGCGTCGGCATCAGCACCGGATATTCATGCAGGTGGTCGAACACCGAAAGACCGGGTGACAGCAACGGGTGGCCGACGCGCACCACGAAGCGCACCTTCTCAGAATAGAGATGCTCGAAGGAAAAGCCCGCCATTTTTTGCGGCGCGGCCAGCCGACCGACAACGAGGTCGAGATCGCCGACGCGCAGCTGCTCCAGCAGCACGGCGTTTTCGCCGGTCACGATCTTCACCGGGCTGCCGGTCTTTTCCGCCAGAAACCCGGCCATCGCCTGCGGCATGATCCGCACCGAAACCGTGGGCAAAGCCCCCACCCGCACCGGCGGACCGGCGCGTGCCGCCTCCTGCGAGACCGAATCGACCGCCTGCCGCAGCGCCGTCATCGTCGCGCCGGCATGCCGCAGGAATATCTCGCCATAACGGCTGATGCGGATGCCGCGCCCTTCCCGGTCGAACAGCGAGACGCCGAGAATCTCTTCCAGCTCACGGATGGTTTTCGTCACCGCCGGCTGGCTGACATGCAGGATTTCCGCAGCACGGATGACGCTTTTCTGCCGTGCCACCTCCACGAAGGTCTGCAGGTGGCGGAACTTGATACGCTGATCGACCATCGCTCATATAATCCACAGGTTATGATTTTCATCGATAATGTCATTTTACTTAACCGGAACCGGCTTGCAATATCCCTGGCAGGAGGAGCATGCCATGCATTTTCTGCGCTGCGGCGAGACCGTGATCCATTATCGCACCAAGGGATTAGACAGCGGCAAGCCGGTCATCGCCTTCATCAATTCGCTCGGCACCGATTTCCGCATCTGGGATGCGGTGATCGAAGCGCTCGGTGATGACTATGCTTTTGTCCTGCACGACAAGCGCGGCCACGGGCTTTCCGATGTCGGACACACCCCCTATTCCATCGACGATCATGCCGGCGATCTGATCGCACTCCTCGATCATCTTGGTGTGAAGAGCGCGATCATCTGGGGCCTGTCGGTGGGCGGTCTGATTGCACAGGGGCTTTATGCCCGCCGTCCCGATCTCGTGCGCGCGCTCGTGCTCAGCAACACCGCCCACAGGATCGGCACGGCCGAGATGTGGAATGCACGCATCGACAAGATCGCCGCCGATGGCCTCGCCTCGCTGGTTGATCCCGTCATGGAGCGCTGGTTCACACCCGTCTTCCGTAAGCCAGACAATGCCGCCTATGCCGGCGCGCGCAACATGCTCTCGCAACAGCCGGAAGCCGGTTACAGCGGCACCTGCGCCGCCATCCGCGATGCGGATTTTACCGAAGCCACTGGGCGCATCGCCGTGCCGACGCTTTGTGTCGCGGGCGATCAGGATGGCTCCACCTCACCGGAGCTGGTGCGGACGCTTGCCGATCTCATTCCCGCAAGCCATTTCGTGACCATTGCCGGCTGCGGCCACATCCCATGCCTTGAACAGCCGCTTGCCTACACACAGGCGACCTCAATTTTTCTGAAGACCTTGCCGGAGCATTGACCGATGGCGGACCATATCGACAAGAACGAACGATTCGAACAGGGCATGAAGACCCGCCGCTCCGTGCTGGGCGACGCGCATGTCGACCGGGCGCAAACCATGACGTCCGGCTTCGACCAGCCCTTCCAGCAGCTCATCACCGAAGCCGCCTGGGGAACGGTGTGGTCCGGCAACCATTGGACGAAGCGCGAGCGCTCGATGGTCACCATCGCGCTGCTTGCCGCGCTCGGGCAGGACGAGGAGCTTGCCATGCATGTGCGCGCCACCGTCAACACCGGCGCCACAGAGGCGGATATTCGCGAGGCGCTGCTGCATGTGGCGATCTATGCCGGCGTGCCCGCCGCCAACCACGCTTTCAAGATCGCCAAGCTTGCCCTGGCCAGCATGAAGGCCGATAGTTCCCCTGATAATTCTGGCGCTGATCATTCTGGCGATGGGGAGGAGACGAAATGAGCAACCAACCGCCCGAAACCGGACCGTTCTTCGCGCGCAACCGCGACATTCACCCGCTGGCCTATGCGCCCGGCTACAAGACTTCGATCCTGCGCTCGCCGCAGCGCGCGCTGATTTCGCTTGATGGCACCAAGAGCGAGATCACCGGTCCCGTCTTCGGCCATGGCATGCTGAACGAGCTGGATAACGACCTCATCCTCAATTACGCCCGCCCCGGCGAAATGCCCATCGGTCCGCGCCTCCTCGTACATGGCCGGGTGCTGGACGAGCGCGGCCGCGGCGTGGATGGCGCGCTGGTGGAATTCTGGCAGGCCAATGCCGGCGGGCGCTATCGCCACAAGAAGGAAAGCTATCTCGCCGCCATTGATCCGAATTTCGGCGGCGTCGGCCGCACGATTACGGATGAGAACGGCTATTACTGGTTCAAGACCATCCAGCCGGGCGCTTACCCCTGGCCGAACGGCGTCAATGACTGGCGGCCGGCCCATATCCATTTTTCCGTCTTCGGCCACGGGTTCGCCCAGCGGCTCATCACCCAGATGTATTTCGAAGGCGACCCGCTGATCTGGAAATGTCCGATCGTCAAGACCATTCCGGATGAGGACGCAATCAAGCGGCTGATTGCGCCGCTGGACATGAATGCGACGCTGCCGATGGACATGCTGGCCTATAAGTTCGATATCGTCCTGCGCGGTCGCCGTTCGACCCTTTTCGAAAATCGCATGGAGGGCAACTGACCATGGTTCAGCCGCTCAACTATTTCAAAGAGACCGCCTCGCAGACGGCGGGACCCTATGTGCATATCGGCTGCACGCCCAATTTCGTCGGCATCGAAGGCGTGTTCGAAAAGGATCTGGGGTCCGGTCCGCTTTATAACGATAAGGCGCGCGGCGAACGTATCAGCGTGCGCGGCACGGTTTATGACGGCGCGGGAATGCCGCTGAAGGACGCATTGATCGAAATCTGGCAGGCCGATACCGACGGTTATTACAACAGCCCGAGCGAAACACGCGGCAAGGCTGATCCGAATTTCATCGGCTGGGGCCGCTCGCCTGGCGACATGGATACTGGCGAATTCATTTTCGAAACGATCAAGCCCGGCACGGTCCCGTTCCGTGACGGCCGGCCGATGGCGCCGCACATCACCTTCTGGATCGTTGCGCGCGGCATCAATATCGGCCTGCAGACCCGCATGTATTTTCCGGAAGAACAGGAGGCCAATGCCGCCGATCCGGTTCTTGCCCGCGTCGAGCAGAAAAGCCGTATCGCCACGCTCGTCGCCAAAAGGGAAGAAGGCAACGTCTATCGCTTCGATATCCGCCTTCAGGGCGAAGGCGAAACCGTGTTTTTCGATATCTGAGCGAGACGGAAGATGAGCCTTTCCCCTTTCGAACATCCGTTTCTGTCCGGCCTTTTCGGCGACAGCGAGATCGTCGAGCTGTTTTCGGCGAGAGCGGATATCGACGCCATGGTCCGTTGCGAGACGGCGCTGGCGCAGGCGGAAGCGGAGGCCGGCATCATCTCCGAGGATGTGGCGGAAGCGATCGTCTTGGGGCTTTCGGACTTTGCCGCCGATATGACCGCACTTCGCCACGGCGTCGCGAAGGACGGCGTTGTGGTTCCCGAACTCATCCGGCAGATGCGGGCAGCGGTCGCCGGTCAGGCGGCGGACAAGGTGCATTTCGGCGCGACCAGCCAGGATGTCATCGATACCAGCCTGATGCTGCGGCTGAAAATGGCTGCGGAAATCATCGCCACCCGGCTCGGCCACCTCATCGATACGCTGGGAGACATCGCTTCCCGCGACGGCCACAACCACTTGACGGGCTATACCCGCATGCAGGCCGCCATCGGCATCACCGTCGCCGACCGGGCGGCGAGCTGGACCGCGCCACTCGAACGCCATCTGTTACGGCTCGAAATCTTTGCGCAGAACGGCTTTGCCCTTCAGTTCGGCGGCGCGGCCGGCACGCTGGAAAAGCTTGGCGACGATGCCGCTGCCGTGCGCGCCGATCTTGCAAAGCGCCTCGGCCTTGCCGACAGACCGCAATGGCAGAGCCAGCGCGATGGCGTCGCCGAATTCGGCAATATTCTCTCGCTGATCACCGGTGCGTTGGGCAAGTTCGGCCAGGACATTGCGCTGATGGCGGAACTCGGCGCGGAAATCCGCCTCTCCGGCGGCGGCGGCTCCTCGGCCATGCCGCACAAGCAGAATCCGGTCAATGCCGAAACGCTGGTGACACTGGCACGGTTTAATGCCGTGCAGATATCCGCAGTGCATCAGTCGCTTGTCCACGAACAGGAGCGGTCCGGTGCTGGCTGGATGCTGGAATGGATGACGCTGCCGCAAATGGTGACGGCAACGGGTGCATCCCTGCTGATCGCCGAACGCCTCGCGGGACAGATAGACAGGTTGGGCACGGAAAAAAGCTAGCCGAGAGACCCACGGATTTTGATTGAAATCGGCTTCCCCGGCACTTCACGCCACACCTTCGGCGGCAGTGTTTGCATGCATTGAAAACGCTTGCGCCTTTGCGCATTAGCTATTGATAACACAAGATTTTCTTAAAAATAACGAATGTAGAAAAAACGGCTTTTCAGCTGCTTTTTTAACCGGATGAAGCGCTTGACACAAAAATGAACTAACTGGTACAAACAATCATGTCGAAGCCGTGCTGCGGGTGAGGAAAACAACCTTCTGGACATGGTCAGACAAATGGAGGGCTTTGGCGCCGTAAGGTTCCCAAAGCGATAAGGACAAGGCGAAACGCCTGTCCGGACCCGAACGGGTTGGGAGGAAGAATGTCTTACAGTCTCGATTTTTCGGTGGTCATGGACCGCCTGCCCGAGCTGCTTTTGGCCTGTCTGGCGACGATCGGCCTTGCCATTGCCGGCATGTCGCTCGCCACCGTCATCGGGGTTCTCGGCGTCGTTGCCCGTCGTTCGCGCTTCAAGCTGCTGCGCGGTCTGGTCATTGGCTTCGTCGAAGCCATCCGCAACACGCCGTTTCTGGTGCAGATATTCTTCATTTTCTTCGCTTTGCCGCAGGTTGGCATCAAGCTTAACCCCACCGTCACCGCCATCATTGCGCTGGCTCTCAACGGCGGCGCCTATGCCATTGAAATCATTCGCGGCGGCGTGGATTCCATTCCCAAGGGCCAGGTGGAGGCTGGGCTGGCACTCGGCCTGCATCGGTCACAGATATTCCGCCACATCATTCTGAAGCCGGCACTGCGCGCGGTCTATCCGTCGCTCACCAGCCAGTTCATCATGCTGACGCTGACCACCTCGGTCTGCACCTCGATCGCCGCCTACGAACTGACATCCGTGGCCCAGAAGATCGAGGCGGACACCTTCCGGTCCTTCGAGGTCTATTTCTCGATCACGCTGCTCTATCTCATCATTTCCTCGCTGATGATGGGCATCTTCTCGCTCATCTCCCGCGCGTCTTTCAGCTATCCGGTCAAGTGAGGAAAAGACAATGGAATCCATCGGTCCCAACGAATTCTTCTTCCTGATGCAAGGCCTGAAATGGACACTTGCGCTGACCGTGATCGGCTTTATCGGCGGCGGTGTCTTCGGTCTCTGCGTGGCGCTTGCCCGCGTTGCCGACAATGCCGCTATCCAGCGCGCCAGCACCGGTTACATCGCTGTCTTCCAGGGCACTCCGCTCCTGATGCAGCTATTCGTCGTCTATTACGGCGTGGCGCTTGCCGGCCTCAATGTCGATGCATGGATTGCCGTCGCCATCGCCTTCACCCTGCATGCCAGCGCCTTCCTTGGCGAAATCTGGCGCGGCGGCATCCAGGCGGTGCCGAAAGGCCAGACGGAAGCCGCCAATGCGCTCGGCCTGCATTATATCTCCCGCATGAAGGACGTGGTTCTGCCGCAGGCCTTCAAGATTTCTCTGCCCGCGACCATCGGTTTTCTGGTGCAGCTCATCAAGGGCACCTCGCTCGCCGCCATCGTCGGCTTCGTCGAACTGTCGCGCGCCGGCCAGATCGTCTCCAACCAGACGTTCCGCCCGCTCACCGTCTTCGCCATCGTCGGCATCATCTATTTCCTGATCTGCTGGCCGCTTTCCCTGTGGGGCGCGGGTGTGGAGAGACGGATGCAGGCCAATTCCCGTTAACAACCAAAACCATCTCATCAGCTTTGTAAGGAGGAGCAAAAGATGAAAACCACCAGCATGAAATTCTCTCGCCGCGCCCTGCTCGCGCTTGCCGCGGCAACGGTTGCCCTGCCCTTTATCGCACCGGTCGATGCTTTCGCCGGAACGGTGGAAGAGGCCAAGGCCCGGGGCAAGGTCGTCATCGGCATTCAGGGCGACAATTCGCCATGGGGCTTCGTCAATTCCAGCGGCGTACAGGACGGTCTCGATGCCGATATCGGCAAGGCCTTTGCCGATTATCTCGGCGTCAAGGTGGAGTTTGTGCCGCTCGCTGTGGCAAACCGCATTCCGGCGCTTCTGACCGGCAAGGTCGACCTGCTTTTCGCAACCATGGGCATGACCGCCGAACGCGCCAAGACCATCCAGTATTCCAAGCCCTATGCCGGCAACGTTCTCTCGGTCTACGGCCCGAAGGACAAGAAGATCGCCGGTTATGACGATCTGACCGGCGTCTCCGTCGGCGTGCCGAAGTCGAGCGCCATGGATACATCGATCACGGCAGGCGCCGGCTCGAAGGCCAACATCCTTCGCTTTGATGATGACGCCGCCAATATTCAGGCGCTCATCTCCGGCCAGGTCGAGGTCGTCGGCGGCAACCAGTTTTATGGCGACCGTCTGAACAAGGCGGCCGAAGGCAAATACGAGCCGAAGTTCGATCTGACGACGCTTTATAACGGCGCCGGCACCCGTCCCGGTGAAAAGGACTGGAACGAGACCGTCAACGCCTTCCTCGACAAGATCAAGTCCGACGGCCAGCTGGCCAAGATCTATGACAAGTGGATGAAGCGCGAAGTTCCGGCCTTCCCGGACAGCCTGCCCGACATCCCGTTCACCGTGAAGTAATCCGGAGGTTTCCATGCCGCAATCCGCCACTGCCGAGGTTCCGCTTATCGCCCTTCAAGGGGTTGGAAAGTGGTATGGAGCCTTCCATGCGCTTAAAAATGTCAACATGACGGTTCGCAAGGGTGAGAAAATCGTCCTTTGCGGCCCGTCGGGTTCGGGGAAATCCACCCTTATCCGCTGCATCAACCATCTGGAGGAAATCCAGGAAGGCAAGATCACGGTGGAAGGGACCACGCTTTCGGATTCGAGCCGCGCCATCGATGCGGTTCGCCGCGAGGTGGGCATGGTGTTCCAGAGCTTCAATCTCTTCCCGCACAAGACCATCATGGAAAACTGCACGCTCGCCCCAATGCGGGTGAAGGGCCTGTCGAAAGCCGATGCGGAGGCGACGGCGCGCAAATATCTGGAGCGCGTGCGCATCCTCAACCAGGCCGACAAATACCCGGCCCAGCTGTCCGGCGGCCAGCAGCAGCGTGCGGCGATTGCCCGGGCGCTATGCATGGAGCCGAAAGCCATGCTGTTCGACGAGCCAACCTCGGCGCTCGATCCGGAAATGGTGAAAGAAGTGCTCGACACCATGATCGGCCTTGCCCGTGACGGCATGACGATGATCTGCGTCACCCATGAAATGGGTTTCGCCCGGCAGGTGGCAGACCGCGTGATCTTCATGTCGGAAGGCGAGATCATCGAGGAAGGCCCGCCGGAGGAATTCTTCAGCGATCCCAGGCATCAGCGCACGCGCACGTTCCTCGGCGAAATTCTCGCCCATCACTGAGGTTCGTCCATCTGCCCTCAGACTTGTGGCGACCTCTCGGCATACGCGACGTCATCCTCGGGCTTGACCCGAGGATCCAATGATTTCAACGGGCTATGGATCCTCGGGTCAAGCCTGAGGATGACGAAGGAGAGGTCTCAATACCTCGCCAGCAACCTGAAGGCAGGCGGAGCCTGCCCCGAAACGACGAACGACACTTGATCATGATAGAGAAACAATCCTTCAAGGTCGGCCTGATCGGCGCCGATATCCAGCTTTCCAAATCGCCCGCGCTGCACATGCGCGAAGGCGCTGCCCACGGCCTCGATTATTCCTATGAGCTGCTCGACGTCACCGCCCGCAAGCTGCCCGCAAGCGCCCTTCCCGATCTGCTCGATGAGCTGGAAGCGCGTGGTTTTGCCGGTACCAACATCACCCATCCGTTCAAACAGGCGGTCATTCCGCATCTGGATGAACTCTCCGACGATGCCCGCATGCTTGGCGCGGTCAACACCGTGGTCTTCAAGGATGGCCGACGCGTCGGCCACAATACCGACTGGTACGGCTTTTATGAAAGTTTCGTGCGCGGCCTGCCGGATGCGAAACGTGACCGGGCGCTGCTGGTCGGCGCTGGCGGAGCGGGCGTTGCGGTGGCCCATGCGGCGCTGAAGCTCGATATCATCCGTCTCGATATTTTCGACCGCGATTTCCCGCGGGCGGAGCGGCTCGCCGGTGAACTCAATGCCCGTTTCGGCGACGGCCGCGCTTTTGCCGTTGAAGACCCTGCTGCCTCCCTGCCCCTCACCGATGGTCTCATCCATGCCACCCCCATGGGCATGCCTGCCCATCCGGGCATGCCGGTCGCGGCCGACCTCATCGAACAGCGGCACTGGGTGGCCGATATCGTCTATATGCGACTGGTCACCGAACTTCTGGCGACGGCGGCGAAAAAGGGCTGTCGCACCCTGCCCGGCGGCGGCATGACGGTGTTTCAGGCCGTCGGCGCATTCCGCCTGTTCTGCGGCCGCGAGCCGGATGCGGAGCGCATGACGGCGCATTTCACCGAACTGTGCATGGCGGAGGGTGTGGCATGAGCCTTTTTACTGTTTTGAACGGACCCAATCTCAACCTGCTCGGCCAGCGCCAGCCGGAAATCTACGGCTATGAGACGATGGCCGACGTGGAGGCCAACTGCCGCAAGGTGGCCGATGCTGCCGGCCACGAGCTGTTCTTTGCCCAGAGCAACCGCGAATATGAGCTGATCGACTGGATTCACGAAGCGCGGGGCAAATCGTCGGGCATCGTCATCAATCCCGGCGCCTTTACCCACACATCAGTGGCGATCCTCGATGCGCTGAATGCCTTCGAAGCTGATGTCATCGAGGTCCATATTTCCAACATCCACAAACGCGAGGTTTTCCGCCACCATTCCTACGTCTCGACCCGCGCCGAAGGCGTAATCGCCGGTCTCGGCATCGAAGGTTACGAGGTGGCGTTACGCCATCTCATCAACCGTTTTTCCCGATCGTCGTGATATGGCCGGGCGTCAGCACATAACGCAGTACCATGTCGCTGACATGCCGCGACAATGTCTCCTGACCCTTTTCGGTAAACAGGCTGTCGCCGAAGATGAACGAAAAGGTCTCGGCGTTCGAAACGTTGAAGAAGGACAGCGCGCTGATCTGCCAGTGCAGTTCCAGCGCATCGATGCCATCGCGGAAGATGCCGCCTTTCTGGCCGCGCAGCAGAACGCTTTCCAATGCATCAATGGCCGGTCGGTTGAGCTGACGGATGGTTTCGGACGATTGCATGTGCCGGCCATGATGGATGTTCTCGATCATCACCATGCGGATGAAGGCCGGATTGCGCCGGTGGTGATCGAAGGTGAACCGACAGAGCTTGTCGAGTGCCGCCGCCGGCTCCAGATCGTCCAGCTCCAGATCGCTCTCACCCCCGCGCACCTTGGCATAGGCCTCTTCCAGCACACGCTGGTAAAGGCTCTCCTTGTCGCTGAAATAGTAATAGATCATGCGCTTGGACGTACGCGTGCGGGCCGCAATTTCATCAATGCGGGCGCCGGAGAGACCGTTCTGCGAAAACTCTTCCATGGCCACCGAAAGAATGTCGCGGCGCACCCCTTCCGGATCGCGCTTCGCCTGCCGGCTGTCTCGGGTTCCGTTCGAAGTAGCACTTTTGGTCATGATCCATTCCATCGGTGGGGCGGCTGGCCCAAGCCCACGCCCTGATTATTAACCAATCAGTACATAAGGCTGAAAAGGAAGGCAATATGGCGAGCTATGACACAGGCAGACACGGCATGCCAATGCGCACATCCATTGCAACCGTATCGATCAGCGGCGAATTTCCCGAAAAACTGGCGGCCATCGCCAAGGCGGGTTTCAGTGGCGTGGAGATTTTCGAAAACGATTTCCTGACCTATGACGCCTCCCCGCGCGAGGTGAAGGCGCTTGTCGCCGATCACGGGCTGGACATTACGCTTTTCCAGCCATTCCGCGATTTCGAGGGCATGCCGGAGCCGCACCGCGCCCGCGCCTTCGAACGCGCTCAGCGCAAATTCGACATCATGGGCGAACTCGGCACCGACCTGATGCTGATCTGCTCGAATGTCTCGCCGGTCTCGCTTGGCGGCATCGACCGCGCCGCCGCCGATTTCCATCAACTTGGGGAGCTTGCGGCAAAACACGGCGTGCGCGTCGGCTATGAGGCACTGGCCTGGGGCCGCCATATCAGCGATCACCGCGATGCCTGGGAGGTGGTGCGCCGCGCCGACCACGCCAATGTCGGCATCATTCTCGACAGTTTCCACACGCTCTCACGCAAGATCGACCCCAATTCGATCCGCTCCATCCCCGGCGACAAGATCTTCATCGTGCAGCTGGCCGATGCGCCGCTGATCGACATGGACCTGCTCTACTGGAGCCGCCATTTCCGCAACATGCCGGGCGAAGGCGACCTGCCGGTGGTGGATTTCATGCGCGCCGTGGCGGCGACGGGTTACAGCGGCCCGCTATCGCTGGAAATCTTCAACGACCAGTTCCGCGGCGGCTCGGCCCGCCTGCTCGCCGAAGACGGTCACCGCTCGCTCATCAACCTCATGGATCAGGTGCGCCGTCTCGAACCCGATATTCGCATCGATGTGCCGGCCATGCCGGAGCGGGTGCAAACGCAAGGGGTGGAATTCGTCGAATTCACCACGGCACCGGAGGAAAAAGCCCATCTGGAGACATTGCTCGCCACGCTCGGTTTCGAAAGAACCGGCAAGCACTGCAATCGCGATGTCGATCTTTATACGCAGGGCGACATCCGCATTGTTATCAACACCAGCGATGAAGGCGACAGTTTCGCCGGCGCGTCCTATTCCATCCACGGCACCAATGCCTATGCCTTCGGCCTGAAGGTCGATAATGCACAGGCGGCCCTTGCCCGGGCCGAAGCGCTCGGCGCGCCGACCTTCACGGAACCGCGCAAGACGGGCGAAGTGGCCGTTCCCGCCATTCAGGGCGTGGGCAACGGCGTCATCTATTTCCTCGATGCCTCGCCGGCGCTCGCCTCCATCTGGGACAATGAGTTCGTGTCGACGCAGGGACGGAAGGCAGCCGAAGATGCCGGCCTGAAGCGCATCGATCACCTTGCGCAAACAACGCATTATGATGAAATGCTGACCTGGCTTCTGTTCTACACATCGCTGTTTTCCACCCGCCGCACGCCGATGGTCGATGTGGTCGATCCCGGCGGATTGGTGCGCAGTCAGGCAATTGAAAGCGTGCCCTCGCCGCATTTCCGCCTGACCATGAACGGCGCCGACAATCGCAAGACCTTCGCCGGCAAATTTCTGGCCGAGGGTTTCGGCACCAGCATCCAGCACATCGCCTTTGCCACCGATGATATTTTCGCGACGGCCAAGGCAATGCAGGCACGAGGTTTCCACGCCCTGCCGATCTCGCGCAATTATTACGACGATCTGGAAGCCCGTTTCGGGCTGGAACCGGAATTTTCCGATGCCCTGCGAGAAGCAAGTATTCTTTATGACCGCGACGACAATGGCGAATATTTCCAGATATACAGCCGCACCTTCGGTGAAGGTTTCTTCTTCGAGATCATCGAGCGGCGTGGTGCCTATGCCGGTTATGGGGCCATGAACGCGCCTTTCCGCATTGCGGCCCAACGACGTCTTGCACCACCGGTCGGCATGCCGAAGGAATAATTGCCGTCGAAAACCGACAGTACGCAGCGACAGGAATGCCGCTGCGGCCGGCCGTTCTTCTCACGCCACCGCCGTTATCTCGTAATCCCGTGGAATGGCGGAGGTGGCAGCAAACCACTCCGATGCCCGCGTCCGCTGCTGATGAAAATCAAAGGCGGCGCGATCGACAAAAAGTTCCTCCACCCGCCAGATCAGAGGGTCGTCGGTCTGAGTGACGTCAAAGGAAATGCAGCCGGGTTCCGCTCTGGTCAGACGAAGGTGCTCGGGAAGATGGGTTTCCACAAGCTGGATATCCTCCACCGATGCGCAACGCAGGAAGCCGGATAATCTGACTGCGCCCGTTCTATTCGTCATGTTCGGTATCCTCGTTGGATTATTGTTTATCCGCCTGTAGCACGGGCAACGATACAATCGTCTACCATTGCGACATCACGATAAAATTTGTCCGCTTACCCTTCCTCCGTCATCCTCGAAAGTAAGCCCTGAAGAGGCGTTGTACGCGCCCAGCACATTGAGGCACACCCGCGCCCAAAATAAATGCACTTGCGCATTTGTAGAGCAGTACATAAAAATTGTTCAACACTCTGGACATGATTGTCGGGTTTTGTTAGCTTTTTTGTAAAACAAGGGTGGGGAATACAATTTCATGCGCAACATCGATTCCGGGGCCGATGCCGGGCATCTTGCCGGCACCGACGTCGTGGCTTTCAAAGCCGGGGCAAGATCGCAATATCCGCGTCTGCCGGCTTCATCCGATGCCCATTGCGCCTTCGAGGCGGCGTGAGCCACCATGCGCTCTTCCTTCACATTCGCCTTCTTTCGCGCAACGCCTGATGCCGGCGCCTGTCCGACGCCCTTTTGCCCTTCCATAATTCAGATGGCCGCGCCAGAATTGCCGCGCACGCCAAGCCGGAGACGCTGACATGACTGCCGTAAACCGCAACGCCCTCCTCTCGGTCGAAGGCCTGAGCGTCGAGTTCGGCGACAGCCGCGTCGTGGACGACATCTCCTTTTCCGTGGAAGCAGGCAGGACCGTGGCAATCGTCGGCGAATCCGGATCGGGAAAATCGGTCACCTCACTGTCCACCATGCGCCTTGCCGACATGATGGGCGCGACCTATCCCACCGGTAAAATCCTGTTTGAAGGCAAGGATTTGCTGAAGGCCTCGCAGAAGGAGATGCGCTCGATCCGCGGCAAGGAGATCGCCATGATCTTCCAGGAGCCGATGACATCGCTGAACCCGGTCTTCACCATCGGCGACCAGATTTGCGAAGTGCTTGTTCTGCATGAGAAGATGGGCAAGCAGGCGGCCATGGCGGAAGCAAAAAAGCTGCTCGACATGGTGCGGCTGCCCGATGCGGCCGAGCTTTTGCACCGTTACCCCCACCAGCTTTCCGGCGGCATGCGCCAGCGCGTGATGATCGCCATGGCGCTCGCCTGCCGACCGAAGCTCTTGATCGCCGACGAACCGACGACGGCGCTGGACGTGACCATTCAGGCGCAAATCCTCAACATCATGCGCGACCTGCAGAAGAAGCTCGGCATGGGCATGGTCTTCATCACCCATGATATGGGCGTGGTGGCTGAAATGGCCGATGACGTCGTCGTCATGTGGAAGGGCAAGAAGGTCGAGGAAGGTCCGGTCAAGGATATCTTCGGCAATCCGCAGCACCCCTATACGCGCGCCCTGCTTTCCGCCGTTCCGCGTCTCGGCAGCATGGAAGGCGAAGAGTTTCCCAAGCGCCTGCCGCTCACCGTATTGCAGGACGGCCAGCCGGTGGTGGTCGGCGAGGAACGCGTGCAGAACACCGCAAAATATGACGCCAAGCCGCTACTGTCGGTCAAGGATCTGTTCGTTCGTTTCGATATCCGCAAGAACCTGTTCGGCAAGGCGACACACCGTTGTAGCGCCGTCCAGAAGGTCAGCTTCGACATTCATGCCGGAGAGACGCTGGCGCTGGTGGGTGAATCCGGTTCCGGCAAATCCACCATCGGCCGCACCATCCAGCAGCTGCAATCGGCAGTGTCGGGAGAAATCTCCTTCAATGGCCGCAGCTATTCTCAGATGTCGGCGGCAGAGCGCTTCCGCATGCGCCAGGAAGTGCAATATATCTTCCAGGACCCCTTCGCCTCGCTCGATCCGCGCAAGACGGTGGGTTTTTCCATTGCCGAGCCAATCAACACCCATGGTTTGATCAATGATCAGAAGGCCGTACGGCGGCGCGTGGATGAATTGCTGGAACGTGTGGGCCTAAGCTCCGAACATGCATCACGGTATCCGCACGAGTTTTCCGGCGGCCAGCGCCAGCGTGTCTGCATTGCCCGCGCACTCGCTTCCGACCCAAAGCTCATCATCGCCGACGAGGCGCTCTCGGCGCTCGACGTCTCCATTCAGGCGCAGATCATCAATCTGTTCATGGACCTGCAGGCCGAGCGCGGTCTCGCTTATCTCTTCATCAGCCATGACATGGCGGTGGTGGAAAAGATGAGCCACCGCGTCGCCGTGCTTTATCTCGGCCAGATCATGGAAATGGGCAGCCGCCGGCAGGTCTTCGAAACCCCGACGCATGATTATACCCGCCGCCTGCTTTCGGCCGTGCCGGTCGCCGATCCCAAGATCGAGCGCCGCATCGCCATGATCGAGGGCGAAATTCCCAATCCCGTGCGCCGTGTCGGCGATGAGCCGGCCATTCTCGCCCATGAGGAAATCAATCCAGGCCATTTCATCGCGAAGAGCGCCTGAATAACAACCAGACCCACAACAATCTGAAGAGGAACAGGTAGATGACAATAATCAAGAAGGGGATGACGACAACGTTCGTCGCGCTTGCCATGGCCGCCACGGCCTTGAACGCCGCACCGGCTCTTGCCGCCGGCAAGATGACCATTTCCAGCCCGCAGGACCCGGGCAGCTGGGATCCGATCGACACCTTCCTCGTGCAATGGGCGGCTGTGGCCACCAACATCTTCGACGGCCTGACCTATCGCGGCCCGGACCTGAAACTGGCCCCCGGCCTTGCCGAATCCTGGGAAGAGCTGGATGAGGGCAAGCGCATCCGCTTCAAGCTGCGCCAGAACGTCAAGTTCCACAATGGCGAACCCTTCGACGCCGCCGCTGTCAAGTTCACCTTCGAGCGCCTTCTCGGCGAACAGGGTGCCAAGGGCCCGCAGCGCTCCAACTATGTCGCCATCGAAAGCGTCGACGTCATCGACGACTACACTGTCGACATGAAGCTGAAGGCGCCGGATCCGGTGCTGCTGACCAAGCTTGCCGGTTATGGCGGCATGATCGTTCCGCCGAAGTACATTCAGGAAAAGGGCGAGGATAATTTCAACCTCAACCCGATCGGCACCGGTGCGTTCAAATTCGTTTCCTACGCGCCGAAGACCAACATCAAGCTGGAAGCCAACCCGGATTACTGGGGCGGTGCGCCGAAGCTTTCCGAGCTTGAATATCGTTTCATCGCCGAACCGGCGACCGCCGTTGCCGAATTGCAGGCCGGCCGCGTCGATCTCGTCATTCCGCCCACCATCCCGATCGGCATGATCCCGGTTATCGAGGGCGATTCCAAGCTGGAGATCGTCAGCGTTCCCGGCCCGACTGTGGATGCGCTGCGCTTCAACACCCGTGATGGCATCACCGCCGATCCGAAGGTGCGCAAGGCGATCATCATGGCCGTCGACCGTGGCACCATCGTCAAGTCGATCCTTGCCGGCCAGGCCTCCGAGATTGCAAGCTTCCAGAGCGCGCTGTCCTTCGGTTACGATCCGGAACTGAAGCCGCTGCCTTACGATCCGGAAGGTGCGAAAAAATTGCTTGCGGAAGCCGGCGTCAAGGCAGGTGCGGCGCTGCAGATCGATATCCGCGGCAATGACGCGACAATGAACGAGGTGGCGCAGGTTATTTCCAGCTACCTCTCCATGGTCGGCATCACCGCCACCATCAAGCCTTACGAAACCAACGTTCTGCTGAACGACATCATCCCGCAGGGCAAGACCGGCGCGATGTTCCAGCAGAAATGGGGCGGCTGGACCTTCGATTACGATAACACGGCCTATTCCATGTATCACTCGGGTGAAAAGTGGAACCCTTACGACAAGGACGAGAAGCTGGACAAGCTGCTGGAATCCCAGCGCCCGCTGACCGACCGTGCCGAGCGCGAAAAGATCCTCAAGGAAATCGGCAGCTATACCGCCGAACGCGCGCTGGAAATTCCGCTTTACAACACCAATGCCATTTATGGCATCAACAAGCGGGTCAAGGGTTTCATCGCACCGCCGGACAACCGCCTGAAGCTTACCGACGTCACCGTCGAATAAGCGGGTTGATCCTCTGACACGCCGCCTTGTCCGCCTCTCGCGGGCAAGGCGGGATTTCTCTTCCCCCGTTTCCTCGCAAGGTAAAAAACGTGGCCGGTTTCCTCATCAAGCGATTGCTGCAGGCGATTTTTGTCGTCATCGCCATCACCCTTCTCGTCTCTTTCGCCATCCGCCTGACGGGCGATCCGGCTGTCACCATGTTCCAGGGCGGCGGCAGCATGACGGAAGACGATCTGGCGCGCATTCGCGCGGCGCTCGGTACCGACCGACCGTTCTTCGTGCAATATTTCAGCTTCCTGAAGGGCCTCGTAACGCTCGATTTCGGCCGCAGCTTCACCGGCAGCACGCCGGTCTCGCGGCTGATTGCCGACGCCCTGCCCGCCACGCTTTTGCTCGCCTTCATCTCGATGGCGGTGTCGATTGTGCTTTCGATCCCGCTCGGCATCAAGGCGGCGACCTCGCGCGGCAAGACGGCCGATCAGGTGATCCGCATCTTCTCGCTTGTCGGCCTGTCCTTCCCGAATTTCTGGCTGGCCACCATGCTGGTGCTCCTGTTCTCCATCACGCTCGGCTGGCTGCCGCCCAGCGGCATGGGCGGTTTTGCCAGCTACATCATGCCGTCAGTCACCATGGGTGTGATCCTGACGGCCACCAATGTGCGCCTGGTGCGCACGGCCATGCTCGATACGCTGCGTTCGCAATATGTCATGGTGGCGCGCGCCAAGGGTCTCAGCGAAAGCAAGGTGCTGTACAAACACGCGCTGCGCAACTGCGCCATTCCGCTGATTACCTATTTCGGCCTGCAATTCGGCGGGCTGCTCGGCGGCATCGTCGTCATCGAGCGTGTCTTCAACTGGCCGGGTCTCGGCACGCTGGCTTTCGATGCGGTCGGCGCGCGTGATTATCCCGTGCTTCAGGCCGTCATCACCGTGCTGTCGCTGATGATCGTCGGCATCAACCTTCTGGTCGATATCGCCTATGGGCTTGTCGATCCGCGCATCCGCACGGAGTAAGTGACGATGGCTGCCAAAACCTCGCGCCTGTCGCGCTTCACCAATCTCGAATTCGTTCTCGGCGCGTTGCTCACCACCGTCATCTGCCTTGCCGTCCTCTTTTCCGACGTGCTGTTTCCCGGTGGGGCGGAGAAGATCGACCTGATGGCGCGCCTTGCCAAGCCCTTTGCCAGCGCCGCCCATCCGCTCGGCACCGATCCGCTGGGGCGTGACGTGCTCGCCCGCGTCGTCGCCGGCGGCAAGATTTCGCTGCTGGTCGGTTTCACTTCGGTCATCGGCGCCGTCATCTTCGGCGTCGCTGTCGGCCTCGTGGCCGGTTATTATCGCGGCTTCTGGGATATGCTGGTCATGCGCTTTGCCGATATCCAGCTCGCCATGCCCTTCATCCTTCTTGCCATCACCTTCATCGCCATTGTCGGCGGCAGCCTTACCAACACCATCATCCTGCTGATCGTGTCTCAATGGGTGCAATATGCCCGCCTCGTGCGCGGCTCGGTGCTGACGCTGAGGGAACGGGAATTCATCCTTTCCGCCCGCGCCATCGGCGTGAAGGACTGGCGCATCATCCTCCAGCACCTGCTGCCGAACCTCATCGGCCCCGTCATCGTGCTGATGACGCTCAATGTCGCCAACAATATCCTGCTTGAAAGCAGCCTCACCTTCCTTGGCCTCGGCGTCGATCCGACCATTCCGAGCTGGGGCGGCATGCTGGCGGATGGCCGCACCTATCTGCAGACGGCATGGTGGGTCAGCGTTTTCCCCGGCCTCGCCATTCTCCTCACCGTGCTTGGCCTCAACCTTCTCGGCGACTGGCTGCGCGACAGCCTTGACCCAACAGGCAGAACCTCGAGGTAACAGCGATGAGCCAGATTTTCGAACAGACCTTCGAGCGCACCCTGGACGCCCTTGTCGCCCGCGCCGCGCCCGGCCAATCCTTCGAGGCATGGACCTTCGATGATGCCAAAAGCCGCCGCGAGGCCGAAGAGAGGCTGAAGAAGAAGGGCATCAGCGCCCGTATCCGCAGCGCCTACAAGCCGCTTCTCTTCACCTTTCTGGAAGAGATCAATCTTGATGGCGTCGATAGCATCGAGGTGGGTTACCCGGTGCACGCAAACGCGCCCGCCAACCGTTTCCGGCTGGAGGCCTATCCGCTGGCAGCATTGGTCGGCGATGCGAAGATTGGCTTCATTGCCCGCAAGGACGATGCCCTTCACTATGACCTGACACTCAAGCGTGGCGACCGGACGGAAACACTGAAGGTTCTGGCTCCAAACCGGGTTCACGACGATATCGTCGGCGAAACCAATGTCTCACCCACCGGCTGGTTCCGTCTTGCAGGCGATATGACCGGCGAGCGGCTGGAGACGGACTACGAGCGACTTTTCGAAGCGGCCATTAAAGCAGTCGCCAGCCACGACTGGGGTAATGAAGAACCCTATTTCGAGGAATTGAACATCCGCGCTGCGCATCCGGCCGAAGACCTGTCGCTACCGGTCGGCGATGAAGTCGTCAGCCTGCGTGAAGCGCTGCATGAGGATTTCTATTTCTCGCTCTTGGAATTCTTCCAGAAAAAATCGGGCCGACCGCTGGGTGACCGCGGCCTGAAACCCGGCCAGATCGTTCCGGAAATCGCCAAGAGCAATGGCGAGGTTTCGGTCCGCATCGAGACCCGTGCGCTCACCACCGCCTTCCTCGATGGCAAGGAGCAGACGATCGATGCGGCCAGCGAACCGGTGGCCGCAGGTCAGATCGCAGGGTTGCTATCGGAGATCGGCGGCGAGGCCTTCGATGCCCGCTCGCGTTCCGGCCGCATTCTGGCCGCCCGTTACATCGCCGGCAGCGATGCCGCCGTGATGGTGAGTGGCGGCCAGCACCCCAACGAGACGACAGGCATCGTCGGCGCCATCCGGGCGGCCCGCAAACTTGCAGAGCGCAAGGGTGCGCATTTCACCATATCGCCGCTGGAAAACCCTGACGGCTATGCCCTGCACCAACGGCTGCGCATCGACAATCCCCGTCATATGCACCATGCGGCACGCTACACGGCGCTGGGCGACGATCTCGAATATCGCACGCCGGAAAATTCAGGCAGCCATCTCAACGAGAAGGAAATCCGCTTCAAAGCGCAGGAGATGAGCGGTGCCAGCCTGCATGTAAACCTGCACGGCTATCCCTCGCATGAATGGACCCGGCCTCTATCAGGTTATGTGCCGCGCAACTTCGCCATGTGGACACTGCCGAAAGGCTTCTTCCTCATCATCCGCCATCATGCCGACTGGGAAAGCCAGGCCGAAGCCCTGCTCGACAGGGTAACCCGCCATCTCGGCGCCATTCCCGGGCTGCTCGATTACAACAATCGACAGATCGCGCTTTATGAAATCCACGCCGGCGAAACCGGTTTCCGCATCATCAACGGCTTCCCGTGCCTCTCGTCCATCGACGACCGCCACACCGTGCCGATGACGTTGATCACCGAATATCCCGATGAGACGATCTACGGCGATGATTTCATCACCGGCCATACTGCACAGATGGAAACGGTTCTATCGGCCTATGATGCCTGGCAGGAGATTGTGTCACCGCAGGTCGCCTGACATCGCCAGGTAAGGGCCCCATGCCAGCGTATTCACCTTCGGGCGCGCTGGCACCCGGTCAACTTGGAAGCAGCGGCGCGACATCCGACAAATATTCGGATGTCTCCTGTATTGTCCGGTCCATTCGCGACAACAAGTCAAACCCGATCAAGCATGAAGGGGAGCGGTTTTGCATGATGCGGGTGTGAACCACAGGAGACCCCATGCCCGCCCTGGACAAACTTATCTGGCAGATCGAGACCGACCTGCACAAAGACCTGACATTGATGGTCCTGTCCGACCGCTGCGCCATCAGCACACATCATATGTGCCGGTTGTTCCAGCTTTCCACCGGCCTGTCGATCATGTCTTATGTCCGGGCGCGTCGGCTTTCCGAGGCGGCCAGAACCATCGCGCAGTGCGATGCTGACATCCTCACCGTCGCGCTTGGTGCGGGATACGGGTCTCATGAGGCGTTCACACGAGCCTTTGCGAATTATTTCAACATATTACCGAGCATTGTTCGCAAGGCCCGATCAACCTCATCCCTTGATCTCATGGAGCCATTCAAAATGAAGAACGACATGTTCGTCAAAGTCCAGCCACCGGAAATGCGCAGCGCCGACGCCTTCCTGGTAGTCGGTCTCAGCACCGCCTGTTCGCTGGAGAACAACGGCGCTATTCCGACGCTCTGGCAAGCCTTTAACACCCGTGAAAACGACGTCGAGGAGGCGGTATCCGGGGCCGCTTACGGCGTATGCAGCGTCGCCGATGAAGCTGGCAACTGCACATATCTAGCCGGCGTCAAAGCGCTGAAGAAAACAGCCGGCATGGATCACATCGAGGTACCCGCGCAATCCTACGCGGTCTTCACCCATAGTGGCCATATCTCGGATCTTCCCAAAACGGTCTATACGATCTGGAACAAAGCCTTGCCCGATGCCGGCCTCAAAACCGCCCGCTCCCCCGATTTCGAACTGTATGATCGACGTTTCGATCCGCAAACGGGACGGGGCACCGTGGAAATCTGGATTCCGATCGTCGCCTGACGCCTGAAATGCCTATGCCCCAGCCTAGTGCTGGGGCATACCCTGAACCGCACTTTTGGCGGGCAGGAACGGAAATTACGCTTATTTTTCCGGTGTCGTGGTGGCGGCAAGCTTGTTTTCCCGCTGTTTCTGCAACAGCTTCTTGCCTTTGCTGAGGATATGCAGGTTTGCGGCGTCGAGCTTGTTATAACCGGCCTGAATGATATCGATATCGGCGACATGGCCGATTGCGGCAAGCTTATACATGACATCGCCGACGGCCACGTCGACGGCCGGCACCGGCAAGGTTGCAACATCCTTCGTCGCCGCCTGAACACCCTCCACCGTACCACCCATGACGTGATACAGAGCCAGCGCCTTGCGCAGAAACGCCTCGCGGCGCTCGATCTTGTTGTTGAGTATACTTTCTCCGACGCGATTTCGCATCAGCTCAACAGCCTTATTTTGATATTCGCCCATCAGACACCAAATAAATTTCAAAATATGCTTCGCGAGACTACGAACAATCCCCTTAGAACTGGTTAAGGCATATCATTTTGCGCGCATGAAATCCGTGTCTTCCCGTCACCGGCCGCAGCCGTTTGATAACGGGACATCCAGACGCGGCAGCTTCCAGACAGGCCGCCCGCGATGGTCGCCGGTGGGCTTCGTATTGAGAATCACCCGGCGATGCCTATTGTGTGATCCCATTGCAGACGGAAGCAGATGAAGCCGGGATTGATAACCGTCAGGTTATTTATTACCCCCCTTATTTCATTTTACTTTGGTCACCGCACTCATCAATCTGGCAGCCTGGATCTGTGGATGGGAGCCACGGATCAATTGGGAGAAAATCAATGAAATTACGGATCACCGCCGCAATCGCGGCCATCTGCTTCAGTTCTGCTGCTTATGCCGAGACAATCAAGGTCGGCGTGGTCGGTCCGTTCTCCGGCCCCTTTGCGTTGCAGGGCAAGAACTTCAAGGCCGGCATCGATGCCTGGTTTGCACTTCACGGCAACAAGGTCGGCGATGACACGGTCGAGGTCGTCTATCGCGATGTGCCGCAAGCCGATCCGGCGCAGTCCAAGGCGCTGGCACAGGAACTGGTGGTGAAGGAACGCGTGCAATATCTCGCCGGCTTCTATTTCACACCCGACGCCATGGCCGTCACGCCGCTTCTGAAGCAGGGCAATGTGCCGATGGTCATCATGAATGCCGCCACTTCGGCCATCGTGACCAAAAGCCCCTATGTGGTGCGTACCTCGTTCACCACCTGGCAGACCTCCACCCCCATTGCCAAGGTGGCGTTTGATGGCGGTGTGAAGAAGGTCATTTCACTGGTCAGCGATTACGGCCCCGGCGTCGATGCCGAAAACGCGTTCAAGACGGCATTTACCGCCGCCGGCGGTGAGGTGGTGGAAACCATCCGCATGCCGCTTTCCACCAATGATTTCAGCCCCATCATGCAGCGCGTGAAGGATTCCGGCGCGCAAGGGGTTTTCGCCTTCCTGCCGTCAGGCCCGACCACGCTCGGCTTCGTCAAGGCCTTCAACGATAACGGGCTGAAATCATCAGGCGTCAAGCTCTTCGCGCCGGGCGATCTCACGCAGGAATCCGACCTGCCGGCACTTGGCGAGGCCGCACTCGGCATGCAGACGACCTTCCATTATGCCGTCTCGCATGATTCACCTGAGAACAAGACCTTCGTGGAAGCCGCCACCAAGGCGATCGGCAATCCGAAGGAACTGTCCTTCCCTGCCGTTAGCGCCTTTGACGGCATGTATGTCATCAGCAAGATGATCGAGGCCACCGGCGGCAAACAGGATGCGGAAAAGGCAGTCGAGGCGGTGAAGGGTCTTTCCTGGACAAGCCCGCGCGGCCCTGTCAGCATCGATCCGGAAAGCCGCCACATCACGCAGAACATCTATCTGCGCGAAGTCGCCAAGGGCGATGACGGCAACTATTACAACAAGGAAGTCCAGACCTTCGAAAAACAGGGCGATCCGGGTCTCACCGCCGCGAAATAACCGGCGATACCGGCCTCGCCGCCACAAGGGCGGCATTCTTGCAACGGTCGAGCCGCCCTTGCGGCGGTTCGGTTCCGGCCCGGACGGGCGTTACAGCACCGGGAGGAGTTTTTTCAACATGCAGACGGTCTTCAGCATCCTTATCGATGCGCTTGCCTATGGCATGGTCCTGTTCATCATCTCCATCGGCCTTTCGGTGACGATGGGACTGATGCGGGTGGTCAATCTGGCGCATGGCGCTTTCGCCATGATCGGCGGTTACCTCGCCTCTTATGCCGCCCACGGCCTCGGTCTCGGTTATGCGGCGGCGATCCTCGTTGCCATCGTCGGCACCATTATCATCGCCATACCGCTCGAACGTTTCCTTTACCGGCGGATTTATGGTGCACCTGAACTGACGCAGGTGCTGATGACCATCGGCATCACCTTCTGCATCATCGGCATCGCCAATTTCGTCTTCGGCCCGACGCTGAAGACCATTCCGCTGCCGCAGCAGCTGGCTGGCCCGACCGATCTCGGCTTCCGCACCATTGCGACCCACCGCATCTTCGCCATTGCCTGCGGTCTGGCCGTCGCGGGTGCATTGTGGTTCACCTTCGAAAAGACGGCCTTCGGCATCAAGCTGCGAGCGGCGGTGGACAATGCCGCGATGGCTGCGGCGCTGGGCGTGCGCACCGAAATCATCTATGCCGTCAGCTTCGCCATCGCCGTCGGTCTTGCCGCAATGGGCGGCGTCATCGGCGCGGAACTGCTGCCGGTCGAACCCTATTATGCGCTGCGCTATATGGTCACCTTCCTCGTGGTGGTCTCGGTCGGCGGCGCGGGCTCCATCCCCGGCGCGCTGATCGCCTGCCTGCTGCTCGGCGCCATCGATACGACCGGGCGGTATCTCGCCCCTGAATATGGCGAATTCTTCTTTTATCTGGCGGTCATCGTGATCATCACGTTGTTCCCGCGCGGCCTTCTCGGAAGGGCGAAATGAGATGGCGGTGCTCATGAACGACGTGACTGAAACGGCAGAGATCCCGAAAACACGCTCGCCGCTGCGCGCTGTCGCAGGGCCGCTCCTCATCATCGCCGCCGCCATCATCGGCTACTTTCTGTTTCCGGATAATCTGGCGCTTCTGACCCGCATCATCGCCATTGGGCTTCTCGTGCTTTCGATCGATCTCGTCACAGGGTATTGCGGTGTCGCCACGCTCGGCCATGCGGCGCTCTTCGGTGCGGGCGCCTATGCCGCCGGCATCGCCGCCGCCCATTTCGAGATCACCGATCCGCTGCTCATGACCGCCATCGGCGCCGCAGCAGGCGGCGTCGCCGGGCTGCTCTCCGGCACGGTTCTGCTGCGTGCCCACGGCCTGCCGCAGCTGGTGCTTTCCATCGCCGTCATCCATCTGTTCCATGAGGCGGCCAACAAGGCGTCGAACTGGACGGGCGGCAGCGACGGCCTTGCCGGCGTCTCGCCGGACGCCCTGTTCGGCACCTTCGAGTTCGATCTTTTCGGCCGCACCGCCTATATCTATGGCGTCTGTCTGCTGCTCCTCGTTTTCCTCGCCCTCAGGGTCATTGTCCACTCGCCCTTCGGCATGCTGTGTCGCGGCGTCAAGCAGGACAGCATCCGCATTCAGGCCATGGGCGGCTCGGTCAATGGCACGATTTTGAAGATGTTCGTCATATCAGGCGTCGTCGCCGGCATTGGCGGCGCACTGAACGCGATTTCCACCCAGGTCGTCGGCCTCGATAGCCTCAGCTTCACGCTTTCGGCCGAAGCGCTGGTCATGCTGGTACTCGGCGGCGCGGGTTCGCTCTATGGTGCGCTGATCGGCACCGTCACCTTCATGTGGTTCGAAGATGTCGTTTCCGCCGCCAATCCATTTCATTGGCTCACCATTGTCGGCCTGCTGCTGATTGCCGTCGTGCTCTTCGCACCACGCGGGCTTTATGGCGCAGGTGAGCAGATCATTGCGCGCCTGCGGGGAGTTCGTAAATGAGCGCCATTTTCGAAGTATCCGGCCTCAAGAAGAATTTCGGCGGCCTCGTCGTCACCAACAATGTCTCGCTGTCGCTTTCGCCGGGAGACCGCACGGTGCTGATCGGCCCCAATGGCGCCGGCAAGACCACCTTCGTCAATCTCGTCACCGGCAACATCAAGCCCTCGGCCGGCACGGTGCGCATCGCCGGCGAAGACGTGACCGGCCTCAGCGCCAGCCAGCGGGTGAAGCGCGGCCTCGTCCGCTCCTTCCAGGTCACAAGGCTGTTTCAGGACATGACGCCGGAGGAGCATGTGGCGCTTGCCATTCTCCAGCGCGAAGGCAAGACGGGCCGGATTTTCGGCCGTTACCGCGCCATGCCCGCGGTGATGAGCGAAGCCCGCGACATTCTCGGCACGCTCGGTCTTCTGGCCCTTGCAGAAACCCGCGTGCGCGAAATCGCCTATGGCCAGCAACGGCTGATCGAGATCGCGCTTGCCATGGCGCTTCGCCCGAAAATCCTGCTGCTCGACGAACCGGCCGCCGGCGTGCCTTCCACGGAAACCGCGCGCATCGAACAGGCACTCGACCGGCTGCCGGCCGATCTCGCGATCCTGATGATCGAGCATGACATGGATCTGGTCTTCCGTTTTGCCAAACGTGTGGTGGTGCTCGCCGCAGGCGCGGTCATCTTCGACGGTTCGCCGGAAGACGTCACCAGCAATGCGGAAGTCCGCCAAGCCTATCTGGGAAGTTACGCCGATGCCCGCAGCGCCGCTTGAAATCGTCAACCTCACCGCCGGTTACGGCCCCACCCGCGTCATCGAGGGCCTGTCGCTTTCCGTGCCGTCGGGCTCGCGTTTCGCGGTTCTCGGCCGCAACGGCGTCGGCAAGACCAGCCTCTTCGCCACGCTGGCCGGCCAGACGAAACGCTTTGCCGGCGATATCCGCATCGGCGGGCAGGACATCGCCGCCCTGCCGAGCGCCGCCCGCGCCAAAGCCGGCCTCGGCTACGTGCCGCAGACGCGGGATGTCTTCCCGACGCTGACCGTCGAGGAAAACCTGTTCGTCGGCCTCAAGACCCGGCCGAAATCGGCCATCGAGGAAGCCTACACGCTGTTTCCGCGCCTGAAGGAGCGCCGCCGCAATCTCGGCTCGCAACTTTCCGGCGGCGAACAGCAGATGCTTTCCACCGCCCGCACGATTCTCGGCCAGCCGCGCGTGCTGCTTCTCGACGAACCGCTGGAAGGCCTCGCCCCCGTCATCTGCGAGGAGCTGATGGCGGCCTTTTCCAAACTGGCGCAATCGGGCGAAATGACCATTCTTCTCGTCGAACAGCGTATCCAGATGGCCATCGACTTCGCCGACCACGCCATCATCATGGAACGTGGCCGCATCGTCTGGGAAGGGCCGTCCAGCGCGCTTGCGGAGAACCCGGATATTGTCGATACGCATCTTGGCGTTGGCGGGCTGCACTGAGTGCATCGAAATAAAACCAGAACAGGTTTCCAGCCCCCACCGCGCAGATGCGCATTGGCTGGACCCCTGTGACAGGCACAGGAATGAGGGCGTCGGATCAACTGTGCCCACAACGGACCCACGACACCTCATTTATTCGTTCCTAAAAAACCCAATGGAATAAAAATTCCACTGGAGTTAAAGTGCACACAATTTCAGTCTGCATAAAGGAACGACAATGACGGCAATCGAGGCGCCAGAATCGGTGAAGGCTTTTGAGGAGCGGTTGCTCCAGGTTGCGGAGGGGCTGCCGAAACGATTGCGGCAATGCGCCGATTATGTCGCCTCCAATCAGGACCGCATCGCCGTTTCCACCGTCGCCGAAATGGCAGAGGGTGCTGGCGTGCAGCCTTCGGCCTTCATGCGGTTTTGCCAGATCATGGGCTTTTCCGGTTTTTCGGAAATGCAGCGCCTGTTTCGCGATTCCTATGTCGGCGGCTGGCCGGATTACACCACACGGCTCGACCATCTGCGTGAAAAGGGCGATGAAAGTGCCTCCAGCCTGCTTGCGGAATTTGTCGAAGCTGGTCGTTCCTCGCTGGAAATGCTGCTGAAATCGGTCGATACACGGCAGCTTGACGAGGCAGTTTCGGCACTGGCTGGCGCGCGCACCGTCCACATTGTCGGTTTGCGACGTTCTTTCCCCATAGCCAGTTACCTTGCCTATGCCTTCGAGAAAATGAAGGTTCCGGCGGTTCTGCACAGCGCCGTCGGCGGGCTGGGCAATATCAGCGCCATCTCCAGCGATGACGCGCTGATCGCCATCACCTTCTCCCCCTATTCCACTGAGACGCTGGAACTGGCGGAAACGGCCCGGGCCAATGGCATTCCGGTGGTTGCGCTCTCTGATTCTGCCGTCAATCCGCTGCGAAAATCCGGCGCAACGCTTCTGACGGTCACGGAGATCGATTTTGGTGCATTCCGCTCCCTTTCCGCCACCCTCTGTCTGGCGATTACGCTGGCCGTGGCTGTGGGAACCCGCAAAACAGCCTGAATATTTTTATTGAAAATGGAAAAAATAGAATTTATGATCCAAATCCATGAAACGGGCATTCCATATTCGTCCGTCTCGTGACGGATGACAGCGGGCGGAGGAGGCCTGCCGGAACGGGATGGCGAAAGGTGCGGGCAGCTTTGCCCGATATCGCTCCAAACATGTGAGGCAGGCCGCCGCAACGGGCGGCCCGAAGGAGGAACCTTTTGAAAAAACTTGATCTTATCACGATCGGGCGCTCGTCTGTCGATCTGTACGGTTCGCAGGTTGGCGGCCGTCTGGAGGACATGGCCTCCTTTGCCAAATATATCGGCGGCTCTCCCACCAATATAGCAGCCGGCGCTGCACGCCTTGGGCTCAACAGCGCCGTCATCACCCGTGTCGGAGATGAGCATATGGGCCGCTTCATCCGCGAGCAGCTGGTGCGTGAAGGCGTTGATGTGCGCGGCGTGAAGACAGACCCGGAGCGGCTGACCGCGCTGGTGCTGCTCGGCATTCGCGACCAGAACCAGTTCCCGCTGATCTTTTATCGCGAAAACTGCGCCGACATGGCGCTCAGCGAAGACGATATCGATCCCGCCTTCATCGCCGAAGCTGCTTGCGTCTGCGCCACCGGCACGCATCTGTCGCATCCAAAAACGGAAGCGGCCGTGCTGAAGGCGCTGAAACTCGCCCGCGAAAATGGCGCGAAGACCGCGCTCGATATCGATTACCGGCCCAATCTCTGGGGTGTGGCCGGCCATGGCGACGGCGAAAGCCGTTTCGTGGAATCGCAGAAGGTCACCGCCAAGCTGCAATCCACCCTGCATCTCTTCGACCTGATCGTCGGCACCGAGGAAGAATTCCACATCGCCGGCGGCTCCACCGATACGCTTGCGGCGCTGAAGGCCGTGCGCAAGGTTTCGAATGCGACGCTGGTGTGCAAGCGCGGGCCGATGGGGGCCTCGGTCTTCACCGGTGAAATCCCGGCAAGTCTCGACGATGGCGAGACGGGCGAAGGTTTCCCGATCGAGGTCTTCAACGTTCTGGGTGCGGGCGATGGCTTCATGGCCGGGCTGTTCCGTGGCTGGCTGCGCGGCGAAGACTGGCCGACGACATTAAAATACGCCAATGCATGCGGCGCCTTCGCCGTTTCCCGCCACGGCTGCACGCCGGCCTATCCGAGCTGGGAAGAGCTGCAATATTTCTTCAAGGCCGGCATTCGCAACAAGGCGCTGCGCAAGGACGAGGCGCTGGAACAGGTGCACTGGTCCACCAACCGCAAGGGCGACTGGGACACGATGCGCGTCTTCGCCTTTGACCACCGCATGCAGCTGGAAGCCATCGCCGACGAGCTTGGCGTCAAGCACGAAAAGATCGGCGCTTTCAAGAAGCTCTGCCTAGAAGCCGCACAGCAGGTGGCCGGCGACAGGCCGGGTTACGGTATTCTCTGCGACGGTCGCCTTGGCCGTGACGCCCTGTTTGCCGCGAGCGGTTCCGGTCTCTGGATCGGCCGCCCAGTGGAATGGCCCGGCTCCCGTCCGCTGACGCTGGAACCGGAACTCGGCAAGGATTTCGGCGGGCTGTCCGAATGGCCGCTTGAAAATGTCGTCAAGGTCCTGTGCTTCTATCATCCCGACGATACGGAGGAGATGCGATCAACGCAGGAGGAGACGGTCATGCGTCTGTTCCAGGCGACACGCCGCAACCGGCTGGAAATGTTGCTGGAGGTCATTCCTTCCAAGGTCGGCCCGACCGACGATCTGACAGCCGCCCGCATCGTCGAGCGTTTTTATGAGATCGGGGTCTATCCCGACTGGTGGAAGCTGGAGCCGATGAAGACCCGCGCCGCCTGGAAGAACGCCTGCGATGCCGTGCATCGTAACGATCCTTATGTGCGCGGCATCGTCGTTCTCGGTCTCGACGCCCCGCAAAGCGAGCTGGAGGAAAGCTTCCGCCTTGCCGCCGGTTTTGATCTGGTCAAAGGTTTCGCCGTTGGCCGCACGATTTTCGCAGATGCCGCGCGAAGCTGGCTCGGTGGCAGGATCACCGATCAGGAAGCGGTGAAGGATATGGCGCAGCGCTATATCAGCCTGTGCCGCATTTGGGATGAGGCGCGCGCCAAAAAGGGAGAGGCAGCGTGAAGACAATCAGAATGACGGCTGCGCAGGCAATGGTTCGTTACCTCGCCGCGCAGATGAATGAACATGGCGAAACCTATATTGCCGGTGTCTGGGCCATTTTCGGCCACGGCAACGTCGCCGGTATCGGCGAAGCGCTGCATGGCATTCGCGACGAGCTGCAGACCTATCGCGGCCAGAACGAGCAATCCATGGCCCATGCGGCCATTGCTTACACCAAGCAGCTGCGCCGCCGGCGGGCGATGGCGGTCACCTCCTCCATCGGTCCCGGCGCCGCCAATATGGTGACGGCGGCGGCCCTTGCGCATGTCAACCGCCTGCCGGTTCTGCTGATTCCCGGCGATGTCTTCGCCAATCGCGGCCCCGACCCCGTGCTGCAGCAGCTCGAAGATTTCGGCGACGGCACCATGACGGTCAACGACTGCTTCCGCCCGGTAAGCCGTTACTTTGACCGCATCATGCGACCGGAACAGTTGCTGACCGCCCTTCCCCGCGCCATGCGCACCATGACAGACCCGGCCGATTGCGGCCCGGTCACGCTCGCCTTCTGCCAGGATGTGCAGGCGGAAGCCTATGATTATCCTGTCAGCTTCTTCGAAAAGCGCGTCTGGCGTCAGCGCCGTCCTGAGCCGGATGTTGTGGAATTCGAAGATGCGGTCGCCGCGCTGAAGGCGGCGAAGAACCCGATCATCGTTGCCGGCGGCGGCGTGCATTTTGCCGGCGCAACCGAAACCCTGAAGCGCTTTGCCGAAACCCATTCCATTCCCGTTGTCGAAACGCAGGCTGGGAAATCGGCATTGGCGTGGGATCACGATCTCAACTTCGGTCCCGTCGGCGTCACGGGCGCGGAAAGCGCCAATATCATCAGTGAAAAGGCCGATCTGGTCTTCGGCGTCGGCACCCGTTTTCAGGATTTCACCACCGGTTCCTGGGCGCTGTTCAAGAACCCTAACCGCAAGATCCTGGCGCTCAACGTCCAGCCCTATGACAGCGCCAAGCATGATGCGATCAGCCTGACGGCGGATGCGAAGATCGGGCTTGAAAAGCTCTCCGCAGCACTCGGCAGCCACCGTTTTGCCGCGCCGGATGCCGGTCTCAAGGCGGCATGGTTCGAAAAGGCCGATGCCGATACAGCCGCGCCGGGCGAAGACAACGCCAACAGCCTGCCCACCGACATGCAGGTCATCGGCGCGGTGCAGCGCCAGTCGCGTGACAATACCGTCGTCATGTGCGCGGCAGGCACCATGCCGGGTGAGCTGCACCAGCTTTGGAAATCCAAGCTGCCGCTCTCCTATCACATGGAATACGGCTTCTCCTGCATGGGTTATGAAGTGGCCGGTGGCCTCGGCATCAAGATGGCGGAGCCGGACCGCGACGTGATCGTCATGGTCGGTGACGGCTCCTACATGATGATGAATTCGGAGCTTGCCACATCGGTCGCCATGGGCGTGAAGATCACGCTCGTCATCACCGACAACAGGGGCTATGGCTGCATCAACCGCCTGCAGATGGAGACCGGCGGCGCGGAGTTCAACAACCTCTACGCCCACACCAACGTCAACCCCATCGCCATCGATTTCGTCGCCCATGCCGGCTCGATGGGGGCGGATGCGCGTAAGGTTTCCACCATCACTGAACTGGAAGAAGCGCTCGCGAGCGCCCGTGCCTCCACCCGAACAACAGTGATCGTCATCGATACCGATCCCTATCCGACCCCTCAGGCCGGCGGTCACTGGTGGGATGTCGCGGTGCCTGAAGTCTCCGACCGTGCCGAAATCGGCCCGGCGCGCGCCCGTTATGAAAACCATGTCAAGGAAAGACAGTAAGATGATCCGTTACGGTACCAATCCCATCGCCTGGTCCAACGACGATGACCGCACGCTGGGCGCCCATATCAGCCTCGAACAGTGCCTCGATGAAACCGCCAAGATCGGTTTCGACGGCATCGAAAAGGGCCACAAGTTCCCGACTAAGCCGGAAGGCCTGAAGGGCGTGCTTTCGCCGCGCGGTCTCTCCTTCGTCTCCGGCTGGCATTCGCTGAACCTTCTGACCGACGACATCGAATCCGAAAAGAAGGCCATGCAGCCGGCGCTTGATCTCTTGAAGGCCATGGGCTCGAAGGTCATCATCGTCTGCGAGACCTCGAACGCCATCCACGGCGATGACAACAAGGCGCTGGTCGACCGTCCGCGCCTTGCGGCCGATGACTGGGCGAAATTCGGCGCGGGGGTCGAGGCGCTGGCCGCCTTTGCCGCAGAACAGGGTATCACCCTCGTTTATCATCACCACATGGGAACGGTGGTCGAGAGCGAAGACGAGATCGACCTTCTGATGCAGCACACCGGCCCGAAGACGCACCTTCTGCTCGATACCGGCCATTGCCTGTTCGGCGGCGGCGATCCCGTGCGTGTCGCGCAGAAATATATGGGTCGCGTCGGCCATATCCATGCCAAGAACGTGCGCCCTGCCATTGCTGATCAGGTTCGGGGCGAGCGGCTTTCCTTCCTCGAAGGCGTGCGCCGTGGCGTGTTCACCGTTCCCGGCGACAGCGAAGGCGGCGTGAACTTCCCGCCGGTGCTGAAGGTGGCGGCCGAGCATGGTTACAGCGGCTGGCTGGTGATCGAGGCGGAACAGGACCCGGATGTCCGCAACCCCTTCGAATATCAGAGCCTCGGGCTGAAATCGCTGAAGGCTTTTGCGCGTGAAGCGGGGCTGGACAAGGCTCAGGCTGCTTGAACCGAGCGGGGAGCATTCGTCCATACGTCCTAGAATCGTATGTTCCGGTGCAACCCTCCTCCCTCATTCCTGTGCTTGTCACAGGAATCCAGCCGACGCGCGTCGGCGCGGCGGGAAGACTCCTCTCAGCCCAAGGACTTGGGCTGGCTGGATCCCTGTGACGAGCACAGGGAACAGGGATGAGGGAAACGCGGGAATAGCCGCCCGATACATTGAACGACTGACCAAAAAGGAACACCACCATGACCTCACTTCTGCGCAAGCCGGTCGCGACCAGCGGCAAGGTGCACGATATCACGCCCCAAAGCGCGGATTGGGGTTATGTCGGTTTCGGCCTCTACCGCCTGAAGCCGGGCGAGACGGCGACGGAAAACACCGGCGATACCGAAGTCATCCTTGTGCTGGTCGAAGGCAAGGCGACGATTTCCGCAGGGGATAAGGATTTCGGTGAACTCGGCGACCGCATGAACGTGTTCGAACGCAAGCCGCCGCATTGCGTCTACGTGCCCGCAGGCTCCGAATGGTCGCTGACTGCCACGACGGATTGCACCGTCGGCGTCTGCACCGCACCCGGCGAAAAAGGCAGCCGCGAGGCGCAGCAGATCGGTCCCAATGGCGTGCAGCTCACCGAGCGCGGCAAGGGCGCCAATACGCGTTACATCTTCCCAATCGCCATGGAAGAGCGCGATGTGGCCGACAGCCTGCTGGTAACGGAAGTCTTCACGCCATCCGGCAACTGGTCGTCCTATCCGCCGCACCGACATGATGAGGATAATTACCCTGACATGACCTATCTGGAGGAGACTTATTATCATCGCCTCAACCCGGCGCAGGGTTTCGGTTTCCAGCGTGTCTTTACCGAAGACGGTTCGCTGGATGAGACCATGGCGGTGTCGGACGGCGATGTCGTGCTGGTGCCCAAGGGCCACCACCCCTGCGGCGCGCCCTATGGTTATGAGATGTATTATCTGAACGTGATGGCCGGGCCGATGCGCAAATGGCGCTTCAAGAACCACCCGGATCACGACTGGATTTTCAAACGGGATAATCCGTAATTCACTCACCTATCCTCATTCCTGTGCTTGTCACAGGAATCCAGCCGGCGCGCGTCTGCGCGACGGGGAGAGTCTTCCCAGCCCAAGGACTTGGGCTGGCTGGATCCCTGTGACAAGCACAGGGATGAGGGCGGAGGGGCTTTGTTTCGCCTGCCACATTTCAATAAACGCTCAATACTTTGATTTCATTCTAAAACTCTCGGGAGGAGAATACCATGGCCGCTCTTGGCGTGGGCCTTATCGGCACCGGTTACATGGGCAAATGCCACGCGCTGGCGTGGAACAATGTCACCAGCGTCTTCGGCGATGTGGAGCGCCCGCGCCTCGTGACGCTCGCGGAAGTCAATCCCGAGCTTGCCGCGAAGAAAGCCGCCGAGTTCGGCTTCGCCCGCTCGACAGGTAACTGGCGCGACCTGCTGTCCGACCCCGAGATCGACGTCATCTCGGTCACCACGCCGAACGCCTTCCACCCGGAAATGGCGATTGCCGCCCTTGAGGCCGGCAAACATGTCTGGTGTGAAAAGCCGATGGCGCCCGCCTTTACTGACGCGGTGAAGATGCGCGATGCGGCCCGCCGTTCCGGCAAGGCCGCGGCGATGGGCTACAACTACATTCAGAACCCCGTCATCCGCCATATCCGCCGCCTGATCGACGAAGGCGCCATCGGCAGGGTCTATCACGTCCGCGCCGAAATGGACGAGGACTTCATGGCGGATGCCACCCAGCCCTTCTACTGGAAGAGCGAAGCTTCCTCCGGTTATGGCGCGCTGGATGATTTCGCCGTGCATCCGCTATCGCTGCTCTTTGCCCTGTTCGGCCATGCCGAAAGCGCCATCACCGACATGGTGAAACCTTATGAGACTCGCCCGCTTGCCGGCGGCGGCGAGCGCGCCGTCGAGACGCATGATCTTGCCAGCGTGCTGCTGAAGCTCGAAGGCGGCATTTCCGCCGTGCTCATCGCCAACCGTTCCGCCTGGGGCCGCAAGGGTCGCATCGCCATCCAGATTTATGGCTCGACGGGTTCGATTCTCTTCGATCAGGAACGGATGAACGAGTTCCAGTTCTACACCACGGACGGACGCCCGGAGGAGCAGGGTTTCAGAACAATCCTCACCGCGCCGCATCACAAGCCCTATGACCGCTTCATCCCCGCCCCCGGCCACGGCCTCGGCTTCAACGATCTGAAGGTGATCGAATGCCGGGAACTGATCGCGGCAATCGAGGGGAAAAAGGCCCATATCATCGATTTCGAGGAAGGGCTGAAGATCGAGCGCAGCATTCACGCCATGGCCCGGTCTTTCGCCGAAGGACGATGGGTGGGAAGCGCGGAGATTGCGGAATAAGTGAAAGCATTCGTGGGGTTGCGGCAAAACCTACCCACTCGACGTCATCTACCGAGGGTTGGGGGTAATTTACCGCTCACTTGGGGTCATCTCCGGGACAACCCCGGAACTTTACCGCCCCCACGATGTCATCCTCGGGCTTAATGTTCAGCCCGGAGACATAGTTGACAGATGTTCGGAGACATCCCTGACACTTTTGCCGGTTGGCAGAGGAGGGTCGGGATGGCTTGGCGGGAGATTTCTGTCATGGACCAGCGTAGGGAGTTCGTGCTGCTTGCGACGTTGGACGGGGCCAATGTTTCGGCCCTGTGCAAGCGCTTCGGCATCAGTCGGCAGACGGGTTATCTCTGGCGGCGTCGGGCGAATGCGGGAGAGGCGGTAAAGGATCGCTCCCGTCGTCCACACTCAAGCCCTCGACGGACATCCGATGATCTGGAGCGCTGCGTGCTTGCCATTCGTGACGAGCACCCTGCCTGGGGTGCTCGCAAGATCGCAAGGCGAATGCAGGATCTGGGCATCGAGCCTCCCTCAGCATCCACCGTGCATGCTGTCCTGTCCCGCCATGGTCGGATCGGACCGCAGGCAAGTGAGCGCATGGCAGAGAGCCGCTTCGAGCGTGAAGCACCGAACCTTCTGTGGCAGATGGACTTCAAGGGGCGTACGCAGATGGGCTGCGGCAACTGGTGCTACCCCCTGACGATCATCGATGACCACTCCCGCTTTGCCATCGCGATAGAGGCCTGCCTCAACGAGCAACTGGAGACCGTACAGACGAAGCTGGAGACGATCTTTCGCCGCTATGGCATGCCGCTGGCGATTTACTGCGACAATGGCAACCCGTGGGGTGCAGGTGTTCCAAACCAGTGGACGCGCTTGCGGGTCTGGCTTTTGAAGCTTGGCATCGAGTTGATCCATTCACGACCCTATCATCCGCAGGGGCGCGGCAAGAACGAGCGTTTCCATCGCAGCCTCAAGGCCGAGGTGACGGACTTCGCCGCGCTGAAGGATCAGGCACATGCCCAGAGAGCTTTCGACCGCTGGCGTGAGATTTACAATCACCATCGCCCGCATGAAGCGATCGACATGGCTGTGCCTGCAAGCCGCTATCGGCCTTCTGCACGCCCATTTCCAAGTCAGCTTCCCGAGCCCGTCTACGACAGAAGCGAGATCGTGCGCAGCGTCAGTTCTACCAAAGGCTATCTCAGCTTCAAGGGCAAAGCATGGCGCATCCCGAACGCTTTCAGAAGCGAGCGCCTGGCCATCCGGCCACTCAACAGCCCAGGTCTCTTCGGCGTGTTCTTCGGGGCAACGCAGATCGCAAAGATAAACCTCGAAGACAAAGTCTGACTGTCAGGGATGTCTCCGAACACATGTCAGGGATGTGTCCGGTCTTTACACTTAACCCGAGGATCCATTGCTTTCAACTGATCGTGGATCCTCGGGTCAAGCCCGAGGACGACGAAGAAGAGGGCGGAGCCTTCGCCCTAGTCTACACCTTGAAGGCTGCTCTTCGCAGCCCTCGCCCTTTCCCCAAAGCCTCACCCCTTGACTGGCGTTTCCGGCACCGGCGTCAGCACCTTGCCGTCCCTGAACCAGCCGAGAATATTGTCGGCCACCAGATCGGCCATGGCGTTGCGCGTCGGGATCGAGGCGGAGGCGACATGCGGCAGCAGGGAGACATTCGGCAGCGACAGGAAGGCTTCCGGCACCTTCGGCTCGGCATAGAACACATCGAGGCCGGCAGCGCCCACAGCACCGCTCTTAAGCGCCTGCAAAAGCGCATCCTCATCGACGCTGGAACCGCGCCCGACATTGATGAACACGCCCTCAGGCCCCAGCGCTGTCAGGATTTCGGTGTTGATCGCCTTATGCGTTTCCGGCGTGCCGGGCACGATGCAGATCAGGATGTCGACGGCTTCCGCCATCTCCTTCAGCGAGCCGTAATAGGTGTAAGGGAGGCCATCCCGCTTGCTGCGGGTGTGGTATCCGATTTCCACCTTGAAAGGCTCCAGCCGCTTGGCGATTTCCTGCCCTATGCGGCCCATGCCAAAGAGACCCACCTTGCGGCCGCGGAGCGAAAACGGCGACAGCGCGAACGGACCTTCACCAACCCATTTGCCATCGCGCAACCAGGTCTCGGCCTGATAAAGACGGCGCACGGTGTTGATCAAAAGCGCAATCGTCGTATCGGCCACCTCGTCGTTCAGCACGTCAGGCGTATTCGTCACCACGATGTTGCGTGTGGCGGCATGTTTGGCATCGACGCCGTCATAACCCACGCCGAAATTGGCGATGATCTCGAGCTTCGGCAGCGCATCGATCCACTTTGCGTTGACGACGCCGGAAACGGCGATGGCATTGATGCGTTCCGCCGCGCCTGCCGGCAGAACCGGCTCGGCACCGGCAGGCACAGTCACGATCTCGACCTTGCCTTCGAGGCGTTCGAGAACGCGCGGGTTTATCTTGCCGGGAACGAGAACGACGGCCTTTTTGTCAGACATGAGCGGATATTCCTCCTGATAACATTCCAATATGCTGAAGTGGGTTGCAGGCGAACCGCTCGCATACCACTCCTCTGGGCGGCGATCCTTTCAAACAAAGACCGCCGTGAAAAGGGCAATAAGGGGATGCTATGGGGGCAGACGGAAGTTTCATGCCGATTTTTTGCGCCCCCTCACCGTCGTGCCGGACTTGATCCGGCATCCAGCCAGCCCAAGTCTTTGGGCTGAGAGAGTCTTTTTTTACCGCGTGGACACGCGGTAGCTGGATTCCCGCTCAAGGCTGGGATGACGGAAAGGTGCAATGCACAGAACGCGCACCATTTCCCATCGTCTGAAGCCTCAAACCCGCGGCCGCACCGGCCCGGTGGATTGCCGGATGCGCATTTCCGGCTTGATGAGGTGAATGCCGTCAGGTTCATGGCTGCCCGCCAGCCTGTCCAGCAGCGCGCGGGCCGCAAGACGCCCCACCTCGGCCTGACCGTTGGAAACGGTGGTCAGCGCCGGCGTGGCAATCGCCGCCTCCTCCAGATCGTCATAGCCGGTTACCGAAATATCGACACCCGGCACCAGACCAGCACGCGAAATGCCGTTCATCAGGCCGATGGCGACCAGATCGTTCCAGCAGACGGCGGCCGTCGGCTTCTGCGGTAGTGACAGAAAATGCACCGCCGCCTCGAAACCGCCCTGCTTGGAGCGCGGGCCGGGAATGCGCAGGTTCGGATCGACCTCGATGCCGGCTTTACGCAGTGCATTGACGTAACCCTGATAACGGTCACGGCCCGTCGATGTTTGATCGGTACCACCAACCATGGCGATGGTGCGGTGACCGAGGCTGATCAGGTGGTTGGTGGCGAGCGAAATGCCGTAGCTGTCGTCACCGCGATAGGTCGGCATGTCGACGCCATCCATGGAACGGGCTACGAGAATGGCCGGCATGCCGTTCTCTTCGGCAAGCGTCATATCCTCAATCGGCGTGCCGATGGCCGGCGACATGATGATGCCATCGGAACCCAGCTGCAGCAACGTTTCGATGAAGGTGCGCTGTTTTTCCACTGAATCATAATGATTGGAAAGAATGAAGGTCTGGCGGCTGCGGTCCAGCTCACTTTCGATGGCTTTGAGAATTTCCCCGTAAAACGGGTTCATCACATCGTGGAACACCACGCCAACAATGCCGGAGCGCGATGTGCGCAGGCTGGCGGCACGACGGTTGTAGATATAACCCAGCGCACGCGCCTGTTCCTTGATCTTGTCGCGTGTATCGGAAGCAACCAGCGGACTGTCACGTAATGCAAGGGAAATGGTGGCGGTCGAGAGACCAAGACTTTCGGCAATCGTGGACAGTTTGACCTTTTGAGCCACAGCATTCCTCCCAAACGCATGTCAGCGACGGATGTCCCTGTTTAAATTGCAATTAAACAATTTAAACAAAATCCGCAACCCGTTTAAGAGATACCCACAAAACAGAGTTTTATTTTTAAAAATTTCAACAAATCATTGAAGATTGGTATCGATTGCCTTGAGAAGTTTAACCACGGTGCGCACATCCTTGGCCGAAAGCCCCTCTATGGCCCTGGCGCCACAATCGGCTATCGAGATGTTGATGTGTTCAACGCTTTTCAGTCCCGCCTCCGTCAGCTTCACCAAGGTCACGCGGCCATCCTCGTCGTCGCCGCTGCGCTCCACGAAGCCCTGGGCCTCCATGCGGCCGATGGTGCGCGTCATGGTGGGCGCCTTGACGCCGAGTTTCTGGGCGATCTGCCCCGGTGTCAGGCTGCCTTCCTGCGCCAGCGCCAGGATAACACCGTCCTGCCCGGCATAAAGCCCGCTTTCGGCCAGGCTGTGGCTCAGCGCCGTGCGCATGGAACGGGCGGCCTGGGTGATGGATTGCGCCAGTTCTTCGGGGTTGAAATTCTCATCCCTTTTTTTGGCGTCCTTTATTTTCTTGCCGCCCTTTTCTTTTTTGGCGCCCTTGTCCTTATGCCCAGTTTTGTCCTTGCTCATATGCGAGTGCCTTTTACCCTGTGGCGGAACCGATATATGTTGCTGGAAATCCTTACCGAATGCACGCGCGGACTGCCAGATGCCAAACTCATACACGCATTATCACGACGAAAACGTAACAGACCCGCATCTTCGCGCAACAGGTGCAATTTCCGTGCTGCCGCTGGGGGCGCATGAACAGCATGGGCCGCACCTGCCCTTCGAGACCGATATGCTGATTGCCGAAGGTATCGTTGCCCGTCTCGCCGCCGCCCTGCCCTCCCATCTGCCGGTCTCCTTCCTGCCGGTGGAACCCGTCGGATATTCCATCGAACACATGGACGTGCCGGGCACGAAGACACTGCATTACGATGAAGCTGTTGAACGCTGGCTCGGCATTGCGAAGACGGAACATGAAAAAGGCGTGCGCAAATTCGTGATGCTGAACGCCCATGGCGGCAACTCGCCGCTGATGACCATCGTTGCCACCGAGGCCCGCGCCCGTTTCGGCATGCTGGCGGTTGCCACCAGCTGGACCCGTTTCGGCGTGCCCGCCGATGTGGTGAAGCCGGAAGACAAGGCGATCGACATTCATGGCGGCGATATCGAAACCTCCGTCATGCTGGCGCTCTGCCCGGAACGGGTAAGAATGGAAAAGGCAGCCGATTTCCGCTCGCGCCAGAGCGATTTCGCCAGCCGCTTCCGGCATCTGCGCGCCTATGGCCCGCACGCCTTCGGCTGGCTGATGAGCGATCTCAACCCTGATGGTGTTGCCGGAAATGCCGCAGCAGCCACGGCGCAAAAGGGTGAGAGGCTCATCTCCCACGCCGTCAAGGGCCTTGTCGAACTGCTTGAAGATGTCCACGCTTTTGACATAACGTTATTTCATAACAAAATTTGAGGCACTTGGCCGGATTCGGCCAAAATCTCTTTGAACTGCCCGGACGTCGCGCCTATATGGACGTCGACACTTCTTCCTTGAGGCCTCTACCGGCCTTGTCTCCACGCGGGGTTTTCCATGACCGAAACAGCACCAGCCAAGCCCATTCCAGTCACCGTCCTGACGGGATATCTCGGCGCCGGCAAGACAACGCTTCTTAACCGCATTCTCTCCGAGAACCACGGCAAGAAATACGCTGTCATCGTCAATGAATTCGGCGAGATCGGCATCGATAACGATCTGATCGTCGAGTCCGATGAAGAAATCTACGAAATGAACAATGGCTGCGTGTGCTGCACGGTGCGCGGCGACCTGATCCGCGTCGTGGAAGGCCTGATGCGCCGTCCCGGCCGTTTCGACGGCATCATCGTCGAGACGACAGGTCTTGCCGACCCGGTTCCCGTCGCCCAGACCTTCTTCATGGATGACGACGTGCGCGCCAAGACCGAGCTTGATGCGGTCGTTGCCCTGGTTGACGCCAAGCACCTGCCGCTGCGGCTGAAGGACAGCCGCGAGGCCGAAGACCAGATCGCCTTTGCCGATGTCGTCGTCGTCAACAAGACCGATCTCGTTTCGCCCGAGGAAGTCGCCCGCATCGAGGATATCGTGCGCGCCATCAACCCTTCCGCCCGCATCTACAAGACAACCCGTTCCGGCGTCGATCTCGCCCGGGTGCTCGATCAGGGCGCCTTCAACCTGGAACGCGCGCTGGAAAATGATCCGCATTTCCTCGAGCACGGCCATGAGGATCACGTCTGCGGGCCCGATTGCGACCACGATCACAGCCATGACCACCATCATCACGACCATGACCACGGGCATCATCACCATGATCACGACCATGGCCACGATCACCACCACCATGGCGCGGTTTCGCCGATCCATGATGTGACCGTACAATCGGTATCGCTGCGCGGCGGGGAGATGAACCCCGAGCGTTTCTTCCCATGGATCCAGAAGGTTACCCAGACCGACGGTCCGAACATTCTGCGCCTGAAGGGCATCATCGCCTTCAAGGGCGATGCGGAACGTTACGTGGTGCAGGGTGTGCACATGATCATCGAGGGCGATCACCAGCGCCCGTGGAAGGAAGACGAAAAACGCGAAAGCCGCCTCGTCTTCATCGGCCGCGAACTGGATCGCGAAAAGCTGGAAAAGAGCTTCAACGCCTGCCTCGCAACGGCCTGATCCTTATCCCTCCTTCACCCCGGCCTTTGGCGCCGGGGTGGCACCGCGTACGTCATTCGGATGCGCTCACCGCCCCTCCTCCCTGTGCTTGTCACAGGGATCCAGCCAGCCCAAGTCTTTGGGCTGAAAAGAGCCTTCCCGTCGCGCAGACGCGCGTCGGCTGGATTCCTGTGACAAGCACAGGAATGAGGGACAGGGAGATGCACCGTCCTGTAAAATCGTGATGCCGTACACCGTGGGTCCCTCGACGACAAAGCGCTCTATCTCCTTGATTTCACGAATCGTCCGAACGTAAAAGCGGTTCCGCTTTTGCCGGAAATGCTTTAGAACCATGCCTGCCGCCGGGGTCGACATCGTCGCCCCATCCGACACAGATACGAAAGACCGATGCCCCATGCCGACTGTTGCCCCGCTTGATATCGAAGGCCACGTGGTCTCGACCCATTTTCTCGGCGACATTCCCCTGTTTGCCACCGCCGCCGGCACCATTCACCGGCTGGATGGCGGCGAAAAGGTAACCGAGGCGCATGAGGGGCTTTTGACCTGCATTCGTGATCCCTACAGCGCCACGCTGCTTTCCGGTGGTGAGGATGGACGCGTGCTGCGCATCGGCCATGATGGCAGCATCAGCGAGTTGGCGCACGTGCCGCGCAAATGGGTCGGCGTCGTTGCCGGCGGGCCGCAGAAGGCGGTCGCTTACGGTCTCGGCAAGTCCAGCTTCGTGCGGCTGTCGGACGGCACGATCAAGGAATTCAAGGAAGAGCGCACGGTGGAGGCGATTGCCTTTGCGCCCAAGGGCCTGCGCATTGCGGTTGCACGTTACAACGGCGTGACACTGCATTGGGTGGCTAGCGCCGGCGATCCGGTCGATCTGGAATGGAAGGGCGCGCATACCGGCGTCACCTTCTCGCCTGACGGCAAGTTCCTCGTCACCACCATGCAGGAAAACGCCCTGCATGGCTGGAAGATGGAAGCCACCAAGGGCGGCATGGAAGCCCGCCACATGCGCATGACGGGTTATCCAGCCAAGGTCAAATCCATTTCCTGGTCGGCTAAGGGCAAATGGCTTGCCTCTTCCGGCGCGCCGGCCGCCATCGTCTGGCCATTTGCCGGCAAGGACGGCCCGATGGGCAAGGCGCCGGAAGAGCTCGGCAGCCGCGCCAACATCATGGTCACCAACGTCGCCTTCCACCCGGTGGAAGATGTGCTCGCCATTGGCTTCATCGACGGCATGATCCTCGGCGTACGCCTGGCCGATGGCAAGGAAGCCCTGCTTCGTCGCCCCGGCAAGGGCGCCATCACCGCCATGGACTGGAGCGCCACCGGCAAACTGCTCGCCTTTGCCTCAGAGGCAGGCGACTGCGGCATTATCGATATTTCGGCGTAAGGCAGGCACCGGTCAGACAATTTACTGGCTCTATTCCTCTCATTCCCGTCCTTATCACGGGAATGTGGCGGAGAGCCGTCTATTCGCTCACCTGACGCCGCGTCAGGAACAATAGCAGCAGGGCTGCGCCGGCGCCCACCGAGGCAAGCCGGATCGACACACCGAAGCTGGAATATTGTGCCACGAACCCCATCAAGGGCACCGCAAACAGTGCGGCAAGGAAGATGGAGTTCATATAAAGCGCGGTCGCCCGCGCCGTGCGCCCGCGTGCAAAACCCTGAATGAAGGTCAGGCTCGTGCCGGCAAAAAGGCCATAATAAGCTCCCTCCATGGCTGCGCCGAACAGCATGGCGGGTAATGTCGTGACCGAGGCGATGATGTTGAAGGCTATAATCGCCGTCACCGCCGCACCGCTCAGCAACAGGCGCGCGCTGACCCGGCGCATGATCCTCGGCGCAAGCAGGATCAGCAGAACCTCCATGGCGCATTTGATGCTGAGCGACAGGCCCGGCGCGTAATCCGGCAACCCAACCTCACGCACAAGAAACACCGGCAGAGCCGACGCGCACAGGGAATGGGCGAAAGACATGCAGAAACTGGCCGCCGCCGCCATAAGCAGCGGCAGGTTGCGCCCTTCATCGGTCTCGCCCCCCTGTCGCCGTTCCATAGGGCATGTCTGGCCGCGCGGCACGATGGCCAAGGCCAGCCCGCCCCAGATGGCTGCCATCAGCATGGCGTTCATGAACACGGCTTTTGCACCGGCGAGATCGACGATCAGATAGGCGGCGGCCGGAAGCAGCATCCACGCCAGCGATACCATCATCCGCAGGAAAGCGTTGTAGGCGGTGGTATCGAGCGCCTGCACCCGGCCGTGATATCGGCCATAACTGAAGACGAGCGTGCTGGCGGCGTTGGAAAGCCCCATTCCAGTGGCCGTAACAGCCACCAGCAGCGCCAGATGACCGAAAGTCGCCGCCGCCGCAGCGATAAAAGCCCCGGCAACGGAAAGAAGCAGCAAGGGCCGCACCCGCACACCGGCATCGACACGTTCACCATAAATACGACTGGCTACAATCGAGGCAACCATCGCTGTAACGCTGTAGATGCCGAGTGTCGCAGGCGCGTGGCCGAGCACCTGAATAATGTAAAATCCGATAAAAGGCACGACAGCCGCATTGGTGCCGCCGGCAACGAAGACCAGCAGCGCGATCATATAGGCCTGACGATCAAAAGCGCCCGGCGAAGTGCTTTTCTGTAGCATGGGGAATCGACTGGATGCTGGGAGACGGGACGGGATCGGATCGCACCATCACACCAAAACCACCCACGGTTCAAGCTCGTATGTCAGGAAGCGCACGTTTTTGGTTTCGAACGAAAACATGCCCGCTTCTTTCGTGTCTCACGGCAAGCACAGGCTCGCAATAAGTTATCCGGCCCGGCAGAATATTTCCCGCCGGGCCGGTATGGATCGATAAAACAGTCCCATGGCGCCCGTGGCGTTGGCGCTGTCAGCGACCTCGGCCGCTCCGAAGAGCGGAAGCGCCCTTGGTCAGAACTTTACGCCGAGACCAACCTTGACGAGATGTTCATTGACATCGCCCACCGATGAGATCGCACCCGTTCTGTAGGTCGCCTTACCAAAATCGTTGTAGCGATATTCAACGCGGCCGAACAAATTGTCTGTGAAAGCGTAATCAATACCCGCGCCAACCGTCCAGCCATGCAGCACCTTGCTGTCCTTGCCGAACGGTGCATCAACTTCGCTATCGGTCGCGGTGTAGCCGCCGGCAGTGTAGATCAAGGCACGATCGACGGCATAACCGGCACGCAGACGTGCGGAGCCGTTAAGACCTGCGGAAACCTTGCTGGTAACGATGGTTTTGTCGCCCCAGGCATAGCCAAGGTCGCCCTCAACGCCGAGAACGACGGATGGTGCCACCTCGAAATTATAACCGGCAAAACCGGAAAAACGGGCGCCATCGAATTCATGCTTCGTCGTGACGCCAAAAGTGGTCGACTTCACACGGTTCCAGCCATAACCAGCCGAACCACCGGCGTAAAAACCCTCCCAGGAAAAGGAAGGCGCAACGTCATTGACATACGGTGCAGCCGGAATGTCATTGACCGCATCAGCGGCAGCGGCGGCCCCCGAAAACACGCCGAGAGTGACGAGTGCCAGAAATGATTGTTTCAACATGCGATAGCTCCTTGAAAAATATCTTCACCCACCACGTTGCGGGACGCGAACAAATCCGCCACGGAAAACACAACGCAATTAACGAGGTGAACGCACCTTATGATTGAAGCTCAACAAGGTTAACATCGTGTAAAAATTTAAAAAACATAAGTATGATCGATATAAATCCGTTAATATTCTGATGTCTAATAATATATTAATTAGGTAATAAACACATAAATCCGAGCGACCAGAATTAAGCCACCACAGCTACATCCAATCAACAAAACCCATCAGAAGTAGCGTCCAGCACGCAACTTTGTGAAGGCATGGCCGAGAGTATTTCAAAAAAAGGAGGCCATGAGGCCCCCTTTCAGTTGTGCGATGCGCCGTTTGTTGTTTCCGGAAGTGCCATGCGTCATACACACGCAACGCGGGGATTATTTCCGGCTTATGTCCTGCGCACATCGTTCTCGTCGAAAATCCCTGTCGATTTTCGGTCTGGCCTGTTAGTGCCGGCGCTTCTTGCCGCCGTCATTCTTGTTGTCGATGACGTCGACAGAGGTCTTGTTGCCATTCAGGATACCGCTCAGGATACCGGTCTTGTTGCCGTTCAGAATCCCGTTATTGGACAGGATACCGTTGAGCCCCAGATCGACGCTTGGCGACACGACGACAAGCGCGCCACCCTTGTTGCTGTTTCCGGAAAGGATACCGCCCAGAAGACCGCCAGCATTGGCCTGACCAACGGAAGCGACAGTAAGAATAGCGGCTACGCAAGCAAATTTAGCAATCATTTCTCTCTCCTCTTATGTTTGATCACGCCATCTGGCGTAACCGGACTGTATATTTAGAGGATTCTAATTCAAGCAAACGCTAATATTACAATAAATAATTAACACTAATACTTGTAATTTTAATAAAATTTTATCTATCTCGCGTCGCGTTCATCTCACTGAACTCGATTGCTGTGAGTGATCATTTGCCGCTATGACAGTAAACAATCCCCGGAAACTTTATTAACCATCTAAATATAAGATATTGCTTAATTAGAGACCGGAGATGCGAATGCGGCTGGGGGGATGTATCGCGCTTGTTCTTGGACTTGCCTGTGGCCCCGGCGCACGGGCGGGCGAAAGTGCGGATGAGCACACTGTCACCTACAAGTCGGGCGTCGCCTATGACACAAATTATTTCGCCGATACCAACCGTCTGAGCGCGATTTCGCTGCGCGCCGGCTTCGGGCTCAATGGCAAGGTCGCGCTGGAAGGGGCAGAACTGCGTTATGCACTCGAGCATGAAGAGGTCCGTCTCCCCCGATATAGTTTTGCCAATGAACATAACACCATTGCCTCGCTGGGGTTGACCAGGCGTTTTTCTGAAAAACTGGAATGGGCAATCGAATTGCGCGGCACGCGCAGCGATGCCGGTGATATCTTCGTGCACCTGCCAGAAGAAGACATCGGTTATCGGCGGCTGGACCACAAACTGGAGGCCTCTTCGCAGCTCGGCATCCTGGCCTTGGGCGGCAAGAACACACTGACGGCAAGCCTTGCCAGCCTGATGAAAGGCAAGGCGCGTTTCAGGCCCGCCTATTTCCTGCCCACCCGGCTGGAGGCCAATGAGGCACTTTTATCCCTCAAGGCTGAACATGAACGACCGCTGGCCAGCGGCGAAGCCGGGCTGACACTCGCTTATGACCGCATCGTCGTGCCGGAAAGCCAACAGGAAAAATACGAGCGGTTTGAGGCCAATACGCTGCGCGGCTCGCTTGCTTATGGTTACAAGTTCTCCGACCGTTTCGCGGTTCTGGCCGAGGCGGGCCTCACAACCATTTCCGGCGATGAGATCAGCGACAAGGTGAAACGCACCCGGCCCTATCTGCGAACAGAAGCCGAGGTAAAAGCCACTGACCGCATCGCCTTCGGCGCCGGTTTTTCGCAGGACTATGCGCTTTTCGACCCCGATGACCCGATCGCCGAATTCCATCGGCGCTGGCAATTGGTCATGAAAAGCAGGCTTACCGACAAGGTGGGGCTCAACCTTGCGCTGCAGCGCGTTCACAAGGACTGGATTTACTACAACTACGATACCAGCGAACGCAGGCTTGTGGCCACGTTGTCAATCGATACCGGCCAGAGCAGCAAGCTTGAAGTGGAATTCAACCGTCTGCTGCATGGCGAGCGCGACACAGACTTCTCTTATAGCGGCTCCAGCGTCACCTCACGTTTCACCGGCACATTCTGAAATATCCCGTCGGTCAGCACCGGGTCGAAATTCGGTCCCAATTTCTGCTAGACTCGAGCCTTCGAGATTCGAAGGCAGGACAAAGCGGATAATGAACAGACGATTTTTGCTTCTCGCGGCTGGCCTTGCCTGTATTCCCGTCGCGGCCTCGGCGCATCCACATATCTTCGCCGAAGCGCGCATGGAAATTGTCGAGGGGCCGAACGGCACCGTTCAGGAAGTGCGCAATATCTGGCGTTTTGACGAGATGTTCTCGGCAAGCGTGGTAATGGACTACGACAAGAACAGCGACCTGAAGCTGGACAAGGACGAGCTGGCCGAAATCGGCACCACCGTACTGGAGTCGCTCGCCGAATATTCCTATTACACCTTCATCACTGCCAACGGAAAACCGGTAGAATTTGCCAAACCGGACGCCATTCACGTGGATTACAAGGATCAGCAGATCCTGATGTTCTTTTCCGTAAAGCCCGCCAAACCCCTTGCAGTGAAAGGCAAGCTGAGTTTCGGCGCCTGGGATCCGACCATGTATACGGCAATCGATTTTGCCAAAGACGCCGATATTGCCACCGAGGGCAAGGATCTGAATGCCTGCAAGCACCATGTCGTTCGCCCCGATCCCGACGAGGTGATCTCGCAGAACCAGAGTTCGCTTACCGATGCATTCTTCAATGATCCGACCGGTACCGACATGACGAAGCTCTTCGCCACCCGGCTGGAGGTGACATGCTGAGCCGCAGCGGCCGTCTGGCGGGGCCTCTGGTCATTGCGGCCATCACCCTGCTTGCCGTTGCCGGCGCTTCACATGCACAGTCGCCACTTGGCATCGGTTCGGCCGAACCTTCCTTTTCCGTCGGCGGGCCACTTGCGCCGCTAATGCAATGGATCAATGTACATCAGCAGATGTTCTACAGGGCGCTGACCGGCGCGTTGAAGGCGATGCGCGAGGATGGCTGGGCGCTTGGTTCGCTGATCGGCCTTTCCTTTGCTTATGGCGTTTTCCATGCCGCCGGGCCCGGCCATGGCAAGGCCGTCATTTCGTCCTACATGATCGCCAATGAAACACAGCTGAGACGCGGCATTCTCATTTCCTTCGTCTCGGCGCTCATTCAGGGCGCAGTCGCCATCGGCCTCGTCGGCGCGGCCTGGCTCGTGCTGCGCGGCACCTCGATCACCATGACCAAGGCGACACAGGCGATGGAGATCGCCAGTTTCGCCATGGTGGCGCTGTTCGGCGCCTGGCTTCTGGCGCGCAAACTCTGGTCGCTGCGCATAAAGCGCGAACCCGTCGCCGTCTTCGCTACGGCGGGCGAAACAGCGGCGGGCAGAACCAGCGGCATGGGCACAGGGTTGCGGTTCCAGGGCAAGCCGGTCTTTGCCGATCACGACCATGATGGCGCGGGCGACCTCTGCTCGGCCTGCGGCAAATCCCATGCGCCCGACCCCATGCTTTTGAAAAGCAAGAATTTCAGCCTGCACGAAGCCTGGTCGGCCATCATTGCGGTCGGGCTGCGGCCATGCTCGGGCGCCATCATCGTCATGAGCTTCGCGCTCTTAAACGGACTTTATCTCGGCGGCGTGCTTTCCGTGCTGGCCATGTCGCTCGGCACCGCCATCATGGTTTCGGTTCTCGCCATCATGGCGGTATCGGCCAAGGGTCTTGCGGTGCGTTTCGCCGGCCCCGGCAGCCGCAAGGCAGCTGGCATCAGCCACGCGATCGAGATCGCCGGTGCGCTGTTCGTTTTGATCATGGGTCTGTTATTGCTCGGCGCTTCGCTTCGGCTCTAGGGCGTTTCCAGTAAAAATGCGTAGCGGCTTACGTTCTGGTTAAAACAGAAGAGTTAAAGTACTTGGGTGCTCTAACCGTCACGACGGCGCTGGTAACGCGCGCGCAGCCAGAACACCAGAAAGAAACAGAGCACCGCAACCGTGCCGAAGGCAGCCGCAAGCCAGGGTGAATAATCACCCAGCCACAGCATAATTTTCGGCATGACGAAGAACACCAGCCCGAAGCCGATGATGATGAGGGCGGCTGCTAAAGCCGGCGACCAATCCTTCTTCTCAGCCATTGGCAAGCTCCGCACGGATATCCTCGAGCTTGCGCTTCTGCGCCCCGTCATCTGCAAAATTCTCCGGCGAAAGCCAGATTTCAAAGGCCTTGCCGATCAGCGGCCATTCGCCATCGATCATGGAAAACCACGCGGTATCGCGGTTCTCACCCTTCGAGATCATATGCTGACGGAAGACGCCCTCAAAGGTGAAACCATAACGTTTCGCGGTGATCTTGGAGGGCTCGTTTTCGTTGTGGCATTTCCACTCATAGCGGCGGTAACCCAGATCCTCGAAAACATGTTTCGCCATCAGGTAATGCGCCTCAGTGGATAAAGGCGAGCGCTTCATCCTGCCGCCATGGGCGACGGAACCGACCTCGACCACACCATTGGCAGGATCAGGCCGCATGTAGCTCGCCATGCCCACCACATCACCGCTGGCATTTTCCACGAAGATCAGCGTAACCCAGTTGAGTTTTTGCCCTGCACCGATCAGCCAATCACCAAAGGCGTCGGCACCGGGAAAGGCGTTTTGCGGGAAATATTTGAGAAGTGCATTGACGCCCTCACCGCCAAGTGCGGCCCAGAGCTTTGCGAGATGCCTGTCACGATCAAACGGCTCCGCCGTCACGTAACGGCCCTTCAACACCACCGGCTTTGGTGCCGGACATCCCTTGAAATCACTCAGATCGCGCATTCTCTTCCCCATTGTCTGGGACAAGGATTAGGGCAAGCGGGATGGGATGACAACAGTGCATGTGAGGCGCGACTTGCCGGCTTGGCGGGTGTGGGTCACCCCCCTCTGCCCTGCCGGGCATCTCCCCCACAAGGGGGGAGATCGATACGCGGCGACCTCTCGGCCATCTCCGACGTTGCGAGTGAGCGGACGTCGCCTACTGGCTGATCTCCCTCCTTGTGGGGGAGATGCCCGGCAGGGCAGAGGGGGGTGACCCACTCGCTCAAACCCTCATGCTCAAGCCCCAGGCCACCTAACCTCAAACCTTCGCCGCCACCACCGTCGCTTCAATGTGGTCCACCAGCGCATCCGGCAGCCCAAGCCGCCCGGCAAGAAGATCGAGATACCCTCGCTCCGCGCGCGTATCGGCCTCGATGGCAAGCCGCGAGGCGGTATAAAGCTCCACCTTCTGTTCTTCCGTGCGGGCGGCGGCCACCAGCGCATCGATATCCAGCGGATCGGCCAATTCCTTTTCCAGGAACCGCTCCGCTTCCGTATCGAGACCGGAGACCTGCACCTTGTCCATGATATTGGCGCGCTCTTTTTCATCGATATGACCGTCGGCCTTGGCGGCAGCGATCATCGCTTGAATGAGTTTCAGGGCAAAATCATTGGAAAGAGCGGGCGATTGCGGATGGAAGGCGGAATCAGCGGGCGGCGCCAGAAGCTCCGGCTCGGGTTTCGGCGCGACTTCCGGAGCCTGGCCGGACTTGTAATTCTTATAGGCGAGATAACCGAGGCCGGCGATGGCGGCGACACCGCCGATAGTGGCGACATTGCCGGCGAGCTTGCGGCCGGTCTTGGTGCCCAGAATGGCGGCGGCGAGAGCACCTGCCTTGAGGGGATTGTTCTTGGCGATATCGGCGGCCTGCCCGGCTCTGTCACGGACGCTTCCCGAAAGGCCCGGCACCTGCGAGCCGAGGAATTGTTCAAGAAGCTTCTTGGCGTCGAACATCAAAATCTCCTGTAAAGGTCAAAATCTACAGGTGAGATAGGAAGCCGCGGCGCGAATATAAATGTCAAACCCGCTCACGCCTTCGTGAACGGGTTTGAAGTAATGTCAATCAGCCGCGCAGGGCGGCCGCTTCAGCGGCAAGCTTGGTGATGCCAGCCCAGTCGCCGGTCGCCACCAGTTCGCGCGGTGCGACCCAGGAGCCGCCGACGCAGACGACGTTCGGCAGAGACAGATAGTCATTGGCATTTTTCAGAGAAACACTGCCGGTCGGGCAGAACACCGTGCCGGCGAGCGGCGACGACAGGGCCTTGAGGTAAGGCGCACCGCCAGCCTGTTCGGCGGGGAAGAATTTCAGGACCTTGTAACCCTCGTCACGCAGCGCCATGACTTCGCTGGCGGTGGCTGCACCCGGAAGCAACGGCACGTTGGAACCGCGCGCCGCCTCCAGCACGCTTTTATTGATGCCGGGGCTGACGATGAAGGTGGAGCCTGCTTCGGCTGCGGCTTCAAAATCCCGGGCGTTGAGAATGGTGCCGGCACCGACATTGGCGCCTTCCACTTCCGCCGCTACCGCACGGATGGCATCCAGTGCCGCCGGGGTGCGCATGGTGATCTCGATTGCCTTCAGGCCGCCCGCGACCAAAGCGCGCGCCAGCGGCACGGCGGAAGCGGCATCATCCACGATCAGCACCGGCACGACCGGCTGAAGTTTGAGGATGGAAAGAAGTTTTTCGGAGTCCTGGGCCAAGATGAGCCTCCCTTGCGCGATTGAAACGATTGAAACGATTGAAATCCCGTTTACCGATTAGCCTGCCCCGGCTATGATGTCGAGGCATGGCAGGGCCATTTTTTATCCAGATACTTCAATCAATTCGCTTCTTCGCGACATCATCTTGCGATAATCTGGCGCACCAGTTTGCGGAGACAGCATGGCCAAGGAAATTGAACGGAAGTTTCTTGTTGCAGGCGGTGAATGGCGCGATGAGGTGACGCATAGCATGGCTTTCCGGCAGGCATATGTCGCTTCGCTGGAAAATCGTTCGGTCCGGGTCAGGATCGTCAATGGGCGTGATGCGACACTGACCATCAAGATAGGCGCAAGCGCGCTTGTCCGCGACGAATATGAATATTCCATTCCCCTCCAGGACGCGGAAGAGCTGATGGCAAGCGCACCGGGTGTGGTGATAGAAAAGACGCGTCACACCGTTGATCATGGCGGCTTCACTTGGGAAATCGATGTTTTCGAGGGCCGGTATCAGGGCCTGGTCGTCGCGGAAGTCGAAATGAACGATGAGAATGCCAACCCAGACCTGCCTCCTTGGCTCGGGAAAGAGGTGACGGGTGACCGTCGCTTCTCCAACCAGTCACTCGCCATGGACTGTTCAAGTGGAGGCCTGCCGGATGCCCTTCAGGATTGATCCGAAAAAGCCCTTTGGCGACGAAATCCGCCGCGCCGGGCTAGAGCTGATTAAGGACGCGATCACCATCCTTCGCGACCAGCCCTCCGGATCACATGAGGCGGTGCACGATGCGCGCAAGCGCTTCAAGCGGCTGCGGGCGCTCTACCGCCTCATCCGCAAGGCGGCGCCCGATTTCAGCCGCGAGGAGAATGCCCGTTTTCGCGATATCGCCCGTTCACTCGCCTTTGCACGGGATGCGACGGCGCTGGTGGAAACGGCGGAATATCTCGAGGCTTTTGCGCTCTCCGACGCGCAGGGTGAGGCGTTGCGATCGATCACGGCAATGCTGCGCGAGCGTCGCGACGATGCCCTTAACCATGAGGTGGATCTTGACGACGCCATAGCGGCGGCGATCGCCGGCTGCGAGACCGGACACGAACGGCTTCAAGCCCTCTCCCTGCCGGATGACCTGAAAAAGACGGCCAGACTGGTGAGAAGCAGCTGGGCAAAACAACGGGTGAAGGCGCGAAAAGCACTCTCCGATTGTCGCGACCAGGCGGATGTCGAGCATTTTCACGAATTGCGCAAAGCGGGGCAGACCCACTGGATGCATCTTGGCCTCATGCGCCGCCTCTGGCCTTCCGCCATGCGCGCCAAGCGCGCCGACACCAAACGGCTTGTCGATATTCTCGGCCATGAGCATGACCTTTCGGTCCTCGCCGCCGTTGCCGACCGGGAACCGGACCGTTTCGGCAATGGCGAACGACTGGCGCTTCTTCTCGATGCGATCATCGAAAGGCAGCAGGCGCTACGCGCGGAAGGCCTTGAACTGGCGGACGAAGTCTTTTCCGAGTCCGCCCGCACCGAAAGCCGCATCATCGGCCTCTTGTGGCAGCAGGCGGCGAAATAGGATGAGAAACAATGGCATGGCCCGACTTATTGACAGCGGCAAAGCCATACGCTCCGTCATCCTCGGGCTAGACCCGAGGATCCATGGTACGTCGGGTTGTGGATCCTCGGGTCAAGCCCAAGGATGACGGAAGAGAGGTTTTGCCGTCTTCCAAACACGGAACTCGAGGCACAAACCGCCCTCATTTCCCCCCACATCGCTTGATATTTGACGATTTTCAAAATGCTGGCCGCGGCGGATAAATATTGCTTTGCGGCCGCCGTCGCTGTATTTCAGCGCCCATGACCGACACGACCATTCTCCCCCGCCCGGAAGTCTCTGGTGATTTCCTTGTGGCAGCACTTTACCATTTTGCCCGCCTGCCTCGGTTCGAGAGCCTGCGCGAACAGCTGTTCGAGCTCTGCCAGAAAAACGGCGTCAAGGGCACATTGCTGCTTGCCGCTGAAGGCATCAACGGCACGATTGCCGGGCCGGATACGGGCATTCACGCCGTGCTCTCCTTCCTGCGCGCCCAGCCGGAATTTACCGCGCTGGAGCACAAGGAAAGCCGCGCTTCGCACATGCCTTTCGTGCGGCTGAAGGTGAAGCTCAAAAAAGAGATCGTCACCATGGGCGTGCCGGATATCGATCCGAACCGCATCGTCGGCACCTATGTCGAGGCCCAGGACTGGAATGCGTTGATCTCCGATCCGGACACCATCCTCATCGATACGCGCAATGACTACGAGACCGCCATCGGCCTCTTCAAGGGTGCGGTCGATCCGAAGACCAAGACCTTCCGCGAGTTTCCCGACTGGGTGAAGAACAATCCCGGCCTGCACAACAAGCCGAAGATCGCCATGTATTGCACCGGCGGCATTCGCTGCGAGAAGGCCACCGCCTTCATGAAAGAGCAGGGTTTCGATGAGGTCTATCACCTCAAGGGCGGTATCCTGAAATATCTGGAAGAGGTACCGGAAGAAGAAAGTCTCTGGGAAGGCGCCTGTTTCGTCTTCGATGAGCGCGTTTCGGTGGTGCACGGTCTTGCCGAAGGTGACCATCAGCTCTGCCACGCCTGCCGCAACCCGATCACACCGGACGTACGCCTGTCACCCAAATTCGAGGAAGGCGTTTCCTGCCCGAGCTGTTACGACGACCGCACGGAAGAGGACCGCCAGCGTTTCCGCGATCGCCAGCAGCAGATCGAGCTGGCGAAAAAGCGCGGCGAGCAGCATCTGGGACGATAAAACGGCCAGCGATCGATATGCCGCTCATTTAGTGATCGACCCCGCGCCATCTTCTGCCCCGGGCGGGGAGAAGATGGCGCGGTAACGTCGTATCCAGTCCTACAGCCTCACCCAGCCGCCATTGTTTTTGCCGGATTCGATGCAGGCAGTAACGAAAGCAACACCCTTTACACCGTCATCGACGGTCGGATAGATCACCGCCTTGTCCAGCGGCGAGCCGGTGCGACGGGCTTCGATGGCATGCGCTGCCTCGGTATAGATGGTAGCGAAGGCTTCCAGATATCCTTCCGGGTGCCCTGACGGGATGCGGGTCACACGTGCGGCGGCTGCCCCGGCGCCAGCACCACCGCGGGTGATCAGCTGCTTCGGCTCGCCTAGCTTCGTAAACCACAGATAGTTCGGATCGGCCTGCGTCCACTCAATACCCGCCTTGTCACCATAAACACGGATCTTCAGACCGTTTTCATGGCCAACCGCCACCTGGCTGCACCAGAGCAGGCCCTTGGCGGCCTGCTTGCCGTCCTTAGCCTTGAACCTAAGCATGACATGCGCATTGTCATCCAGCCGGCGGCCTTCGACGAAAGTGTGGACATCCGCTGCCAGTTCATCGGCTTCCAGACCGGAAATGAAGCAGCCGAGATTATAGGCGTGGGTGCCGATATCGCCGGTGGAGCCGCCGACGCCGGATTGTGCCGGATCGGTGCGCCAGACCGCCTGTTTCGCGCCGGTCTGTTCCACCGCTTCCGTCAGCCAGTCCTGCGGATATTCCATCTGCACCAGACGGATCGTGCCGAGCGCGCCGGACTGCACCAGTTCCCGCGCATGCCGCACCATCGGATAACCGGTATAGTTATGGGTGAGGATGAACAGCGCATCAGCCTTGTCGGCCACGTCCTTCAGCTTTTTGGCGTCTTCCAGATTAGAGGTCAGCGGCTTGTCGCAGATGACATGGATGCCGCGCTCGAGAAAGGCTTTCGCGGCCGGATAATGCACATGATTGGGCGTGACGATCGCCACCGCCTCGATGCCGTCCTCGCGCAACGCTTCCTTTTCGGCCATTTCCTCGAAGGAGCCGTAGCAACGCTCCGGATCAAGCCCCAGCTCGCGGCCGGAAGCGAGGGATTTCTCCGGCGTTGAGGACAAGGCCCCCGCCACCAGATCGAAGCGATTGTCGAGCCTTGCTGCCATACGATGGACGCCGCCGATGAATGCGCCCGAACCACCACCGACCATGCCAAGGCGAATGCGCCTGTTCGCCTTGTCGGTTGTCTTTCCTTCAATAGCCATAATATCTCCTCGGCATTTTTTGAGCGCATTTCCGGACGGAAAACCGCTTCACACTTTTCCTGGAAATGTTCTTAAAGCCCCAGCATACGGCGGTTGGCCGCATCGTCGGTGCCACTTGATGCGAAATCGTCAAAGGCTTTTTCCGTGACGCGGATGATATGCGCCTTAACGAATTCCGCCCCTTCGCGGGCGCCGTCTTCGGGATGTTTCAGCGCGCATTCCCATTCGACCACGGCCCAGCCGTCGAAATCATTGGCCGCCATTTTCGAGAAGACCGCACCGAAATCCACCTGCCCGTCGCCCAGCGAACGGAAGCGGCCGGCGCGCTCCACCCAGCCCTGATAACCGCCATAAACGCCTTGCCGGCCTGTCGGGTTAAACTCCGCATCCTTGACGTGGAACATCTTGATGCGGTCTTTGTAGATATCGATATTATCGAGATAATCGAGGCATTGCAGCACGTAATGCGAGGGGTCGTAGAGCATGTTGGCGCGGCTGTGGTTCTTCACCCGCTCCAGAAACATCTCGAAGGTCACGCCGTCATGCAGGTCTTCGCCGGGATGGATTTCGTAGCAGACATCCACACCCTGCTCATCGGCATAATCAAGGATCGGCGTCCAGCGTTTTGCCAGCTCGTCAAAGGCGGTTTCCACCAGACCGGCCGGCCGCTGCGGCCAAGGATAGATGAAGGGCCAAGCGAGAGCGCCCGAAAAGGTCGCATGTGCCTTGATGCCGAGATTTTTCGAGGCTTTCAGCGCCAGCTTCACCTGCTCCACGGCCCATTGCTGCCGGGCCTTGGGATTGCCGCGCATTTCAGGCACTGCAAAGCCGTCAAATGCCTCGTCATAGACGGGATGAACGGCAACCAGCTGGCCCTGCAGATGGGTGGAAAGCTCGGTGACTTCCACACCGTTCTGGCGCGCCACGCCGGCGAACTCATCGCAATAATCCTTCGATTCCGCCGCTTTTTTGAGATCGATCAATTGCCCGGCCCAGGTCGGAACCTGCACGCCGGCATAACCCTTTTCCGCCGCCCATTTGGTAATGCCATCCCAGCTGTTGAAGGGGGCGACATCACCGGCAAACTGGCCGAGAAAAAGACCCGGTCCCTTGATCGTTCTCATAAAATAACCTCCCTGTATCGATACAGTTGAGCGGTAAAACCGCTTTGACTCCCAGCGCCAAGCTAACCGCTCGTAATTTTCAGACAAGCCCCAAAAGCGGAAGGGCAAGAGAATTTCGCTATTTCACTAAAAAAGCGAAATAGGTTTAAAGCGCCAGCCCACTTGCCCTGTCGAACACATGCACACGCTCATGATGCACGGTGGCGGCAAAGGGTGTGTTGACCTTCACCGGCTGCTCGCCATCCACCACGGCCGTCACCTGATCGCCCGCCAGTTCGAAGACCACATGGGTCTGCGCCCCCGTCGGCTCCACCAGCACGGTGCGGCCGGAAAGCGAGATATCGCCACCGATGGTCGAACCGATATGTTCGGGGCGAAGCCCGATCGTCACAGGCTGGCCGCGCTTGACCTTGCGTGTCGCGGCAATACGGATCGCGGTTCCATCCTTCAACCGGGCGGCGGGCTGATCGCCCTCGCCATCGACCACACCTTCGATGAGGTTCATGGCCGGCGAGCCGATGAAGGCAGCAACGAAAAGATTGGCCGGCGTCTTGTAGAGTTCCAGCGGCGTGCCCTGCTGCTCGATGCGACCGTGATTGAGCACCACCACCCGGTCCGCCAGCGTCATCGCCTCGATCTGGTCATGGGTGACATAGATCGACGTCGTGCCAACTTTCTGATGCAGCGCCTTGATTTCGCTGCGCATCTGCACGCGCAGCTTGGCGTCCAGATTGGACAGCGGCTCATCGAACAGGAAGACCGCCGGGTTGCGCACCACGGCGCGGCCCATGGCGACACGCTGGCGCTGGCCACCTGAAAGCTGCGAGGGCTTGCGATCCAGAAGCTTGCCGAGATCGAGCATGCGGGCGGCCTCCGCCACGCGCTCATCGATGACGTTTTTCGGCTGGCCGGCGAGCTTCAGGTTGAAGCCCATGTTTTCGGCCACTGTCATATGCGGATAAAGCGCATAGGACTGGAACACCATGGCGATGTTGCGCTCACGCGGGGTCATGGAGTTGACGACGGTGCCGCCGATTAGGATGTCCCCATCGGTAATCTCCTCCAGCCCGGCGATCATGCGCAAAAGCGTGGACTTGCCGCAACCGGAAGGGCCGACCAGCGCGATGAATTCACCATCCGCTATATCAAGCGAGATGCCGTGGATAACATCAAGCGAGGCATAGGACTTGCGGATATCCTTAAGTTCGACGGAAGCCATGTTTTGCTCCTTTCAAGTCACGATTTGACGGCACCGGCCGTCAGGCCCGCGATGATGTGTTTCTGTGCAAGGAAGAAGACGATGACGGTCGGCAGGATCGTCAGCGTGATGAAGGCGAGCACCAGCTGCCATTCGGTGCCGAATTCACCGCGATAGACCATGATGCCAAGCGGCCAGGGATATTTCGATTCCGAATTCAGCATGATCAGCGGCAGGATGTAGCTGTTCCAGCTGCCGACGAAGGAAACGATGCCGACGGTGGCGACAATGGGTCGCGAAAGCGGCATGGAAATGTGCCAGAAGAACCGCAGATATCCGCAGCCATCCACGAAGGCGGCCTGAAACAGCTCCTCCGGCAGATTGCGGAAATAATTGCGGAACAGGAGAATGCTCATGCCCAGCCCGAAGGCCACCTGTGGCAGCACCACACCCCAATAGGTATCCAAGAGGCCCAGATCGCGGATGCGGATGAACAGCGGCAGGATGGCGGTGGCCGCCGGGAACATCAGCCCCAGCAGGAAATAATTGAGCAGGAAGGACGAGCCGAAGAACTTCACATGCGCGAAGGTGAAAGCCGCCATGGCCGAGACGGTAAGCGTCAGGAACACCGTCAATAGGGCGATGACAAGCGAATTGAAGATTTGCAGCCAGTAACGTTTGCCAAGAAGGATATCGCCGTAATTGGCCCATTGCCATTCAGCCGGGATGCCGAACGGGTTGACGCGCAGGTCTCCCAGCGTCTTGAAGCCGCCAAGTGCGGTGGTGAGCAAGGGGATGAGCACGATGGCCGCGATAAGGCTCAGCGATATATAGAGATAGAGCTTCGTTTGCAGCGGCATGCGGACGGAGGTGGATGTGTCAGTCATGGCGCATGAAAATCCTTTTATAACCGAAGGCGAGCGTCACGCAGATGATGAAGAGAACGACGCCCACCGCACTGCCAAGCCCCACCTGCATGCGCATGACGCCGTAGGTATAGAGGAAGGTGACCATGGTTTGCGTGGAGTTGGACGGGCCGCCGCCGGTAAGCGGCATGATCATGTCGAACAGCTGCAATGAGCCGATCACCGCGAAGAAGACGGAGAGGCGAACGGTGGAGCCGAGCATCGGCAGCGTGACATAACGGAATTTCTGCCAGCCGGAAGCGCCATCGATTTCGGCGGCCTCCAGCACGTTCTTGTCGACGGATTGCAGTCCGGCGATGAACAGCATCATGTGAAAGCCGAAATATTTCCAGACGATGACGCCGAGCACGGCATAGATCGCCACATCCTTGTCAGCCAGCACATAAGGATTGGCAAAGCCGAAGAAATTGGAGATGGCGGCAAACAGGCCATAATCGCCGTCATAAACAAAACGCCAGATCAGACCGGCTGCGACATCCGCCAACACATAGGGCAGGAAGAAAACCAGCCGGAAGGCGACGACGCCGGGAATGCGATGCGCCAGCATCATGGCAAGCCAGATCGCCAGCGGAATCTGGATCAACACGGAAATCAGGATGATGAGGCCGTTATTGAGCAGCGCCTGCGAAAAGGCGGCATTGCCGAACAGGACCTGAAAATTCCTCAGGCCCACAAAGTCGGTAGGCGTGCCGTAACCGTTCCAGCGGTAAAGGCTGTACCATGCAGCCTCGCCCATGGGCAGGATGACGAACAGGGTAAAGAGCAGAAGTGCGGGCGGCAGGAAAACCAGCAGGGTCAGCGCCCGGTCATGTGCGACCGAGCTTTGCTTGCGCTTTGTCTTCGTTGCGCCGCGCGCCGGTATGGACGCAGAAGTCATGGAAATATCCGTCATCTCTATCCGCTTTCTTTTGTGCAGATATCGCGGCGCCGCGGTTTAACGCGGCAGCCGCATCGCAGGCGACAATCAGCGAAGCTCGAAAGCATCCTGGATTTGCTTGGCGCCCTCTTCCGCACTCATCTGGCCGGAAACAATCTCGACGGAGACGTCATTGACGACGCGGCCGACGGCAGCACCCAGCGTCTGGTCGAAGAAGTTCTGGTGCCAGGTGGAACCGGCAAGCTGCTTGGCCGAATCCGCCAGCAGCGGGTTTTTGACCGCGCCGTCCGCCCCGCTCGCAACCGGCAGGATCATGCCGGCAGCCGCCATCTTCTCTTCGCTTTCCTTGCTGGTCAGGAATGTCGCGAAATCGATCGCTTCCTTGGAGGCGTTTTTCGTGACCGCCCAGCCATTCAGGCCGCCCAACGTATCGGTGGCCTTGCCGACACCGCCTTCGACGGCGGGGAATGCGAAGCGGCCGATATTGTCGGCGGCAAGGCCCTTGCCGTCACCGGCATTTTTGCGCTGGTTGGCTTCAGTATTGTCAAAACCGAGGATCATCGCCGCCTTGCCATCACCGAAGACGCCAAGCGCCTGCGGCCAGGTGGAGCCGAGATAACCGGGCTGGAAGGGTTCCAGCTTGCCGAATTCGGCCAGCTGTTCGCCTGCCTTGATGATGGCCGGATCCATGAAACCTTCGCCCTCGCCCTTGCGGGCGGCATCGAACACGGCCTGCCCGCCATTGCGCATGACGAGATAGCTCCAGTAGAAATGGATCGGCCATTTTTCACCGCCGCCACCGGCGATCGGCACGATGCCGGCTTCCTTGATCTTCTTGACCGTGGCGCCGAGATCGTCCCAGCTCTTGATGTCTTCCGCCTTCACACCGGCCTTGGCAAACAGCGCCTTGTTATAAAAGAAGCTGACGAGGCTGACCTTGTAAGGCACGGCCCAGACCTTGCCATCGAAGGACAAGCCGTCGATTGCGGATGCATTATAGGCCTGCCGCAGCTTGCCGCCGTCAGCGTCGAAAACCTCGGTCAAATCCTTCAGCGCACCGGTTTTGGACTGCTCCTCAAGAACGCCGCCGCCCCAGCTATAGAAGAAATCCGGTACGTCGTTGGACTGTAAGAGGGTCGGCAATTTCGCCTTGAAGGCTTCGTTTTCCAGGAATTGCAGCTGCACATCCACATCAGGGTGCTTGGTCTCGAAATCCTTGGCAATCTCCTCCCAGACGGCCACGGCTTTCGGGTCCAGTTCCACATGCATCCATTTAACGACCGTTGCGGCCGAGGCGCTGGCCGCGCCGAGCATGAGAGCGATGCTTGTCGTTGCGGCAAAGCCTGTCAGCCTGCCGCTCAGGCTTGCGCCTGCGTGCCAAATCGTCATGATGATGATCCTCCCTCGGGGATTTCCTCATTTATTCCCCAATGCGGATTAATTCACATTAGGCCTCGCTCAATGTCAAGGCACTATGCCGATTTTTTGCGCGAACCGCTTGACACACCCCTCCCCTACACCGTTATTTAATCCGCAACCCGACATAAATCGGTTCTCGAACCGGCATCGATCGCAGCAGGACACCATGAAGACCGCAGACCCAGAATTGATGCGCGCGATCAACAGGCTAAGCGTGCTGGACAGCATCCGCCGCCATGGGCCGATCTCGCGGGTGGAAATCAGCGAAAGAACGCAACTTTCCACCACCACCGTTTCGGCGATTACCGCCTCGCTGCTTGATGACGGACTGATTCTGACCCGTCATCTCGGTGATATCCGCACAGAAGGCGCGCGCGGCAGGCCGCGGGTGATGCTGGAACTGAACCCGGATGCTGCCCGCGTCGTGGGTGCCAAGATCGCCGCAAGCCGCATGGTCTTCGTCGTCACCGATTTCTGCGGCAATGTGCTATCCACCCTCGCCCTGCCGATCCGTGTCGATCGCCAGCCGATCGGCGTCATTGCCGATCTGGTGGAGGACGGCGTGCGGCGCTGCGTGGTCGATGCCGGTCTGTCGCTGGAAGATGTCGACATGGTCTGCCTCGGCCTTCCCGGCGTCATCGAGCATCGCACCGGGAAAATCCGCAGCAGCCCGATTTTGCGTGAAGTGAATGTCAATTTCGCCGAGGAAATGACGTCGCGGCTGAGCTCGCCGACCATCATCGAAAGCGACGCCCACGCCATCACGCTTGCCCACCACTGGTTCGGCCATGCGCGCGATCTGGAAGACATGGTATTGATTTCGCTCGAACAGACGCTCGGGCTTGGCGTTTTGCACCAGAATCAGCTGTTCCGTGGTGCCGGCGGCCTCAGCCACAATCTCGGCGACCTCGTCATCGGCCTTGCCAATGAAGGCACAGTCCGGCTGGCGAGCCAGGCGGGTGAAAACGCTATTTTAGGCTCGCGCCCGGTGGACGGGCGATTTGCCGAGGCCATCCGGCTTGGTCGCGGCATGCAGCATGCCCATGCGCTGATTGCGGCCGAAGATCACGATCTCATTGCGGCAGCCCTGCGCGCCGGCGCGGCACTGGGCCTGACACTTGCCAATATCGTTACACTGTTTGCACCGCCACGCGTCATCATCACCGGCTCCAGCCTTGAACTTGGCGAACCCTTCATTGCCAGCATCCGTGACAGTTACAACGCCGCCGTGCCGCCTTCGCTGGCCGGCGTCGCGGAACTGGTTTTCGACGTTGCGAGCGATGAATTATGGGCGCAAGGGGCTGCAGCCGTCGCGCTTTACGAGCTTTACGAATCGCCATGGAACACAACAGGGCCGGCGCTCTAGCCGGCAGGGTTGAGAGCGGGCTTCGGCATTTCTGATTTACGGGAGGAAATCACATGAACAAGGTCGGTATCGGCATCATCGGCTGCGGCAACATCTCCAGCGCCTATCTCAAGGCCATGGCGTCGTTTCCCATTCTCGACATTCGCGGACTGGCGGATATGAACGAGGAGGCTGCAAAGGCGCGGGCCGATGAATTCGGCCTTCAGGCAAAAAGCATCGACGCATTGCTGGCCGATCCCTCCGTGGAGATCATCGTCAACCTGACGATCCCCAAGGCGCATGTGGAGGTGGGCCTGCGCGCACTGCACGCCGGCAAACACGCCTATTCCGAAAAGCCGCTCGGCATCAATTTCACCGAAGGCAAACGCCTCGCGGATGCGGCAAAAGCCAAGGGCCTGCGCATCGGCTCGGCCCCCGACACCTTCCTCGGCGGCGGCCACCAGACCGCACGCCGGCTGATCGATGAGGGCGTGCTGGGCCAGCCAGTCGGCGGAACGGCCACCTTCATGTGCCCCGGCCATGAGCGTTGGCACCCCAACCCGGCCTTTTATTACGAGGTTGGCGGCGGCCCGATGCTGGATATGGGACCCTATTACATTACCGATCTCGTCAACCTGTTCGGTCCGGTCGCCAAGGTGGCTGGTTTTGCCATCGCGCCGCGCAATCAGCGCCTCATCACCAGCGAGCCGAAGAACGGCGAGAAAATCCCCGTCCATGTCGCCACCCATGTTTCCGGCGTGCTGGCCTTCCAGAATGGTGCCGTGGTGCAGGTGGGTATGAGCTTCGATGTGGCAGGCCACAAACATGTGCCGCTGGAACTCTACGGCACGGAAGGCACGCTGCTCGTGCCCGATCCCAACCATTTCGGCGGCGAGGTGCAATTGCTGAAAAAGGGCGGCCAGTTCGAGCCGCAGGCACTGTCGTCGCCTTATGCCGACGGTAACTACCGCTCCATCGGCGTCGCTGATATGGCGTATGCGATCCGCGAAAACCGCCCGCACCGCGCCAATGGCGATCTCGCCCTGCATGTGCTGGAGGTGATGGAAGCCTTCCAGACGGCATCGGACAGCGGCACCGCCGTTTCCATCACCACCAAGGCGGAGCGCCCTGCTCCGCTGGAAACATCGCTGGTCGACGGCCAGCTCGGCAAATAACCAAGTCATCCAATAATCCGGAGGAGGAAATAAATGCGTGAAGCACTCATCGTTTGGGGCGGCTGGAGCGGCCACGAGCCACAGGAATGCGCCACCATCGTCAAGGACATGCTGGAGGAAGACGGTTTCAAAGTCTATGTGGAGCACTCAACCGAGGCTTTTGCCGATCCTTCGGTGCATGATCTCAGCCTCGTCGTGCCCATCGTCACCATGTCGAAAATCGAGAAGGAAGAGATCAAGAACCTCACCGCCGCCGTCGAAAACGGTGTCGGCATTGCCGGTTTCCATGGTGGTGCTGGCGACAGTTTCCGCGAATGCGTCGAATATCAGTTCATGATCGGCGGCCAGTGGGTCGCCCATCCCGGCAATATCATCGACTATCACGTCAACATCACCCGCCCCGATGACCCGCTGATGGAGGGAATTTCCGATTTTCCCTACACGTCGGAGCAATATTACATGCATGTCGACCCCTCCAACGAGGTGCTGGCGACGACGAAATTCACCGGCGATCATGCCTGGTGGATCGACGGCGTGGTGATGCCGGTGGTGTGGAAACGCAAATACGGCAAGGGCCGGGTTTTCTATTCGGCGCTCGGCCATCAGGCCAAGGAATTTTCCGTGCCGCAGATGAAGACCATGTTCCGCCGCGGCGCCAACTGGGCGGCGCGGTGAGATTGTCGGGAGTCCTCTCCCCACGCGACGCCATCCTCGGCCTTGTGCCGAGGATCTAACCACGCATCAAAAATCAATCGGCAGCGGATCCTCGGGACAGGCCCGAGGATGACCGAGGACAGGTTTTTACGTTGCCGACAACAAGAGGGGATGAAACTGCCCCTCAACCCCGCACAATCTCTTCCGCAGCCATCGCAACACCCAGCACATCCTCATCCATTCCATGCAGGCCGGAGAGCAGCAGCCCCACGGGCATTCCCGCCTCGCCTGTTCCGCACGGAATGGAAACACCGCAGAGATCGAGAAAATTGCCGATCTGGGTGTTACGCAGGGTCTTCGCATTCATGGCAAAGAAGGCATCGTCATCATCGACAAGCGGCGCGACCTGTGCGGCCACATGCGGCAATGTCGGTGACACCAGCAGTTCGTCCTTGCCGATCATGCCCATAAACGCCGCCGTCATGCGTTCGCGCGCCTCGATAATGGCGATGTAGTCGGGCATGGAGATATTTGCGCCAAGCTTCGTTCGGGCAACAACGCGCGGGTCCATGCGTGCGGCATCCGCACCTTCCAGCCGGGCTTTATGCAGGGTAAAAGCTTCCGCCGTTACCAGCGCACCCTTTTGCCTGATAAGATCGAACAGTTCCGAAAAGATCGGAAATGCCTGCCGCCGCACCTTAGCACCGGCGCGAACAAGCCGCTCCACCGCCTGCTCGAAAGCAGCCGCAACGCCATCCTCAACTGCATCGAAAAACACTGTCTCTGGCACCACCAGCGATAGGCCGGAAAGAGGTGAGCGCGCCACATCAGCCGTGGCCTTGCCGCGCATGGCCGCATCCACCCAGACGGCATCCTGCACGGTGCGGGTGAGTGGCCCAAGTGAATCAAGGCTTTTCGCCAGGGGATAAACACCGCGCATCGAATAACGGCCGCGGCTTGCCTTGTAGCCTACCACGCCGTTGAAGGCGGCGGGAATGCGCACCGATCCGCCGGTATCCGTACCGATCGCCACCGGCACGAGACCGGCGGCCACAGCCACACCCGCACCGGAAGACGAACCGCCGGGCAAACGATGGCCATCCTGTGAGGCGGGATTGCGCGGCGTGCCATAATGCGGATTGATGCCGAGACCGGAAAAAGCAAACTCGCTCATATTGGTGCGGCCGATGGAGACCATGCCCGCCTGCTTCAGCGCCGTCACCACATCTGCATCACGGGCAGCAGGCGCATCGTTCGACAGCACCGTCGATCCGGCAGTGGTTGCCACGCCCGCGAGATCAAAAAGATCCTTCCATGCCACCGGAATGCCATCGAGTACACCACAGGAGCGGCCTTCGCGAATACGTTTCGATGCCGCTTCCGCCTCCGCCATGGCGCGCTCTGCCGTCAGGCAGATAAAAATCGCCTGGTCATCGTCCTTACCGATCACATCGAGCGTCTCCTCCACCAAGCTACGTGTATCGAGATGGCCGCTCTGGATGAGAACCGAAAGTTGCGCGATGTTCTTGCCCCTGTGAGCCATGATATCTTCCCTGAAACCGGCATGTTGCGCACAACATGCCGTTTATCCGCTCCTTGGCAAGGTCAATTTCGCCCCCATGCAGCCGGGAATCCACCTTGAAGAACACGTAAAGCGTGTCATAAAGTCTTGGTGGCGTCGCCACAGAATATAATCGCCAGCACCCGGTTTTTTCAACCCGGGGTGTAGGCAAGCAGCGCCTTATATAAGAGACGACTATAAAAAGACGGATTAATTCTTAATCGCATCTAAACTTTGTTGAATTATTTAGCAGACAGCATTGAAATGCATGCCCTATAAAAATTCCATAAAACAATCATAACGCGACATCGCGGGGGAATATCGCGAATGGAAGAGACTGCCTATCGGGGGATAGATAGACAGACTGAACCCGGCCACACGCTTGACTTAACGACGCAGCCGGAAAATGGCCGGTTTTCGCGCCGCCGTTCGCTTGCCAGCAAGATAACCCTGATATTTCTGGGCGGTGTGATCTTCGCCTACAGCATCGGTGCGCTTGTCGGCTGGTACATGTTCGTTGCCGCCGCCAGCGAGCAATGGCTCAATCAGGCCCGCGTCAATTCGCAGATCGCCAGCGCGACGCTGCGCAGCATCTATACCTATGTCAGCGTTACCGCCGACGACGGCGGCCAGGTCAACGGCATATTGACCGACAAGCCGATCGGCGACGACGAATCCATTCTCGTTACCGGCTTCAATCCCAGCGATGTTCTCGCCCTCATCGGCGCACAGACCAAAAATGCCGTCTGGCTTTTCCGCTATGACGAGACCGATGCCGGCTTCAGACAAATCGCCGCAGCCTTCGATAACGCCACAGATGACGCTGAAAAGCCGCTCGCGACGGATCCCATTTTCGCCAAGGATGGTGTGGCGGCACGTTTTGCCACCGGCTTTGCGACCATTGGTGAGTCCAGTCATTATATCGGCCTGCTGCCGATCATCAGCACGGAGACAAAAAAGCCGATTGGTGCGGTTGCCGTCAGTATCGGCGGTTCGGATGCGCTTTACGGCGCGCAGCGCAAGCTGATCTACAATTCGCTCGCCGCGCTGATCGTGGTGCTGACGGTCACAGGCGTTCTCGTAACGGTGATCGCCCGGCATTTCCTGAAGCCCGTTCCGGCTCTGGTGCAGGCGACACTGCGGATCGCCCGTGAGGAAACCGATATTGTCACGCCGTTTCAGGAACGCAGAGACGAGATCGGCGACATGGCAACGGCTATCGAAACCTTGCGCGAAGCGGTTCTGGAACGCGGGCGCCTCAGGCAGATACGGGATATGGCGGAACAGCTGGAACATATGGCGCATCACGATGCGCTGACCGGTCTTCCCAACCGCGTATTGCTGAGGAAAACGCTGGAAAACCGTCTCGACCATCTCGCCGCATCCGGCCAGCCATTCAACGTCATGCTGCTCGACCTCGACCGCTTCAAGGCGGTCAATGATACGCTCGGCCACGCCGCCGGCGATGCGTTGCTGGTGGCCGTTGCTTCGCGAATTTCCTCCGTGCTCGGTGAAAACGACATGGTGAGCCGGCTCGGTGGCGACGAATTCGCCATCATTCAGGCGGGAAGCGACGACTACCGGGCAGATGCGGCCCTGTTGGCAAAGCGGGTGGTGCACGCGGTCTCACGCAGCTTCAATCTTGAAGGCAGCGACATCAGCGTCGATACCAGCATCGGCATCGCCTGCGCGCCGGATCACGGAACCTCAGCCACCCAGCTTCTGCAGCAGGCCGATCTCGGACTTTACCGCGCCAAATCCATGGGCTGCGGCCTTTTCGTTTTTTACGAGCCCGGCATGGACATGGCGGCGCAGCACAAGCACGCGCTGGAAATAGATATGAAATCCGCCCTCGAAAACCACGAATTCGAGCTGCATTACCAGCCCGTGGTCAACCTGCAGAGCGGCCGCATCGTCGCCTATGAAGCGCTTGCCCGCTGGCGGCATAGCAAGCTTGGCCTCATAACGCCGGACCGCTTCATCGCCATTGCCGAAGAAAACAACTTCATCAAGCCGCTCGGCGAATGGGTTCTGGCGCAGGCCTGTATGGATGCCATGGCCTGGCCGAAGGACATCAGGCTCGCCGTCAATCTTTCTGCCGTCCAGCTCGGCAATGACGACATCGTCCCCGTTGTCGATCGCGCCCTTGAAACATCCGGTTTTCCGGCGGAACGGCTGGAGCTGGAAGTGACGGAAACGGCGATGCTGGAGCGGGACAGCAGCGCCAGAGCCTTGAAGCTGCTGAAAGAAAGAGGTGTTCGTCTCGCCCTTGACGATTTCGGCACCGGTTACGCCGGTTTGAGCACGCTGACCCATGTGGCCTTCGACAAGATAAAGATCGACCGCGAATTCGTCTCCGGCCTGCCCACCAATCCCATGTGTTCGGCGATCGTCAACACCATCATCGACATGGCTGATCAGATCGGCCTGAAGGTGACCGCCGAGGGCGTGGAAAACAGTGAACAGGTCGCCGCACTCAAGCTTTGCGGGTGCGACGAGGCTCAGGGTTATTATTTCGCCGAACCGGCGCCACTTGCGCACATCCTCAAAAATCGCGCCATCATCACGCCGGCCGGGAAAGACGGGTTTGGTGGCGGGGACGGTCAGTCGCTGCGCGACACCGGGCGTCCGATACAGGAAACCTATAACCCGCCACAAAAAGCGATTTAAGAAACCGGCCGCCGGCCAAAAGGAAATAACATGCGTCTTGCGGTATTTTGCCTTTTCGTCACATGCTTTGCCCCCATCACCCCGCTGCAGGCCGCCAGCGAAGGCGACACGCTGCAGCAGATTGCCAGGACCGCAAAAATCCGCATCGGTTATCGCGAAGCCGAGCCGCCTTTTTCCTACCAGCTGCCGAATGGGGAAGTGACGGGTTTTTCGACCGATCTCTGTCGGACGATCAGTGAGGATATCCGAAAGAAGCTGAAGCTCGACAGGCTTGACCTCGAATATGTCAAAGCCACGCCCGCCACCCGCTTCATTCTCGTCCGCAGCGGCCAGATCGACATCGAATGCGCCGCCACGACCAATAACAGTGAGCGCCGGAAAATCGTCGATTTCTCCTATCCGAATTTCATGACCGCAACGCAGTTTCTATCGCGCAGGCAGGACAATCTGAAAAGCCTTGCCGATCTGGCTGGCCGTTCCGTCACCTCCGCTTCCGGCACCGTCAATATCGAACAGCTGAATGCCATAAACCGGGAAAAGAACCTCAATATCTCGGTCATGCCGACGAAAACCAACGAGGAGGCCTTCGAACTCGTCGTTGCCGGCAAGGCCTCCGCTTTCGTCATGGATGGCATCCTGCTTGCAGCCCTGGCTGCGACGTCAGAAAACCCGAACCTCTATGCATTATCAGAGGAAACGCTGAGCGCACCAGAACCCTATGGGCTGGTTTTCCGGCGCGACGATCCGGCCTTCAAGGCCGCCGTCAACGAGAGCCTCAAGCAGATTTTCGCCGGTCCCGCCATTCACGACCTCTATGAAAAATGGTTCACCAAGCCCATTCCGCCCAACAGTATGAACCTGAATCTGCCGATGGCGGCTACTTTGAAACAGGCCTACGAACATCCGATTGAATATCGTGACTGAGGGCGCTCCCTCCCACCTGCATTTTATGAAGACATGTTTTGGCAGATCATTTTAGCTGGAGATGCGCGATGCAGAGATCGACATTGGGGCTTGCATTCGGAATTTTAAGTCTTTTATCCACCCACGCGGCAAGTGAAGACAGCCAGCCGCCGACGCTCGAAACCATTGTCAGAACCGGCACCATCCGGCTGGGTTATGCCGATCACAATATTCCCTTTTCCTATCTCGGCACCGGCGCAGAACCCATCGGCTATAGCATCGAGCTTTGCCTGAGGGTGGCGGATTCCATCAAGAAGAAACTGCGCTTGCCGGAACTGAAGATCGACTTCGTCAAACGCACCCCCAGCAACCGCATTACGCTTCTCAATGACGGCACGATCGACATGGAATGCGTGGCGAGTACCAATACGGAAGAAAGACGCAAGGCGGTGTGGTTTTCCTACAGCCATTTCATCACCGGCACGCGTTATGTGGCGCTGAAATCCAGCCGCTTGAACACGGTTGCCGATCTTGCTGGCCGCACCGTGGTGGTAACGACCGGAACCATCAATATCAGCCAGTTGAATGTGCTCAACCGCAAGCTGGGGCTGAACGTCGCCGTTCTGCAGAATGACAGCACTGAGGGCGGTTTCGAGATGGTAACGGAAAACCGCGCCTCCGCCTTTGTGATGGACGATATTCTTCTGCGGTCCTTCGTCGCTGAAACAGGCAAGCCGGACGACTATTCTATTTCCAACGAATATCTCGCCCCGCCGCAGCCCTATGGCCTGATGCTTCGCCGCGGCGATACCGGTTTTCGGGACGCGGTCAACCAAGCGTTGGGGCAAATCTATGAGAGCGGCGAAATCGAAAAAATCTACGATAAATGGTTCAATGCGCCGATACCGCCGAACGGCATCAACCTGAAGCGCCCGCTGCCCGGCGATCTGGCCGAGGCGTTTCGAAAGCCGGTCGATACGACGGCCGAGAAATAAAAACGCCGCCCTGCGAGGGGCGGCGTTTTCGCAAAATATCTTATGCAGCGCGCAAATCCGCGCTCAACGGTATCTCGACATCGATCTCCAAGATGGAGACATGCTCGTCGCGATCCATCTTCACATGCACCCTGTCGCTGTCGATCTGCACATGCTTGGCGATCACGGCGAGAATTTCTTCCCGCAGGACAGCGACGAGATCGGTTCCCGACGATGCCCTCTCGTGGGCAAGCAGCACCTGCAGGCGTTCACGCGCAAGCGGTGCCGACTTCTGTTTACGGAAGAGACTGAAGATGCTCATGCAGCCCTCCTTGCAAAGATCTTGGAGAAGATGCCACGCTTCTCACCGGGGATGACAACCGGAATGTCCTCGCCGGAGAGGCGGCGAGCGGCATCGAAATAGGCCATGGCCGGGGCGCAGCGGGCATCCGCCAGCGTGACGGGCGCGCCAACGTTGGAAGCGCGCAGCACGTCCGTGCTTTCGGGGATGATGCCGAGCAGCGGAATGGAGAGGATTTCCAGAACGTCATCCACCTTCAGCATGTCGCCACGTTCGGCGCGGGCGGAATCGTAACGCGTCAGCAGCAGATGCTTTTCCATGCGCTCGCCGCGTTCAGCCTTCAGCGTCTTGGAATCCAGCAAGCCGATGATGCGGTCGCTGTCGCGCACCGAGGAGACTTCCGGGTTGGTGACGACAACGGCCACATCCGCATGGCGCATGGCCAGCGTCGCACCACGTTCGATGCCGGCCGGGCTGTCGCAGATCACCCAGTCGAAATGTTTCTTCAACTCGTTGATCACCCATTCGACACCTTCCGGCGTCAGATTGTCCTTGTCGCGCGTCTGCGAGGCAGGCAGCAGGAACAACGTCTCGAGGCGTTTGTCGCGGATCAGCGCCTGCGTCAGCTTGGCATCACCCTGAATGACGTTGACGAGATCGTAAACCACCCGGCGTTCAGCACCCATGACGAGATCGAGGTTACGCAGACCGACATCAAAATCGACGACCACGACCTTCTGCTTGTTCTGCGCCAGCGCGGCGCCAAGCGCTGCAGTCGAGGTGGTCTTGCCAACCCCGCCCTTGCCGGAAGTAACAACGACTACCTTCCCCATATGGCTCTCCTGTTCCAATAGTTGTTTCTCTGTTTTATCAGCCAAGTTTTTCGGCCTTGATCGTATCGTTTTCCAGCCACAGCTGGACCGGCTGGCCGCGCAGCTTTTCGTCGATGTCTTCAGCAACCTTGTAGACACCATCGATGGCCAGAAGCTCCGCCTCGAGCTTGCGGCAGAAGATGCGCGCCGAGACGTTGCCGAGCGAACCGGCCATGGCACGCCCACGCAGGGCGCCATAAATATGCACCGAACCACCGGCGATGATTTCCGCACCCGAGGCGACCGAACCGATAACCGTCACATCCCCTTCGGGAAACATGATCGACTGGCCGGAGCGAACCGGCTCGTTGATGACCAGCGACTGCACCACGGCACGGATCTCGCCCGCAGCACGCGGCTTTTCTTCCGGCAATTCCGCAGCGACAGCAACCGGCTCCACCTCGACGTCGGAAGCGGGCTTCCCGCCCTTCAGCGACGGCGGCATGCCCGGCTCGATCATCGAAGGGCGAACGCCCTCAATGCCCATGATACCGACATTGCGCTCCGTCAACGCCGCAAGGAGCGACTTCAGTCCCGCCTTGTCGAGTGTCAGTTCCGACACATCCAGAACAACCGGACGCGACAGGAAGAAACCGGCCGAGCGGGCGGCGAGATCATCAAGCCTTTCCAGCCATTGATCGACCGGAGATTCGGGAGACAGGACGACCGCGAGGAAGGAGCGGCCTTTGATACGGATCGAACGCTGGTCTGTTAGCACTTTGGTCATCTTGGTAAACAAATCGTTGACAATTAGGTACCTCGAATATGGTTAACAAATGGTTAACGGCGCCCTTAAGACGACAGTTTCGTTAAGAAATTTTCGCCAGGAAAAATCTCAAGCAAAACATTCAAAAACGTCCATTAGCTTTTGATTTTGCGCATTTCCATCGCTTGCGAAAACTCATGATAGTGGCTGAGCCTTGCTGCAACCTGACGCTCCGTGAGACCGGATCCACCGCCAGCATCCCTAACCCATCTCACCCGAGTCGGTAAGATGCGAACCGTCCGATTCCGGGACACTATCCGCCGTCAGCCGGATGCCCGTCCTGGGCTTCCAAGCGGGAAAAAGCGATTTCGTTATGCCGTCCGATGCTATAGACACGGGGGGCAAGCCCGACACCTTCAACGGAAGAATGAAATGCACAGCAAAGTCCCACCGCAGAACCAGACATTTTCGCAAGACTATGCCGCTTTCCTGTTCGACATGGATGGAACGCTGCTCAATTCGATTGCTGTGGTGGAGCGGGTCTGGCGCGAATGGGCGGTGGATAACGGCATAGAGCCCAACGCCTTCCTGCAGCGCATTCACGGCATGCGCGCTTCGGAAGTGGTGCGCCGCGAGGCCGTTCCAGGTCTCGATGTCCAGGTAGAGGCCGATATGCTGCTGCAAAAGGAAATGGACGATGTGGACGGCATTCTTCAGATTCCTGAAGCGGCTGCATTTCTCGAGAAATTGCCAGCCGGCAAATGGGCCATCGTCACCTCGGCTGCCCGCGCGCTTGCTGAACGCCGGCTGGCAGCGGCAGGCCTCACACCGCCCCCGGTTATGATCTGCGCCGAAGACGTGGTGAACGGCAAGCCGGACCCGGAAGGATACAAAAAGGCAGCGGAAAAGCTCGGCGTCTCGCCGGAACGCTGCGTTGTCTTCGAAGACGCGCCCGCCGGTATTCAGGCTGGGGAAAGCATGGGCGCGACAGTGGTGGTCATCAACGCCACCCATTCCCATCCCATCGAAACGCCGCATCTTTCCATTGCCGGTTATGGTGAACTGGATGTCAGCATCAGCGAGGATGGCAGTCTGAAACTTACCGGCAGCAGGGGCTGAAGAGCCGACCACGGAACGCGCGAAACAATGATTTCGTTCGCAGGTAGGTCTCCCGGTCCGCCAACGCCCCCATATGCAACGTCATCCTAGCGCCTCTCCCGGGCATAACGGAGACTGAGGAGTACCGCGCTGTCACGTCCGTCGTCGGACGGTGGCGAGCGCGCCGCCGAATGCCTTGGCGAAACTTTCCCGATCATCAGGGTTGAGAAACGAACCGATATCGGTCGCCCGCCCCTCACCCGTCACATGCATGGAGACGATGCCGATCTCGTCGTGCCGCCGCACCTTGAAGCGCGCCCAGAACGGATTAAAGCGATGTTCCACCATGCGCCCGGCCGGAGAAAATTTGCGGATCGACAGGCTGGTGCGGGAGATGCGGACCTCTTCCCGTGCTTTTGCGGCGCGATAATTGGCGCGGAAAGCGAGGTAGAGCAGCAGAAAATCCAGCCCGAAGAACAGGCCGACCGGCCATGCCCCGGTGGCGAGGAAAAAGCCGCCATAGATCAGGCAGGCGAGCCCCGACAAGGCAAGAAGCAGCCGGAAACCCCTTCTTCCAAGCGAACGGTGCGGAACGAGTTCCGCCGCGAAAATCGGTTGGTCGTTGAGCGTATCCACGTTGCTTTCCTTTGGGCGGGCTGGCTATAGATAGACCATGACAGTCGCCAAAAAACGATCCAGCACCCAAACCTTGAAAAAGTCAAATCCGGCATCCGTGCGTAAGTCGGCACGGGTGAAGACGGCCTATTCGAAGGACGAGCTGACCGAAATCTTTCGACGTTTTTCCATTCAGCGGCCGGAGCCGAAAGGCGAGCTGGAGCATACCAATCCCTTCACCCTCCTAGTAGCGGTAGCGCTTTCGGCGCAGGCGACCGATGTCGGCGTGAACCGGGCGACAAGGGCGCTGTTCAAGGTGGCCGACACGCCGGAAAAGATGCTGGCGCTCGGCGAAGAACAGCTGATTGGCCATATCAAGACCATCGGCCTTTATCGCAACAAGGCGAAAAACGTCATCGCCCTGTCGCAGATGCTGATCGACAGCTTCGGCGGCGAAGTGCCGAAGACCCGGGAAGAGCTGGTCATGCTACCCGGCGTCGGCCGCAAGACGGCCAATGTGGTGATGTCAATGGCCTTCGGCGTACCCACGCTTGCGGTGGATACCCATGTGTTCCGCATCGCCAACCGGCTCTGTCTTGCGCCGGGGAAAACCCCGGACGAGGTGGAAGACCGGCTCGTCCGCATCATTCCCGAGCAATATCTGTTCCATGCCCACCACTGGCTGATCCTGCACGGGCGTTATTGCTGCAAGGCGCGCAAGCCGGAATGCGAGCGCTGCGTGATCGCCGATATCTGCAAATCGCCGGAAAAGACCTTCGATATTCCAGCGCCGCTGGTGGAGTTACCCGCGCAGCTGTTCGGTGCGGCCGGCGGCGAATAAGGGGTCACGCCGGCTGACGGCCTTGTGAAGATGAACCATCATCGAGGCGGCGAAAAGCGGCGTCAAAAGGTTGAGGAACGGGACGGCCAGAAAAGCGGCGATCACCAGACCGGCCATGAACACCGTAGTGCGGTGTTTGGAGCGGAACAACCTTGCCTCGGCAGGCGAGCGGAAACGCATTGCCGCGAATTCGAAGAATTCCCGGCCGAGCAGATAGCCGTTCACCAGGAAAAACGCGATGAGGTTGACGCCCGGTACCAGCAGCAGCAAAAGCGCAATGAGGTTGCCGGCAATAACGACACCGAAGAACTTGATCGACGACAGCACGGCCTCGCCAATGGGCATTGCCTTGCCCGGCGGGTCATCGGGATAGGTCTTTTTCTCCACCACTTCGGCGACATCGTCGAGAAACAGGCCGGCGATGACGGCGGTGACCGGCGAAATCAGCAATGCCAGCGCCAGCGCCAGTCCTATGCCGGCAAAAATGGCAAAAACAAAGGTCAGCCACCCCGCCCAGTCCGGTACGCCGGGGATAAGCGTATCCACCCATGGCAGGGCGAAGTAGATAAAGATGGAGCGGATGGCGAACCACAGTGCCGCCAGCACGAGAAGCGTGAGCCCCAAAACCTTCCAGAACACCGACCGGGTCTCGGTCGCAAAGAGATTTTGGAATGCCAGCCTCGCTGCATCAAGAATCATTCGGAACTCCCCTGGGGCCTCTCGCGTTGAAATTCTCTGACCAGACGACAGATAAGAACTGGGCCTGCGCTCTGCAAGATTGGGTAAAAACCGCCAAAGGTCTGAAATTAAACCGGAGATGGAATTTCCCTTGAATAAGAGGTATCTCTAAAATATAATAATCCATCTATAATATTTCGCATTCCTGTCCGGTGGAGGGCAAGGCCGGGAAAGCTTCCCCACCGTCAAAACGCGGTTCGCACGCCCGTTTCGGGCGCGCGGATGCATCATCGTTCAATAAAGATAAAAGAATGAGGCGTTGGTGGAAAAGCTGCTGTTGAATCTTACCCGTGCCATGAAGGCCGGCACACCTTCCGAGCGCAAGATCGCCAAATATCTGATCGAGCATCTGGATGAGCTACCTTTCGAAACGGCGCAGACGCTGGCCGCCAAGCTCGGCCTCAGCCCGATGACGGTCGGCCGTTTCTTACGTTCGCTCGGATATCGGCAGTTCAGCGACATTCGCGCGGATCTGCGCCATGCGGAACAGACGGCTGGCCCGGATCAGCCAACGATTGGTGAAAGCGGAGAGCGCCAGTCCAACCCGTTTTCCCAGCTCCTCTCACAGCAAATCCAGGCCATCCAGACCGCATTCGACATGACCGCCCAGCCAATGTGGCGTCTGGCGATGGCAGAAATCGCCTCGGCAGCCGATGTTTTTCTGGCGACATCGCCGGAAGGTCTTGGGGCCACGCGTCAATTCCATGGACGGCTTCTGGAGTGTCGCGGCCACGTCCATTATCTCGGCAGCGGCAGTGCTGCCTATGTCGCCCTGTGGGATTTCGAACCGGCCCAGACGCTTCTCGTCATCATGGATTGCGGTGGCAGCCTCTCGCCCCTGCAGCACCTTTCGGCAACCGCACGCAAAGGCGGCTACAGAACCCTGTTGATCACCACCCGGTTTTACGAATGGGGTCCTGAAAGCGCCGATATCTGTCTTGCGCTGCCTCAAGCCCAGAATGGCGGTCAGGGTCTGCTGCAACTCGTCTCTTTGATGGAATTTACCCTCTGCAGCCTGGTGGCGGAAGCCGATGAAACACGCAAAACGCGGATGAAAAACCTCTCCGGCCTGAAGCGTTCGCTGGGCATTTGATCTACGCCCTAGGGCGGGCGGGCATATAAATCAAGCGATTGCAGCTTGTTTCTTCTCCCCGTCGGGGAGAAGGTCGCGGCAGCGGGATGAGGGGGCGAGGGTAGAGATATGCGGAGAGCTTACCCCCTCATCCGACCCTTCGGGCCACCTTCTCCCCGGCGGGGAGAAGAAACAAGCCGCACCCGTCAGCCATATTTCCGCCTTGCCATTTGCCTTGATAAGTCAGAGGCTCTCCAGCTCCTGGCGATGACGGTGCATGGCGAGAAAACGGCGGTAATCCCGTTGATAACGGGGCGTGAGCTCCGGATTTCCGGTAATTTCCGCATTGCCCGGATACATGGCCGCGCCAGCCGCTTCAATACTCGCATGCACACCGCCGGCCGCTGCCGCCGTCATCGCCGTGCCAAGCAGTACGGCATCGGCGGTGGCGGGAACCACGATGCGCTTGCCCGTCACATCGGCGTAAAGCTCCATCAGGAGCGGGTTCTTCACATGCCCGCCGGTGACGTGCAGGCTTTCGACCGAATAACCGAAGCGCTCCATGGAGTCGAGCACATGGCGCGCGCCGAGCGCAATCGCCACGGCGGTGCGCCAGTAAAGGCGGCAGAGACTGTCGAAGGACGTATCCAGCGTCAGCCCGCTGATAACACCGACAGCATGGGGATCGGCGAGCGGCGAGCGGTTTCCGTGAAAATCCGGCAGCACATGCAGCCGCTCGGCAAAGGCCTCACCCTCAAGCGCGCGCAATTCCGTTACCCGCGCAACGATGCGGGCATGCAGTGCCGTGTCCGGCTCACCGCCAGCCGCATGCATACGCACGATATGATCAAGCAGCGCGCCGGTCGCCGATTGCCCACCCTCTACCAGCCAGTGGCCGGGCAGGATCGCCTGCCAATAGGGACCCCAGAGGCTGTGGCCGGGCATCTGCCGCTCGGACATGGCAACGAGGCAGCTTGAGGTGCCGGCGATCAGTGCCACATGCCGACCGACATCGTCCGAAAGGCAACCGCCCAGCGCACCGAGCGCTCCGGCATAGGCGTCGATCATGCCCGCGGCCACCTGGCAGCCGGTATCGAGACCGAGTTCAGTCGCCGCATCGGGCGAAAGCGGGCCGATGCTCGCCCCCGGCATCACCGTGGTTTCGGGAAGGCTGGCGCGCTCCTTCAGATCGGCAAGCCCCGCCAGTTCGAGATAATCCGCCTGCCAGCCGGGATTTTCCTGCGCCAGGAAATTCCACTTCGCGGTCTGCGTGCAATTTGAGCGCTGCGCTGAACCGGTCGCTTTCCACGTCAGAAAATCCGCCAGATCAAAGGCGAAGGACATGCGCGCCCAGCTTGCCGGCATATGGGCCTTCAGCCACATCAGCTTCGGCATCTGCATTTCCGGCGAGACGCTGTTGCCGGCAAAATCCAGCACCCGGTGGCCGGATGCCGTCAGCCGGTCGGCCTCGCCTATCGCCCGATGATCGAGCCAGACGATGGTGTCGAACCTGTCTTCACCCGTCACGGAAACTGAAACCGGCTCTCCCCGCGCGTCGCGAATGACAAGCGAACAGGTGGCGTCAAACCCGATGGCGGCGACGCTTTGCGGCAGAATGCCAGCATCGGCAAGGGCTGCTTTCACAGCAATGCAGACAGCATTCCATATATCAGTGGAATCGTGCTCGGCGTGGTTTTCACGCGGACGCTGCATCAGGATCGGGTGGGTGGAGCGGGCGAGAAGCCTGCCGGTCGGATCGAAAATCCCAGCACGCGCGCTGGCTGTACCGACATCGACAGCGACGAGATTTTGACGCATCAAGACTGCAATTCCATCCCTTGCGTAACGACCCGGCGATGGCGGCAGGCAAAATCTGCTTCAGCCCGCATCACGCTCCACTTGGCCGTCAAAACCGCCCTTCCCCACATAGCTGCCGACAAGGTGGACCAAATCCGGCATCGCGTCAAACACGGCATCCGCCCCAAGCCCGGCGATCTTTTCGCGGAATGCGGGAAAGCGCGCATGCGAGCCGCCGGTGAAGGCAAAAACGCCCATGCCTGCGGCCTTTGCGGCGGCAATGCCGGCCGGGCTGTCCTCAATCACGATGCAGTGACGCGGCTCGACGCCCATTTCGCGCGCCGCATGCAGGAACAGATCGGGCGCCGGCTTGCCGTTCTTCACCATGGTGGCGCTGAAGACATGCGGCTCGAACCGGTCAATCAGGCCGGTCAGCCCCAGCGAATAACGGATGCGCTCCGGCTGGCTTGAGGAAGCAACGCAGCGCCTCAGCGGCAGGAGCCTGTCCAGCGTTTCGCCAATGCCGTCGATCGGCTGCAGCTCGGTGCGGAAGCGCTCGAACAACGTCGCTCGCATATGGTCGAGAAAATCGATGTCGGTTTCGACACCGTAATCCTCAAACAGCGTCGCCGTCATGCTGGCAACACTGCGGCCAAGAAAGCGTTCATAGGCCTCTTCCTCCCCCATCGTCACGCCGAGATGGGAGAGCATGTCGAGAAGGACGGAAATGGAGACCGGCTCGCTATCGACGAGAACGCCGTCGCAATCGAAAATCAAAAGAGGCCCGGTTTCGTCTTCCATCTCGCGGTCACTTTTCAGCCAGCTTGTCATCCAGATAAAGCTGCAAGGTCTTCGCCGTGCCTTCTTGCCACAGCGTCTTCAATGCATGGGCGAAGCGTTTACGGAAAAGCTCCGATTCGGCAACCTCTCCGAAAATATCGTCAAGCGCGAGGAAGGCCATCGGATCGTCCTTCGCCTTGATGGCCGCCGCCTGAAGCCGGTCGGCGCTGGCATCGTTGAAGGCGATTTCCTTGCCGCTATCGGAAGTACCCTGGAAATAACGGCACCAGAGCGCCGAGACCAGCGACAGGCCGACAATATCTTCACCGCGCGCCAGACGGTCGGTGGTGGAAGGCAGAATGAATTTCGGCTGGCGGTTGGAACCGTCCTGCGCCAGACGCGGAATGGTGTCGCCGATCTTCGGATTGAGGAACCGCCGTTCGATCAGCCCGAAATAATCGGCAAGATTTGTATCCGGAACCGGCGGAATGACCGGGATGATCTCTTCATTTTCAAGCTTTGCCAGAAATGCCCGGATCAGCGGATGTTCCATCGCCTCATGCACGAAATGGATATCGAGCAGCGCCGCCGGATAGGCAATTGCCGCATGGCCGCCATTGAGGATGCGGATTTTCATGTGCTCATAGGGTGCGACGTCCCTGACGAACTGCACGCCCGCCTTCTCCAGCGCCGGGCGACCGGCGGGGAAATTATCCTCCATCACCCATTGCTTGAACTCCTCGCAGAAAACAGGCCAATTGTCCTCGATGCCGAAATCGTCGCGGGCGATATTGCGTTCGCGCTCGCCGGTAGCAGGCGTGATGCGGTCGACCATGGAATTGGGGAACGCGACGTTTTCACCGATCCAGTCGGCGAAGGCCGGATCGGACAAGGCCGCCAGCCCGACCACCGCATTTTTCGTGACCTTGCCATTATGCGGAATGTTGTCGCAGGACATGACGGTGAAGGGTTGCAGCCCTTTGTCGCGCCGTGCCTTCAGCCCGGCGACGATGAGGCCGAACACGGTTTTCGGCGTAGCCGGGTTCTTCCCGTCTTCGGCAATGGCCGGATGCTGCGGGTTGAAGGAACCGGAAGCATCGATGAAGTAACCGCCCTCGGTAATCGTCATCGACACGATGCGGATTTTCGGATCGGCGAGCGTATCGATGATGGCCTTGCTGTCACCAACCGGCAATATGTCTATCATCGGGCCGGTAACGCGCGCACCGGTACGGTTATTGTCCTGCTCCACCACCGTCGTCAGGAAATCCTGCGCGGCGAGTTTTTCGCGCATCGTGGCATCCGACGGCAGAACGCCCGCGCCGATGATGGCGAAGTCATGATCCGCGCCCGTGTTGAACAGGTCATCGAGATAGACCGCCTGATGGGCGCGGTGGAAATTGCCAACGCCGAAATGCACGATGCCGGCGGAAAGATCGGTCCGGGAATAGGCCGGAACAGCCGCCGTTTTTCTGGCGTCGTCAAGCGTTGCGAGGGAGAGTTTGCATGTCATGTCACGATCCTCGAAGGGGAAACGTTGTTCGTGCCAAGGCCGGGCGGCAGGCGCCCGATACTCAGCTCATCCAATTGCCGCCGTCGACATTGTAAGTCTGGGCGACGATGTATTCGGCCTCATCGGAGGCAAGGAAGATCGCCATGCCGGTCAGATCCTCGGCACGGCCCATGCGGCCGAAGGGCACGGCCTCACCGACCAGCCGCTTCTTTTCCCCGGCGGGGCGGTTTTCATATTTCGCAAACAGCGCATCCACACCGTCCCAGTGCTCGCCATCGACCACGCCCGGCGCAATCGCATTGACGTTGATGCCATGCTTGATGAGATCGAGACCGGCCGATTGGGTGAGACTGATGACGGCGGCCTTGGTGGCGCAATAGATCGCCACCAAGGCCTCGCCGCGCCGGCCCGCCTGGCTTGCCATGTTGATGATCTTGCCGCCTTTTCCCCGAGCAATCATTGTTTTTGCGGCGGCCTGCATCATGAACAGCGTGCCTGATACGTTGATCGAAAACAGCCGCTCGTAGCTCTCGCGTTTGATCTCGACAATCGGTGCCAGATCGAACAGCGCGGCATTGTTGATGAGGATATCGAGCCCACCGGTCTGGCCTTCCACCGTGCGGATGGCGGTGTCGATGGAATGCTGCTTGGTCACATCAAGTTCGACGGCATAGGCATTCTCGCCGATCTCGCGGGCGGTCTTGCTGGCGCGCTCGAAATCGATATCGGCAATGGCAACCCTCGCCCCCTCACGCAGATAGGCTTCTGCAAAGGCACGGCCGATGCCGCGCGCCGAACCTGTTATCAGCGCGGATTTGCCTTCCAGTCTCCCCGTCATATCGCCCCACCCTTGTCATCGAACCTGTGGATCTTTGTCTCGTCCGGGGTGATGAAGACGGTATCGCCATGCCTGCAGTCGAACTCGCCATCGGTCCTTGCGGTGATCGGCCCGATGCCGTCGACCTCGAGATGCAGGAAGGTATCGGATCCGAGATGTTCGGCGACGGTGACCTTGCCCTGCCACAGGCCGCTTTCTTTCGACAGCAGCAGATGTTCGGGCCGCACGCCGGCGGTGGCGGCGTTCTTGCTGCGGGCGAAGTCGCCGGTGATGAGGTTCATGCGCGGCGAGCCGATGAAGCCGGCGACGAAGAGGTTGGCGGGGGTGCGGTAAAGCTGCATCGGCGAGCCGACCTGCTCGATATTGCCGCGGTTGAGGACGACGATCTTGTCGGCCATGGTCATCGCCTCCACCTGGTCGTGGGTGACGTAGATCATCGTCGTCTTCAGCGTGTTGTGCAGTTCTGAGATTTCCAGCCGCATGGTGCCGCGCAGCGCCGCATCGAGGTTGGAAAGCGGCTCGTCGAACAGGAAGGCTTTCGGTTCACGCACGATGGCGCGGCCGATGGCGACACGCTGGCGCTGGCCGCCCGACAGCTGCGAGGGCCGGCGCTCGAGATAATCGGTAAGGTTCAGCACCCGGGCGGCATCTTCGACCTTTTTATCGATCACCGACTTGTCGAGCTTGGCCATCTTCAGCGGGAAGGCGATGTTGTTCCTGACACTCATATGCGGATAAAGCGCATAGGACTGGAACACCATGGCAAGGCCGCGCTCGGCCGGCGCCTTTTCGGTGGCGTCATTGCCGTCGATGACGATCTTGCCGCCGGAGACGTCTTCCAGCCCGGCGATGAGGCGCAGAAGCGTGGACTTGCCGCAGCCGGAGGGGCCGACGAAGACGACGAATTCGCCGTCATTGATATCGAGGTCGATCGACGGGATGACTTTCGCCTCACCGAAGAGCTTGGACACGTTCTGAAGGGAAATGCTGCCCATGTTTGTCGTTCCTTATTTCACGGCGCCAAAGGTCAGGCCACGCACGAGTTGTTTCTGCGAGAACCAGCCGATGACGAGAATGGGGGCGATCGCCATCATCGAGGCGGCCGAGAGTTTTGCCCAGAACAGCCCCTGCGGTGAGGAGAAGGAGGCGATGAAGGCCGTCAGCGGCGCGGCATTGGTGGTCGTCAGCCTGATAGTCCAGAAGGATTCGTTCCAGGCAAGGATGACGTTCAAAAGCAGCGTCGAGGCAATGCCGGGCACCGCCATCGGGGTGAGCACATGCACGATCTCGTTCCACAGCGATGCGCCATCCATGCGGGCGGCTTCCAGAATCTCGCCGGGGATTTCCCGAAAGTAAGTGTAAAGCATCCACACGACGATCGGCAGGTTGATGAAGGTGAGCATGACGGTGAGCCCAATGCGGGTATCGAGCAGGCCGGCATTGCGGAAGATCAGGTAGATCGGCACCAGAACGGCGACGGCCGGCATCATCTTGGTGGAGAGCATCCACATCAATATGTCCTTGGTGCGCTTGGTCGGCGAGAAGGCCATGGCCCAGGCGGCGGGAATGGCGATGATCAGCGCAATGATCGTCGAGCCGAGCGACAGCACCACCGAGTTCATGAACGGCTTGAAGTAATCGCGCTGGGTCTGAACCGTCACGTAATTCTCGAGCGTGCCCGAGGGAATGAGGCTGAAGCCGGCGATTGCTTCGGGCTCGGTCTTGATCGAGGTGAGGAAGGCGTAAAGGATCGGGAAGAACAGCAGGAGCGCCACGGCCCAGGCCGCGATGGAAAAGCCGATCTTCGCACGTGTGGTTGTCTTGCGGGCCATGATGTTTCCCCTTTACCGGTCGAGGTTCTTGCCGACGGCGCGCATCAGGAAGATGGCGACGATATTGGCGAGGATGACGGCGATGATACCGCCGGCCGAAGCGCCGCCGACGTCGTAGCCCAGAAGTGCGGTGCGATAGATGAGGAAGGCGAGGTTGGTGGAGGCATAACCCGGGCCGCCATTGGTGGTGACGAGGATTTCCGCGTAGACGCCGAGCAGGAAGATCGTCTGGATCAGAATGACGACGGTGATGGCGCGCGACAGGTGCGGCAGGGTCAGGTAGATGAAGCGGTTGAGGAAGTTGGCGCCATCCATCTCGGCGGCTTCCTTCTGCTCGCCATCGAGCGACTGCAGGGCCGTCAGGAGGATCAGCGTCGCAAAGGGCAGCCATTGCCAGGCGACGATGATGATGATCGACAGCAGCGGAAACTGCGCGAACCAGTCGACCGGCTGAAAACCGAAGAAGCGGGAGAGATCGGCGAGCACGCCGTAACCCGGATGCATGATCATGTTCTTCCACACCAATGCGGCCACCGGCGGCATGACGAAGAATGGCGAGATGATCATGATGCGGACGATGCCCTGGCCGAAAATGTCATTATCGAGCAAAAGCGCAATGGCGATGCCGCCGATGACGGTGATCAGCAGCACGCCGCCGACGATCAAAAGCGTGTTCCAGATCGACTGGAAGAAGGCCGGGTCGGTGTAGAAATACTGGTAATTGAACAGGCCGGCAAAGCTGACATTGGCCGGGTTGAGGAGATTGTAGTTCTGGAACGAGAACCAAAGGGTCATCGCCAGAGGCACGATCATCCACACCAGCAATAACAGCACCGATGGCGCAAGCATAACCCGCGCAAGACCGCTCGTGTTTCGGGTTGCCATTACACTCACCTCCCCTTGGGCCGAGGCGTCACGACATGCGCCCGGCATATCCGGAAGAACCGGCTCATTCTTGTTTTGATTGAAAGGTATCAGAGCCGCCTGGCGGCTTTCCGACCCGGAGCATTCGCTGCCCGGCACTCAGGCCGGACAGCGATCTTCGGGAGGATTACTTGATGTAACCGGCGCGGGTCATTTCACGCGTCGCAGTCGACTGGGCGCCTGCAAGCGCATCATCAACGCTGGACTGGCCGGCAACGACCGCCGAGAACAGCTGACCGACCGTGGTGCCGAGCGCCTGGAATTCAGGGATCGCCACGAATTGTCCACCCGTATAAGGCACGGGCTTTACAGTCGGCTTGGTGATATCGGCGGCATCCATGGCGGCAAGCGTCGGCTTGGCGAAGGCGGCGGCCTTTTCATAGTCGGCATTCTTGTAAAGCGAGGTGCGGGTGCCCGGAGGCACGTTTGCCCAGCCTTCCTTGGAAGCGACGAGCGTGGTGTAGTCCTTGCTGGTTGCCCAGGAGATGAACTTTTCGGCGGCTTCCGCCTTCTGCGAGCTCTTCGGGATGGCAAGGTTCCAGGACCACAACCAGTTGCCATGGTTCTTCAGTTCGCCATGCGTCGGGAAGAGCGCATAACCGACCTTGTCCGCAACGGTCGAGTCCTTCGGGTTGGACACGAAGGAGGCAGCCACCGTGGCATCGATCCACATGCCGCATTTGCCCTGCTGGAACAGCGTCAGGTTTTCGTTGAAGCCGTTGGAGGAAGCGCCCGACGGACCGGCATCCTTCATCAGATCGACATAGAACTGCAGGGAGCTTTTCCACTCCGGCTGATCGAACTGCGGTTTCCAGTTCTCATCGAACCAGCGGCCACCGAAGGAGTTGGTGAGCGCGCTGATGAAGGCCATGTTTTCGCCCCAGCCAGCCTTGCCACGCAGGCAGATGCCGTTGATATCGGCCTTGCGGTCGGTGATCTTGCGGGCGGCGTCGCCGATGAATTCCCAGGTCGGGCTATCCGGCATCTTCAGGCCAGCTTTTTCAAACAGGTCCTTGCGATACATGATCATGGCGGATTCGCCATAGAAGGGTGCAGCATAAAGCTTGCCTTCGCTGGAGAGGCCGCCGCGGATGGCCGGCAGAAGGTCATCCATGTCGTATTTGTCGCCAAGCTTTTCGAGCGGCAGCAGCCAGCCCTGCTTGGCCCAGATCGGCACTTCGTAGTTACCGATGGTCATGATGTCATATTGACCGCCATTGGTGGCGATATCGGTCGTCACGCGCTCACGCAGGACGTTTTCCTCAAGCGTGACCCATTCGACCTTGATGTCGGGGTTCTTTGCCGTGAAGTCGGAGGTCAGCCCCTGCATACGGATCATATCGCCGTTGTTGACGGTGGCGATGGTCAGCGTTTCGGCGGAAGCAAGGGTCGAAAGGGCGAGTGCCGAGCATGCGCCCAGCAAAATGGTCTTCAATGTCATATCTTCCTCCCAGAAGAAAAATGATGAGCATTCGCTTTGCTCTGGGGCATTTACTCACCTCATGAGCAAAAAAGTCAAGCGACATCCTGTGCTGCGGCGCACATGGAAAAATCAAACATCTGATTTTGTTGAATTAATTTTTGCTCAATGCGTGAGCAAATATTCACCCGTTGCTTCGTCGGTGATGAGGCCGTTCAAGAGACCGCCCCTCAGCGCCGCCAGAATCGAGGCGCTCTTGCGCGCACCCTGGGCCATGCCGATGACCGTGCAGGTGTCTCTGGACGGGATGGGAACGGAAGCGACACGCTCATTGACGGAGTGCTCGAGAATGCGGCCATTGGCATCATACATCCAGCCGCAAATCTCGCCGACCGCCCCGCTTGCCATCAGCGCCTTCATCTCATCGACACCGAGGAAACCATCGACGCAGAGCGGTGCGTTTTCACCGAGTTCACCGACTCCGACAAAGGTGACGTTGGCGGCGGACCCCAGCGCCAGGGTAGAGCGCACCATGGACTGGTCATGCAGCAGTTCCCGCTCTTCCGCAGAGGAGCACAGCACCGGCAGCGGCATCGGAAAATGCCGCGCCTTGATGGCGTCAGCCATGCTGAAGATGACGTTATAATAGGCAGCCGAGCCATCCGGCCCGATATTGCCTGTCAGCGACACGATGCGGTGCTGCGGGCATTCCATTGGCGGAAGCTGGTCCACGGCCGCCTTCAGCGTGCGGCCGGTGCCGATGGCCAGCACGATGGGGTCGGCACTCTTCAGCCAGCGCTCGATTTCCGCCGCCCCGGCCTCGGCAATGCCGACAGTCGAGGAAACCCCGGCCGGATCGCTCGGCACCACCTCGATATATCTAAGGTCAAATTTTTGCTTCAGCCGTTCGGCCTTTTCGAGACAGGCGGCGATGGGATGATCGAGCCGAACCTTGATCAATCGCTCGGCGACGGCAAGCGACACCAGCCGCTGCGCCGATTGCCGGGAAATGCCCATGGCGGCGGCGATCTCATCCTGCGTGCGGCCGGCGACATAATAAAGCCAGCCGGCGCGGGCCGCATCGTCCAGCCGTCCATGTGCGTCGTTTCGTCTGGCCATGCCGCTGCCCTCTAGGAATTATGCTAGAGCATTTGCTGGCATTTTTTTGCGTCGGCTGTCAAACGGCGGGATGCGGGAGGGAGCGTGCGGCGGACTGAAAAATGCATTGGCACAACAATGCGGCGCGCTTCTTCTCCCCGAGGGGAGAAGGTGGCCCGAAGGGTCGGATGAGGGGGAACCCTCTCCGAATAACGCTACCCTCGCCCCCTCATCCCGCTGCCGCGCCCTTCTCCCCGGTGGGGAGAAGAAACAAGGGGCAACCACTCGCTCCCGTATCAGCCTCAGCCCGAAGCCGACACTGTTCAATCACGCCGCTTCCTGCACCAGATGCCCTGCGGAAACCTCGCGGTAATGCCGCTGCGGCGGCACATAATCCACCGGCCGGATCGGGCTTTTGATCTCATCCGTCGCCATGTTGCGCCGGATCTGCCGCCGCGCCGGATCCGGCACCGGAACGGCAGACATGAGCTTTTTCGTATAGGGGTGCTGCGGATTGTCGAAAACCGCCGCGCGAGGCCCGATTTCGACGATCTCGCCGAGATACATCACCGCCACACGATGGCTGACGCGCTCCACCACTGCCATATCGTGCGAGATGAACAGGAAGGCCAGATTGAGGCTTTGTTGCAGGTCGAGCAGCAGATTGCAGACCTGCGCCTTGATGGACACATCGAGCGCAGACACCGCCTCGTCGGCGACAATGACCTTGGGGTCGAGCATCAGCGAGCGGGCAATGGCGATGCGCTGGCGCTGGCCGCCGGAAAATTCATGCGGGAAGCGCCGCATCATATCCGGACTCAAGCCCACCTTTTCCAAAAGATCGGCCGCCTTTTCACGCGCCTGCGGCTTGGACCCGAGCCGGTGCTCGATAAAGGGTTCCATGATCGCCGTGCCGATGCTCATGCGCGGATCGAGCGAGGCGAAGGGGTCCTGGAAGATCATCTGCACGCTGCGGCGCATGGTGCGCAGCGTCGTCTTGTCGAGTTTCAGCACCTCGTAACCGTCGAGCGTCACATTCCCGGAGGTAGGCTCGATCAGCCGGGTGATGGAGCGGCCCGTGGTGGACTTGCCGCAACCCGATTCGCCCACGAGAGACAGGGTCTCACCTTCGGCGAGATCGAAGGAGACCTTTTCCACCGCATGCACGGCGCCGGATTTGCGACCGAAAAGGCCGGAGCGGATATCGAAGCGGGTCGTCAGATCCTTGACCGAGAGAATGGGCGTGCGGCCGCCGGAAACCGTGTCCTTCACCTCCGCGACAGGCTGGCTTTCGCCGGTCTTGATATCGATGATCGGGAAGCGGGCCGGCAGCACCCGCTCCTTCATTGAGCCGAGCTTCGGCACGGCTGAAAGCAAAGCGCGCGTGTAAGGGTGGCGGCCGTGATGGAAGATGTCGTCGGTGCTGCCGGTTTCCACCACATCGCCGCGGAACATGACGATGGTTCGGTCCGAGACTTCCGCCACCACGCCCATATCATGGGTGATGAACAGGACCGACATGCCCTCCTCTTCCTGAAGCGTCTTGATGAGGTCGAGGATCTGGCCCTGAATGGTCACGTCGAGCGCCGTTGTCGGCTCGTCGGCGATCAGCAGCTTCGGTTTGGAGGCGAGCGCCATGGCGATCATTACGCGCTGGCGCATGCCGCCGGAAAACTGGTGCGGATAATCGTCGAAACGGTTCTTCGCATTGGGAATGCGGACCTTTTCCAGCAGGCGTATTACCTCGGCCTTGGCGGCCGATGAAGAAATATCCTGATGCACGGTCAGCGCTTCGGCGATCTGCTTGCCGATCGGGAAGATCGGATTGAGGCTGGTCATCGGCTCCTGGAAGATCATCGAAATGTCTTTTCCGCGAACCTTGCGCATCTCCTCTTCCGGCAGCGCCAGGAGATTGCGCCCACCGAGCATGACGCTGCCCTCGATCTGGCTCGTTTTTTTATCGAGGAGCCGCATGATGGAGAGCGAGGTGACGCTTTTGCCCGAGCCGCTCTCGCCGACGATCGCCACCGTCTCGCGCGGCGCGATCTCGAAACTCATATTGCGCACCACGGATTTCCAGCCGCCATCAACGCGGAAGGACGTAGTGAGATTCTGAACCGATAAAACCGGGCTGACTGAACCGCCGGTCTGTTCCATGGATGTTGCCGCCAAAAGCATGCCGATCTCCTGAAAAGCAGAAGGCGGCCACGCGGGCCGCCGGATGTCTTACGCAGCAAGTGCCTTTTCGGCCATCGAGACCCAGTAGCTGATACCGTAAGGCAGCGCATCGTCGTTGAAATCATAGGCCGCATTGTGCAGCCCGGCGGTATCGCCATTGCCGATGAAGATGAAGGCGCCGGGACGCGCTTCGAGCATATAGGAGAAATCCTCCGCCCCCATATGCGGGTTGGGATTGGTGTTGACGGCGTTGGCACCGGCCACACCCATCGCCACGCCGGTCGCAAATTCGGTTTCGTCATTGTGGTTGAAGGTGACGGGATAACCGCGATGATATTTCACCTCCACGGTGGCGCCATGCGCCATGGCGGTTGCGGTCGCCACTTCCTTCAGGCGCTTTTCGGCGAAATCGCGGGTTTCCGGAAGCAAGGTGCGCACCGTCCCCGTCAGCGTCACCGCACCGGGAATGACATTGACGGCCGTGCCGCCATGGGTGGTGGCGACGGTGACGACGAGCGATTTAAGCGGGTCCGTCTCCCGCGAGACGATGGATTGCAGGGCGATGATGATATGAGCAGAGGTTAGAACCGGATCGATGGAAAGATGCGGTGCGGCCGCATGGCTGCCCTTGCCGGTGATGATGATTTCGAAACTATCCGCCGCCGCCATGGTCGATCCCTTGCGGATGGCGAATTGGCCGACGGGAATGCCCGGCTCATTATGCATGCCATAGACCTGCGAAATGCCGAATTTTTCCATCATGCCGTCGTTCAGCATGGCAAGCGCCCCTGCCCCGCCCTCTTCCGCCGGCTGGAAGATGACCGCGACGGAACCCTTGAAGTTGCGAGTTTCGGCCAGATATTGCGCAGCACCCAGAAGCATGGCGGTATGCCCGTCATGGCCGCAGGAATGGGCCTTGCCAGGGATTTTCGAAGCCCAAGGCTTGCCGCTGGTCTCGAGGATCGGCAGCGCGTCCATGTCGGAACGGAAACCGATGGTCGGGCCGTCGCCGTGCCGCCCCTTGATGATGCCGACCACGCCGGTCTTGCCGATGCCGGTCTCGACCACATCGCAGCCGAAGGATGTCAGTTTTTCGGCCACGAACTTCGATGTTTCGTAGACATCGTAAAGCAGCTCCGGGTGTTCATGCAGATGGCGCCTCCAGCCGGCAACGTCTTCCTGCATTTCGGCCACACGGTTCAATATCGGCATTCTCTTTTTCCCTTTTTTTGTTCCCCGCCGGGTTGTCGGGAACCATATTGCGTTTGGAATTTCTACTTTTGCAAGTCTGAATTTTGCTGCATGAGCGAAAAATAGGCCAAGAGGCGAATGGCTCAAATTTTGTTCATCAATAAAAGTTTGGGGCTTGCTTTTCAAAAAAACTGACAATAGCATCATCGGGAATGGAGGAATATTCCTTAGCAAAGTCAAATACTTATAAAAATAGACCTTGCACATGACGACGGGAAAAGCGTCAAACATTCAAATAGATAAAATCTAAAAAGGGGAAAACCACAATGAAGAAGCGCAGCGTTCTCTTTGCCAGCACGGTGGCGGCCATGGCCTTGGCAGGCTCTGCCGCCCATGCCGAGCGCGGCAGTGACGGCGAACTGAAAATCCTGTTCTGGCAGGCCGTATCGACCCTCAATCCCTATCTTTCCGCTGGCACCAAGGAAGTCTACAGCTCGTCCATGGTGATCGAGCCGCTGGCGCGCTACGACGAAAAGGGCGAGCTGGTACCGATGCTGGTGAGCGAAATCCCGACGGTCGACAATGGCGGCGTCGCGAAGGATCTGCTCAGCATGACCTGGAAGCTGAAGAGCGACGTCAAATGGTCGGACGGCACGCCGCTGACCGCCGATGACGTCATCTTCACCTGGAAATATTGCACCGCGCCGGATGGCGGCTGCGCGCAGGCGGCTCAATATGAGGGCGTGAAGAATGTCGAGGCCGTCGACGCCCATACCGTCAAGGTCAGCTTCACCGAACAGAAACCCTACCCCTATTCCGCCTTCGTCGGCGCACAATCCCCCGTCATCCAGAAGAAGCAGTTTGAGAAATGCGTCGGGGCAGCCGCCCCTGGCTGCACATCCGCCAATTTCGGCCCCATCGGCACCGGCCCCTTCGTGGTCAAGGATTTCAAGCCGAACGACGTCATCAGCTTCGTCGCCAATACCAATTATCGCGATCCGGCCAAGCCCGCTTTCGCAACGGTAACCCTGAAGGGCGGCGGCGATGCGGCTTCCGCTGCGCGTGCCGTTCTTGAAACGGGCGAATTTGATTACGCCTGGAACATGCAGGTGGAGCCGGAAATTCTGGCCACCATGGTGGCCGCCGGCAAGGGCAAGCTGGAAACCGCCTTCGGCACCCAGGTCGAGCGTATCAATCTCAACTGGTACAATGCCGATCCCGCCTTGGGTGACAAGCGCTCCACCAAGGAGGGCGGCCCGCATCCGGCCCTGTCCGATCCGGCCGTGCGCCGGGCGCTGTCGCTTGCGATCGACCGCGACATCATCGATGAGACGGGCTATGGCGAAGCGGGCAAGCCGACCTGCAACATCGTGCCGGCCCCGGAAGCCGTCGCTTCCACCAAGAATGACAGCTGGTGCCTGAAACAGGATGTCGAAGGTGCAAACAAGCTGTTGGATGATGCCGGCTGGGTGAAGGGATCCGACGGCATCCGCGCCAAGAACGGCGTGAAGCTGTCCTTCCTCTACCAGACCTCAACCAACTCTGTTCGCCAGGCGGCGCAGGAACTGGTGAAGGACATGTGGTCGCAGATCGGCGTTGCTTCCGAGCTGCGCAATGTCAGCGCCTCGGTGTTCTTCGGCGGCGACCCGGCAAGCCCCGATACCTTCCAGAAATTTTATGCCGACGTCGAAATGTATACCAACAACTTCGACGGCACGGACCCGGAAAAATATCTGGCGGAATGGCTGTGCGACAAGATCCCCACCCCCGCCAATGGCTGGCAGGGACAGAATGTTCCGCGTTATTGCAACCCGGAATTCGACAAGCTGGTGAACGTGCTTTCCAAAACGACGGACTTTGCCAAGCGCGGGGAAATCGCCAAGCAGCTGAACGACATGCTGACGGAGGAAGGTGCGCATATTCCGCTCATTCATCGCGGCAACGTGTCCTCGCATTCGTTGACGCTGGAAGGCGTTCGCATGAACGCCTGGGATTCGGAACTCTGGAACGTCGCGGACTGGTCCCGCAAGAAGTAACACGCAGATGCGCCGGCTCCCCGACAAGGGGGCCGGCCTTTTGCATGCCCCTGGACCATGATCTGAAGACACATTTGCAGCGTCACGGCGAAGATGCTCTCAATTTTCGTCCTGCCGCGCTCTGAGTCTGGAGAGTTTCAGATGTTTGCCTTTACGCTCCGGCGGCTTGCCTTTGCCGTACCGACGTTGCTCGTCATCAGCTTCGTCATTTTCGCCCTGCTCGATCTCGCGCCCAACGACCCGACCGGCGACCTGCCGCTGACCATTCCGCCCGAAGTGCGTGAGCAGATCCGCGCCTCCCTCGGCCTCGACCAGCCGTTTCTCATCCGCTACCTGCTCTGGTTGCAGCAGTTCTTCATCAACGAACCGTTGAACCTTTTCGAAAAACTGACCGGCTGGCAGATCGGCGATGGCAACCGCATGCGTGTGCTGTCCTGGGCGACACGCAGCCCGGTGGTCGATCTCGTCATCCAGCGCATACCGCAGACGCTGTGGGTGGTGGGCCTTGCCTATCTGTTCGGGGCGCTGCTGGCGATCCCGATCGGCGTCATTTCCGCCTATAAGCAATATTCGATCTTCGACCAGATCGGCACCTTCGTTTCGATGGTCGGCTATTCGGTGCCAACCTTCTTCACCGGCGTGCTGCTGGTCGTCATCTTCAGCTCCTACCTGCAATGGTTCCCTTCCGTCTATGACACCAATCTGCAGGTGACCGACTGGGGAAGCTTCGTCGCGCAGATCAAGCAGATGTTCCTGCCGGTTCTGGTGCTGACGCTCTACAACGTCTCGCAGATCAGCCGCTTCGTGCGCGCCTCCATGCTCGACAATCTGCATCAGGATTATGTGCGCACCGCCCGCGCCAAGGGCGTGAAGGAAAAATCCGTTCTGCTCGTCCACGTGCTGCGCAACAGCCTCATTCCGGTCGTGACCGTGATTGCGCTCGGCGTGCCGACAATCTTTTCCGGCGCCATCATCACCGAGCAGATTTTCCGCGTAAACGGGCTTGGCCAATTGCTGATAACAGCCGTTCAGGGCGCGGATATTCCGCTGGTGCAGACTCTGACCTTCATTTTCGCGGTGCTTATCGTGCTCTTCAATCTGATTGCCGACGTGCTGTACGGCATTCTCGACCCGAGGATTCGCTATGACTGACGCCACCATCGCAGCGCCGACGGTTGCGGCCACCCCCACGCAATCCGCCCTTGCCGATATCTGGAAGCAGTTCCGCGTTCACAAGGGCGGTGTGGCGGGCCTCTTCGTCTTCATCTTCATCCTGCTGGCGGTCTATGTCGGGCCCTATATCCACACCGTCGCACCCAACGCCATCAATGTGAGGGAACGCAACCAGTGGCCATCATGGGCGCATCCCTTCGGCACCGATAATCTCGGCAAGGACATGCTGGCGCAGGTTCTGGCCGGCGGGCGCATCTCGCTTGCCGTCGGCATCACCGCCATGCTGCTGGCGCTGTTTCTCGGTACGCTGGTGGGGGTGCTGTCAGGCTATTTCCGAAATCTGGACGGTCCGCTGATGCGGCTGACCGACCTGTTCCTAGCCCTGCCGCTTTTGCCGCTGCTGCTCGTCATCCTGATGCTGTTCCGCGATACGCTGCGCGCGGCCTTCGGGCCGGAAACCGGCATCTTCATCCTCATCGTCTTCGTGATCGGCATAACCAGCTGGATGCATACCGCCCGTATCGTGCGCGGCGATGTGCTGACGATCAAAAGCCAGGAATTCATCATGGCGGCAAAATCGAGCGGCATGCGCGAATACCGCATCATCCTCAGGCATATCCTGCCGAATGTGCTGAGTTCGATCATGGTCTCGGCCACGCTCGGCATCGCCTCGGCCATCATCACGGAATCCGCACTCTCCTTCCTCGGCCTCGGCTTCCCCTCCGATTTCCCGACCTGGGGGCGGCTGCTGTTCGACGGCGCCAACTTCCTGCAACTGACACCCTCGCGCGTGTTGTGGCCGGGGCTGGCGATTTCACTGACGGTTCTGAGTGTGAATTACATCGGCGACGCCGTGCGCGATGCGCTCGATCCAAGGGCGCTGAAGAGCTAAGAAGACGCGCGGCGCATTCCCGCGCCGCGCTTACCGTCATCAATGATAATTCACCTTTTCCGCATCGAGAATGCTGTCCGCATCCAGCGCGGCAATCGGAATATCGCTGCGCGCCGGAATATCACCGGAAAGCTGAAGCGCGAGATAACGGCCGCAGCAGACCCGCAGGAACGAGGTGAAATTGCCGAGATCGTGCCCGGCATCGATCGATTCATTATAAAGCTTGGCGATGAGCTGCACGCTGTTCATGCCATCGCGGCGCGCGACCTCATCCAGCGTTGTCCAGAAGAAATTTTCAAGCCGCACACTCGTGACCATGCCATCGATCCTGAGCGACCTTGTATGGCTTTCCCAGAGCGCAGGGTCTGCCTTGATGAAAAGCTTGCACATGGTCTCCTCCCTCACCACGCCTGAAAGATAGGCGGAAAACGGGGCCTGCAAAAGCCCCGTTCGCCACAGCTTATTTGCCGAGCACCGCCATGAATTGCGAAAGCCATGCCGGATGAGCCGGCCATGCGGGCGCCGTCACCAGCTTGCCGTCGGTAACGGCCGCATCGATGGCGATATCGGCATAGGTGCCGCCGGCAAGCTCGACCTCGGGACGGCAGGCCGGGTAGGCCGAGCAGGTGCGGCCTTTCAGAACACCGGCTGCCGCCAGCAATTGCGCGCCGTGGCAGACGGCGGCCACCGGCTTGTCCGCTTCGAAGAAATGTTTCACCGCCGCAAGCACATCCGCATTCAGCCGCAGATATTCCGGCGCGCGGCCGCCCGGAATGACCAGCGCATCGTAATCCGCAACCCTGATATCGGCGAAGGTGGCGTTGAGCGCGAAATTATGGCCGCGTTTTTCCGAATAGGTCTGGTCGCCCTCGAAATCATGGATCGCGGTAGCGATGGTCTGGCCCGCCTTCTTGCCGGGGCAGACGGCATGGACCGCGTGACCGACCGCAGCCAAGGTCTGGAACGGCACCATGGTCTCATAATCCTCGGCGAAATCGCCGGCGATCATCAAAATCTTCTTCGGCATGTCTGCTCCTCCCGTTTTCGAATGCCTTTGGGCACCCTAACAGGCGGGATCGCGATGCGGGTATTATGGCAATACTACAAGCCCGATAAAGGTGGGATCAGCGGGCCTGCGGCAGCTCCGGCCAGCGCCGCACACCGCCACCCCAATTCTCGAAGGCTTTTGAAAGCTTCAGCACGAACAAATCCTCGTAACGCGGCCCGACGATCTGCAAGCCGATGGGCATTCCCGATCTGGAGAAGCCGCAATTGATCGAGGAGGCCGGCTGTTCCGACATGTTCCACGGCACCGTGAAGGCTATATGTTCGAAGGGAAGTTCGGGATCATTGGTGGGCGAGGCCCAGTCGGCCGGATAGGAGACGATGGGATTGACGGGTGAAATCACCGCATCGACGGACTGCATCAAGCGCCCGCAGGTCTTACGCATTTCCATGGTCTGGTTGAAGCCGAAAACCGCGCGCGCGCCGGAGACCTCCGCCCCCTTCTGTGCCCATGCGTGAATATAGGGAAGGATCGCCGCGCGGCGATCCACGCTCAGCGCCGCCATGTCACCCCAGAATTTCGCCCGCCAGAAATCGTCCAGCCCATCCAGCATTTCCCGCGTCAGCACCGGCTCGACGGGTATCACGATCGCGCCCGCCGCCTCGAACAGCCTGGCGGCGGAGAGCACGGCGTCGCGCACCTCATCCTCCAGCGGCAGGCCGCAGCCCGCATCCAGCATCAGGCCGATCTTCAGGCCCTTCACATTAATATCGAGGTTCATCCAGTTGATATCGTTGGGCGGCAGAGAGGTGCCATCGCGCCAGTCGGGGCGGGAAAGCGTCGCCATGGCATAGGCGGCATCGGCAACGGTGCGGGTCATCGGTCCGGCGCAACGGCCGGTATAATAGGGATCGACCGGGATGCGGCCCTGGCTTGGCTTGAAACCGAACAGGCCGGTCCACCCCGCCGGCAGCCGCACCGAGCCGCCAATATCCGTGCCGATATGCAGCGTGCCATAACCCGCAGCCCCTGCCGAAGCAGCACCGGCGCTGGAGCCGCCGGGGTTCCGGGTGGGGTCCCACGGATTGCGGCTGAGCTTGTGGAAGCTGGAAAGGCCTGATGATAACATGCCGTAATCCGGGCAGGTGGTCTTGGCGTAAAGGATTGCGCCATCCTCGCGGCAGCGGGCGGCCACCGGCGCGTCCTCAACCGCAGGCACCAGGTCCACCGCCCTCGTGCCAAGCGGAACGGGATGGCCTTTGGTGGCGATCAGTTCCTTCAGCGAGACCGGAATGCCATCGAGGGCGCCGAGCGTTTCACCCTTCTGCCAGCGCTGCGTCGAGGCCAGCGCCTGCCTGCGTGCATCCTCCGGATCGTAAGCGTAAAGCGCGTTCACGACAGGCTCGAAAGCATCGATACGCGCCTCCACCACCTGCCAATATTCCGATGGCGAAAGCTTCCTGTCCCGGTAAAGCGCCAGGATTTCGAGCGTGTTGAGGTCTATGAGATCGGTCATGGCATCGTCTCGTCAGAAAAACAGGAAATAGGGGAGATATCGGCTTGAAACGGTCAGCTGGTATCGCGCGGGTCCAGCAGGTCGCGCAGGCCATCGCCGAGAAGATTGAGGCCGAAGACGGCGAGCGCGATCGCAAGGCCGGGCATGATGGCGAGCCAGGGCGCCACACCCAGATAGGTCTGGGCGTCCGCGAGCATCCGCCCCCAGGTGGCGGCAGGTGGCGGCATGCCGAGACCGAGGAAGGAAAGGCCCGCTTCCGTCAATATCGCAAGACCCAGCTGGATCGTCACCTGCACGATGATCTGGTTGGAAATATTCGGCACGACATGAAAGAGCGTTATCCTGGCGCGGTTCTGGCCGATGCTGGTGGCGGCGGTGACATATTCCCGCGACCATATCTGCAACGCCGCCCCCAGTGTCAGCCGGGCAAACACCGGCACCATGAAGGTGGCGATGGCGATGATGGCGGTGAAGCGCCCCGTGCCGATGAAGGCGCCAAGCATCATGGCCGACAGGATCGGCGGAACTGCAAAGATGATATCGCAGATACGCATCACCACGGTTTCGGTGAAACCGCGCAGCGCCGCAACCGCAACGCCGATGGTCGTGCCGATAAATGCACCGATGGCGACGGCGGCGATGGAGGTGGACAGCGAATTCCACGCACCGGCCATCAGCATGGACAACACGTCGCGGCCGAAATGATCCGTGCCGAGACCGCCATACACGAAGGGCGATTTCAGCTTCTGGACGATCTGCATCTTTGTGGGGGACACCGGCGTCCAGACCAGCGACAGCAGGGCGACTGCGACCAGAAAGACCGTGACGGCGATGCCGACGGCAAAGGCGGGGCGGCGGATCAATCGCATCATCGCGCACCTGCCCGCAGTCTTGGATCGATGAAGAGATAGGCGATATCGACCACGAAATTCATGACGATCACCAGCGCCGAGAAAAACAGCACGACGGATTGCATGACGACGATATCGCGCTGGGTCAGCGCCTGGTAGGCAAGCCGTCCGAGACCCGGCAGGTTGAAGACATTTTCCACCAGCACCGCGCCGGCAATGAGGAAGGTGAATTGCAGGCCAATCATGGTGACAACAGGGATCATCGCATTCGGCACCGCATGTCGCCACAGCGCCACCCGTTCGCTCAGGCCCTTGGCGCGCGCGGTGCGTACGAAATCCTCGTTCATCACTTCCAGTACCGCCGAGCGGCAGACGCGGGTAAGGACACCGGCCTGCGACAACGCGAGGGCGATTGCCGGAAGGACCAGAGCGGTGAAACCTGCCAGAAAGCTAGGCGTCCAGCCGGGAAAGCCGCCAGCCGGCATCCAGCCGAGCGTGGTGGAAAAGACGATGATGAGCAGCAGCCCGACCCAGAAACCGGGCACGGCGATACCCACATGCGAAAACAGCCCGGCTGCGAAATCGACCGGCCCGTTGCGGCTTCTCGCAGCCGCCACACCAAGCGGAATGGCAATAGCGACCGAAAGGCAGACCGCCAGCAGCGCAAGCGGCAGGGTGACGGCCAGCCGCTCGAGGATCAGCCCCGCCACCGGCACGCCATAGGTATAGGATTGCCCGAGATCGCCCCGGAAGACGCCCGCAAGCCAGTGGAGATAACGCAGCGGCAGCGGCTGATCGAGGCCCATCTGCTTCTGCAGGGCGGCCAGCGTATCGGGGCTCGCCGAAGTGCCGAGCATGATGGCCGCAGGGTCACCCGGCAAGAGCCCCATGACGAGATAGATGATGAGGGAAACGGCAAACAGGGTGATGACGAGGCTTAAAAGACGCCGGATGAGGACGGCTAACATCTGGCATCTTCTCCTTGCTTTGTTTCACCTGCGGTCGAAGGTCCAGTTATCTCTCTCCCGTCATTCCGGCCCTGAGCCGGAATCCAGCCGACGCGCGTCTGCGCGGCGGAGAGAGCCCTTTCAGCCCAAGGACTTGGGCTGGCTGGATGCCGGATCAAGTCCGGCATGACGGAAGAAACGGCTATCGACAAACGTCACTCTTCCCAATGCACGTCCGTCAGCACATTCGACGGAATTGGCTCGTTTTCCCAAAGCCCCTTCACCTTCCTGTCCCACACGCCAAGCTTCGGCATCACGAAAAGGAACAGTGCCGGCACGTCGTCGGCGAGAATTTTCTGGGCTTCGCCGTAGAGCTTTTCCTGCTCCCCAGCATCCGCCGTCTTTTCGACATTCGCCACGACCTCGTTGAAGGCCGGGTTCTTGTAATTGAAGTAATAGGGGTCACGCGCATAGATATCGATATCCATCGGCTCGGCATGGGCAATGATGGTCATGTCGTAATCCGCACCTTTCAAGACATCCGCCACCCATTTTGCCGGGAATTCGGTGGTTTCGATGGTCATCGTCACGCCGATTTCGGCAAACATGGCCTGCAGTATCTGCGAGGTGCGCTGGGAATAAGCCATCTGCGGCGCCTTGATGGTGAAGCTGAACCCATCCGGATAGCCTGCCTCGGCAAGCAGTGCCTTCGACTTGTCGATATCGAAAGGATGCACGCCGGTGGTGTCGATATAGCCGCGGTCATTCGGGGTGTAATGGCTGCCAATGGCCGTGCCGAAGCCCGACCATGCGCCTTCGATGACAGTGCCGCGATCCACCGCCATCATCAGCGCCTGGCGCACGCGCTTGTCGTCAAAGGGCTTGCGGGCATTGTTCATGCCGGCCACGACCTTCAACTCGGTATTGCCGACGAAAGTGCCGAGACGCGCATCGCCATCGAAGGAGGTCATCAGCTCCGGCGCGCCGAATTCCGGGAAAGCATCGATATCGCCGGATTTCAGCGCGGCGGCCTGCGCCTGCGGATCGGACACAAAACGGAAGGTTGCCTTCTCCAGCTTCACCGCGACCGCCTTGTCCCAATAGGCGCCGTTCTTCTGCAACTCCACCTTGTCACCCTTGGCCCAGCTCGCAAATTTGAACGGGCCGGTGCCGACAGGTGTGGTGCGGTTATTCTCCGCGCTTTTCGGCGCCACCATCACGGAGGCAGGCCAGCCGAGCCAGTAGAGAAGGCTGCCGGCCGGCTGCTTCAGCTTCAGCACCAGCGTTGCGGCATCCGGCGTCTCGATACTGTCGATGGCGGCGAAGAAGCGTTTCTGCGGATTGACCGAGTTTTCGCCACGTGCTCGATCCAGCGCAAATTTCGCGACAGCGGAATCGAAGGTCTCGCCATCATGGAAGGTAACGCCCTTGCGCAGCTTGAACGTATAGGTCTTGCCGTCAGGCGCAATTTCCCAGCTTTCGGCAAGCTGCGGCTTCACCTTGCCTTCGCTGTCGATCTTCACCAGACCTTCGAAGACATTCTGCCAGGTGACCTGACCGATGGCGACGGGGGCGGCAATGGTCGGATCGAGACCGGCCGGCTCGACGGCCATGCCAAGCGTCAGCGCGGTTTTCGGCGCGGCTTCGGCAACCGTTGCCGAAAGCGGCAGCCAGAGCGCCGTGCCCAATGCGAGGCTCAGCGCGGTACGGCGCGAAAGCGTTGCCGCCTGCGAAAGATAAGTGCGTGGCATCATTGTCCCCTGTCTGGCGGCCGGGGCATTTTTGCCCTTCCAAAGACCACCCGTTGCAAAAAGAGTGTCATGTTGCAGGCGCACACACAATCTCGATTTTTGTGTGCTCCGTGTAGCTGAAATGGCTACACGGAAATGCGGATGGAAATCAACCTCTCGGACAGAGACACGGGACTGCCCGCTTACCCCGCCGTCGCCTCGCGCATGAAGCGCTCGATGAAATCAGCAAGCTTGGAAGCGGCGAAGGACAATTGCCGGTCAGGAGCAACACAGAGATCGATCTGGGTGTGGATGCCCTTCTTGCCGGCAAGGGGTATGGCGACCATCTGGCCACTGCGGATTTCACGCGCGACCGAAAGCGCCGGCAGCAGCGTGGCGGCGGCGTGGCCCAGCACCAGCTCCTTCAGCATTTCCAGCGAGCTGGTGATGAAGACGGGATCGAGTTCGATGCCCGCATCGGCAAACAGCGTGTCGAATGCCTGACGCGCGGCAAAACTCTTGTCCGGCAGGGCGAGCGGCAGGCTGGCCAGCTCCTTCAACGAGACTTCCGGCTGGGCCGCGAGCGCATGGCCGGCCGGAAAGATGACATCATAGCTGATACGGGTGCGCGAGCGCACTTTTACGCCGGAAACCTTTGGCGCGAACAGGCTGACCACCAGATCGGCCTCCGCCGCGCCCAGCGCCTCCATAGCCTGCCGGGCGCTGGTGATATGCACCTCGAAACGCAGTTTCGGATATTTGAGGCTGAACTGCGCCAGCACCGGCGCAAGAAGATTGGCCACGGTTGCGCCATTGGCATAGACCGTGACCCGGCCGCGTTGCAGCCCCTTCAGGTCATCGATCAGCTGATGCACATGGTCCAGCTCGCGCAGCGTCTTGCCGGCGCGGGCGGCGAGCAGTTCGCCTGCCGCCGTCAGTTTCACGCCACGGCTGGAGCGCTCCACCAGCGGTGAGCCGAAATAATATTCGAGGTTCTCGATCTGGCGGCTCACCGCTGTCGGCGCGACATTCAGGTTTTCCGCAGCTGCGCGCATGGAATTGGTGCGGACCAGCTCGTCGAAATACATCAATGCGCGCAGTTGCATGGGGTGGATACCTTGTTCGGGTGGGCAGGTGTGGGGGCTCACCATATCATCGCAGCGTCGCGAGAAAATACCTCACCCAGGAAGATCGCTCGTGAAAGCAAAGCGTGCCGCTTGTTTCTTCTCCCCGCCAGGGAGAAGGTGGCGCGCAGCGACGGATGAGGGGGCGACGGCAGAGATATGCGGAGAGCTTGCCCCCTCATCTGCCCCTTCGGGGCATCTTCTCCCCCTCGGGGAGAAGAAACCTCTTGCCCATCAAAAAGCGCCATCACGCGCGCTTAAAACCCTCGCTCGCCACCAGCAGCTGCCTCGTATAATCCGCACTGAATTCGCGGCTTTCCAGCGCCTCCGCCTCCAGCATTTCCACCACCTTGCCGCTTTTCATCACCGCCAGCCTATCACACATATGGCTGATGACGCCGAGATCGTGGCTAACCATGACGAAGGTGAGGTTACGATCCTTGCGGGCCTGTTCCAGCAGGTTGAGGATTTCCGCCTGAATGGAGGCGTCGAGCGCCGAGGTCGGCTCATCCAGCAGCAGGATTTTCGGCTCGACAATCAGCGCACGCGCAATGGCGATACGTTGCCGCTGGCCGCCGGAAAGCTGGTGCGAATAACGGAAACGGAAGCCGGTGCCGAGGCCCACCTCGTCCAATGCCCGGGCAATGCGCTGCTCGCGATTATCCAGACCGTGGATGACCAGCGGTTCGAGCAGCAGCGCATCCACCGTCTGGCGCGGGTGAAGCGAGCCATAGGGATCCTGAAACACCATCTGCACATCGCTATAAAAGCTCTTGTCGCGGTGCTTGCCGGCATAGGAGCGCCCGGCCACCATCAAGGAGCCTTCATCGAAATGGTTGAGGCCGGCAATGGCGCGCAGCAGTGTCGACTTGCCGGAACCGGACTCGCCGACGATGCCGAATGATTCACCCTCGGCCACATCGATGCTGACGCTGTCGAGCGCGATGTAACCGTCGAAATCCACCACCATGTCGCGGACAGAAAGAACTGAACTCATGCGCGCCACTCCGGCTTGCGTTCCAGAACCGGCAGCGGATGCCGGTGGCCGCCGATTTCCGGCAGGCAGTTCAGCAGGCCCTGCGTATAGGGGTGCTTCGCCTCCTTCAGATTGGCGGAAGCAAGCTCTTCCACCACCTTGCCGGCATACATGACAAGGACGCGGTCGCAGAAGGAAGAGACGAGGCGCAGATCGTGGCTGACGAAGATCAACCCCATGCCGCGATCCCGTACCAGCTTGTCGAGAATGTCGAGCACTTCCAGTTGGACCGTCACGTCGAGCGCCGAAGTCGGTTCGTCGGCGATCAGAAGCTCCGGGCCGCAGACCAGCATCATGGCAATCATGACACGTTGGCCCATGCCACCGGATACCTCATGCGGATATAGATCGAACACGCGCTCGGGATCGCGGATTTGCACTGACTCCAGCATGGTGAGCGTTCGCTGCCGCGCCGCGCCTGCGCCGATATTCTCGTGGGTGCGCAGCGTTTCCATGATCTGGCGGCCGATTGTCATGACAGGGTTCAGCGAATATTTCGGGTCCTGCAGGATCATGGCCATGCGCTTGCCGCGCATGAGTCGCCTTTCCTTCGCCGAAGCGTTGAGAAGATCGATATCCCCGAAGCGCAGGGCATCGGCCTCGATGCGCGCACTTTTCGGGGTCAGCCCCATGATGGCGCGGCCGGTCTGCGACTTGCCGGAGCCGGATTCACCGACAATGCCGAGGCGTTCGCGTCCCAGCGTGAAGGAGACACCACGTACCGCCTCCACCAGCCCGGTGCGGGTGGGGAAGGAAACGCGCAGGTTCTCGACAGTCAGAAGCGGTGCGCTCATTGGTTCGCCTCCTTGGGGTCCAGCGCATCGCGCAGGCCATCGCCCAGAAGGTTGAAACCGAGGCTGACGATCAGGATCGCAATACCCGGCATGGCGGCAACCCACCATTGATCGAGAATGAAACGGCGTCCGGAAGCGATCATCGCGCCCCATTCCGGCAGAGGCGGCTGCGCACCAAGGCCGAGAAAACCGAGACCGGCGGCGGTGAGGATGATGCCCGCCATGTCGAGCGTGACACGCACGATGAGCGACGACATGCAAAGCGGCATGACGTGTTTCAGGACGATGCGGAAGGGCGAGGCCCCCATGAGCTTCACCGCGGCAATGAAATCGGAATTGCGGAAGGTCATGGTCTCGGCGCGCGCGATGCGCGCATAGGGCGGCCATGAGGTGACCGCGATGGCGAGCACGGCGTTTTCAATGCCCGGCCCAAGTGCGGCCACCAGCGCCAGCGCCAGAACCAGCTTCGGAAAGGCGAGGAAGATATCCGTGATGCGCATAAGAACGGCATCGACCCAGCCGCCGGCATAGCCCGAGACGGTGCCGACGATGAGCCCGATGGGTGCCGCGATGATGGCCACCAGCAGCACGACGAAGAGGGTCAGCCGGGAGCCATGAATGAGACGCGAGAGAATATCGCGCCCCTGATCATCCGTGCCGAGCAGGTAACCTTCGGTCCCCGGAGGCAGAAGCCGGGCATTGCGCAGATCGCCCTGCACCGGATTGTGTGGCGCCAGCACATTGGCAAACAGCGCGACGAACAGCAGCGCAACAATGATGCCGAGGCCGAGCAGCGCCAGCCGGTTTTCCGAAAAGCGCCGCCAGATGACATAGGCCCGGCCAAGGCGCGCCTGTTTGCGCGAGGCCGGCCGGTCGGAGAGCAGCCATTCGCGGCTGTAAGGTTTCAGTGTGTCAGTCGAAATCGTCATCGGCTGCGCGTCCTTGGATCGAGCGTCCGGTAAAGCAGATCGGAGAAGAGATTGATGCCGACAAAGATGGCGCCGATCACGATCGTGCCGCCGAGAACGGCATTCATATCCGCATTCTGCAGGGAATTGGTGATGTAGAGGCCGAGCCCCGGCCAGGCGAAGATGGTTTCGGTCAGCACCGAACCTTCCAGCAGGCCGGCATAGGACAGCGCAATCACCGTGACCAGCGGCACGGCGGCGTTGCGCAGCGCGTGGAACCAGATGATGCGGGTTTCCGAAAGCCCCTTGGCGCGGGCCGCAACGATATATTCCTGGGCGAGCTCGTTCAGCATGAAGGAGCGCGTCATGCGGCTGATATAGGCCAGCGAAAAATAACCAAGCAGAGAGGCGGGCAGGATGATGTGGCGGAAGAGATCCCACAAGACGTCCCATTGCCGCTGCCAGATCGCGTCGATCAGGAAAAAGCCCGTGACCGGCGTGAAGGTGAATTCATAGACGATATCCATGCGGCCGGGATAAGCCACCCATTGCAGCCGGGCGTAAAACACCAGCAGCGCCAGAAGGCCGAGCCAGAAGATCGGCACGGAATAACCGATGAGGCCGATGACGCGCACGACCTGGTCGGCAAAGCTGCCGCGCTTGACGGCGGCAAGGACGCCTAGCGGTATGCCGAAGACGGCACCGATGATGGTGCCGATCGTGGCCAGCTCAATCGTCGCCGGAAACACCCGCTTGATGTCCTCCATGACAGGATTGGTGGTGAGGACGGAGATGCCGAAGTCTCCCGAAAGCGCCTGCTTCAGATAAAGGAAGAACTGCTGCCAGAGCGGCAGGTTGAGGCCGAGCTGCTCACGCACCCGCTCGACCACATGCGCAGGCGCACGGTCGCCGACGATCGCCAGCGCGGGATCGATCGGCACGACGCGGCCAATGAAAAATGTGACCGCCATCAACCCCAGAAAGGTGGTGATGACGGTGACGGCGAAGCCGAGAACGGCCTTCACACGGGCGTTGGCACGGCGTTTGCCCTGCCTCGCCCGGCTGTTCGTTTCAACGATGCTCAAGAGACCGATCCTTCCGGATCATTCCTTGGAGATCGTATAGACGTAGTTGGTGTCGAAGCTCGGTCCGAGCTTCAGACCCTTGAGCTTGGCGGAATAACCCGCCACTTCCGTCTGCTGGAAGATGATGACGAAGGGACCCTTCGCCAGAACTTCCTTCTGCAGGTTTTCATAGATGGCGGCGCGCTTGGCAGTGTCCTTTTCCAGCAGCGCCGACTGCGTTTCCTTGGTCAGGTCAGGAACGTCCCAGGCATTGCGCCAGGCGAGTGTCTTGTTCTTGCCCTCATCGGAATTGTCGTAGTTGATGGTGAAGGTTTCAGCATTCGAGTTCGGATCGAAATAGTCCGAACCCCACTGGCCAATGTAGATATCATGGGTGCGGGCGCGATATTTGGTCAGCGTCTGCTTGCCATCGCCCGGAATGATTTCCAGCTTGATGCCCGCCTGCGCCAGCGTCTGCTGCACGCTTTCGGCAATGCCGGTCACCGGCTGCGTGTTGCGCACATCCATGGATACGGTGAAGCCATCCTTCAGGCCGGCCTTGGCGAGAAGTTCCTTCGCCTTGGCGACGTCGAGCTTATAAGGGTTTTCGTCGAGCGCGCCGAGCTGGCCCTTAGGCAGGAAGGTCTGGTGGACTTCGCCGATGCCCTTGATGATCGTCGCGCCGATCGCGTCATAATCGACGAGATATTTGAAAGCCTCGATGACCTCAGGCTTCTTCAGGTTCTCGTTCTTCTGGTTGAGGCTGAAGTAATAAACGGTGCCCTTCGGCGCAGAGGTGACGGCAAGGCCTTCCTTCTTGGAAACGGCTTCCATATCGCCGGGCTCGAGGTTGCGGGCAACGTCGATATCGCCGTTTTCAAGCGCCAGACGCTGGCCGGAGCTTTCCTTCATGTGGCGGTAGACGACGCGCTTCAGCTTCGGCTTCTCGCCGTAATAATTCGGGTTGGCTTCGAGGATGACCGCCTCGTTGGCCTTCCAGCCAAGGATCTTGTAGGGGCCGGAACCGGCATAACCGGTCTTCAGGAATTCATTGCCGAAATCGGTGTCATATTTGTAATCGGCGCTGGGCGTGACCGCCTTCGCCTTTTCGGTGATGAGCTTCTTGTCGACCACCGAAGCGACAGTTGCCGTCAGCACGTTCAGCACGAAGCTCGGCGCATAGGGCTTGTCGACGGTTAGCACGAAGGTATTCGCATCCGTCGCCTTGGCTTTTTCGTTGACGTTATCACCCTTGAGGCCGAACTGCGTCAGCAGGAATGCCGGCGACTTGTCGAGCTTCACGGCGCGCTCGAAGGAAAAGGCCACGTCATCAGCCGTCACCGGATTGCCGGAGGCAAATTTCAGGCCCGACTTCAGCTTGAAGGTGTAGGTGAGGCCATCCTCGGAGGTCGTCCAGCTCTCGGCCAGATCGCCGATAACCTTGGACGTGTCGTTGAGATCGATGGAGACCAGCTTGCTGTAGGTATTGCCGGTGACTTCGGCGGCGGACAGTTCGAACGCTTCGCCCGGATCAAGCGTGATGATGTCGTCGATGGCAAAACCTTCGACCAGGGTATCGGCCGGCGTGGCGGCGAAAGCGTGCGGAGCCGACAGCATCATCAGCGACAGAGCGGCGCTGGTGCTGAGAATACGCATGGATTTGTTGAGCGATTTGATCATAGGATCTCCCCTTTTGTTATAAGATTGATTTCATTCGCTATAGGGCGTCTTCAGGCCGGTTCGTGCCAGGCCTGGGACAGAACGCGCAGCCAGTTTTCCCGGCAGATTTTGGCCAACTCCCCGTCACCGTAACCTGCCGATTTCAGCGCCGCAACCAGATTGTGGTTGCCGCTCGCATCCGCAATGCCAACGGGTACTGTCGCGCCGTCGAAATCCGATCCGAGCGCCACGCAGTCGATACCCATGCGCTCCACCATATAGTCGATATGGCGCACCATGTCGGAAAGCGGCGTGTCGGCAATGTCGCGCGCATCCGGCCTGAGCATGGTCACGGCATAGTTGAGACCGACCAGACCGTGACTGTCCTTGATAGCGTCCAACTGGCGGTCCGTGAGATTACGGGCAACGGGGGTAAGCGCGTGCGCGTTGGAGTGGCTTGCGATCAGCGGCTGGTTGGTGGTCTTGGCCACATCCCAGAAGCCTTTTTCGGTGATATGCGCGAGATCGATGAGAATACCGAGCCGGTTGCATTCCTTCACCAGCGAAAAACCGGCATCGGTGAGACCCGGCGCAGTATCGGGCGACATGGGATAAGAAAAGGGAACACCATGGCCGAAAACATTATGCCGGCTCCAGACCGGACCGAGCGAGCGCAGGCCGGCGGCATAAAACACCTCGAGCGCATCGAGATCGGCACCGATCGCCTCGCAGCCTTCCATGTGCAGCACGGCGGCAAAAACATCCTCGGCAAAGGCCTTGCGGATATCGGCCGTGGAACGGCAAAGCCGCCAGGCGCCAGCGCGATCGAGCCTCAGTGCAATTGCCGCCTTCTCCATGGCAATATCGAGCGAAGGCAAGCGCTCCAGCGGCGCGGCGAGCGGCGTGTCGTAGTGACCGTTTTCGTCAGGCTCCTGCAAGATGAGGTCGCCGGAGGGGATATAGATGGCGCAGATTCCGCCGCCAAGACCGCCGGCCCTGGCACGCGGACCATCGATATGACCTTCGCGCGTGCCGTTCTTGAATTCCGCAACCGGATCGGCACCGGCCTTGCTGTTGCGCCACAATCGAAGCAGCACATCATTATGACCGTCGAACACTGCATGCATGGGAAGAAATTCCAGTAAGCGGCAAAACCAAAGGGGGCGGGCAGACGCCGGAATGACACCGAACGAAAGCAAATCGGCGCGTTTTTCGCCGAGCGCTATAATCTGTCGAAGGTGATCTTAGGACGATCTCTCGCAGCTTCGCAAGACGCAAATTAGGCAATGATGAAATTATCACCACTTGCGTTTTGCCGGAATTTGCGCAACGTCAAGCCAGCCAGCCGTCATGCGCTTTCGTCAACAGCGGCGTGGTGAAAACACCTCTCACCCGCTCCGGCCATTCCGGCCCGAAAGCGGCGATTTTCTGCCGCCAGCGATCCGATTGCAGCATGGCCGCACCGATGACAACCGGCTGAATACCGGACGACGCGAGAAGTGAAAGACCTGAAATGATGGAACTGCCGCTGGAGATGACATCATCCACCAGAGCCACCCGCCTGCCCTCGATGAGCGGCAACATGCGCGGATCGATATAAAGCCGCTTTTCCTGTTTGGTGGTGATGGAGGACATGGGCACCGACAGCTCCTCCAGATACCAGAATTTGCGCGACGTGCCGAGCGGCACGTAACGGGAATGGCCAAGATGGCGGGCAACGGCGGCGGCAAGCGTCAACCCCAGCGTCGGCAGGCCGATGACGACATCCGGCTCGAAGGTGGAAAGCTTGCGGGCAAGATCAGCCGCAAGCACTTCAAGCACCTCAAAAGACGCCTGATTGACGATGAGCGAGGCAAGCGCATGTTCACCATCCGCGAGCGGCCTTATCGGCAGGCAAATCTGCCTTCCGTCATCGAGTACTGCAGGAAAGAAGGTGGAATGTGGCCCGGCCGTTTCAAATGTGCGGGGAGCGGCTATCGCCTGCCAGAACTCATGAGGAGCGGCCGGGGACTGGGTATCGGGCGATGCGGATGACGGCATCGGTTTTCCTTTCGGGACCGGGATGGCGCAAAGCGGACGCGGTTTTTTCAGCCACGCCAACCCCGTTCGGCATATTCAGCATTTCAGCAACCGCACACATGCGGCGGGTTCATTTCATTGGCTTTTTCAGCTAGAAGGAAACAAAGCAACAGGCATTCGGACGAACCCACCTATGACTCGGGTTTTTCCCATATTCAAGGACAAGCTGCCCATGAGACTGCTGGACCGGATCGGTGAGGACCTGCCATTCCTGACGGAGCTTCGCCACGATCTGCACGCGCATCCGGAACTGGGTTTCGAAGAGGAGAGAACCAGCGCCATCGTCGCTGACCTTCTGGAACGGGCCGGGCTGAAGGTGCATCGTGGTCTTGGCGGCACCGGCGTCGTTGGCACCCTGCAGGTGGGCAACGGCACCCGCAGCATCGGCCTGCGTGCCGACATGGATGCGCTTGCCATGCCGGAAATGCCCGACAGGCCCTATAAATCGAAATTTCCCGGCAAGATGCATGCCTGCGGCCATGATGGCCACACCGCCATGCTGCTGGGTGCTGCACGCTATCTCGCAAAGACCCGCGATTTTTCCGGCACCGTGCATTTCATCTTCCAGCCGGCCGAAGAAGGCCGTGGTGGCGCGAAAAAAATGGTGGAGGACGGGCTTTTCTCGCTGTTCCCCTGCGATGCCGTTTATGGCCTGCACAATATGCCGGGGTTAGCCATCGACGAGATGGCGGTGGTGGAAGGCCCGCAGCTTGCCTCTTCCGATAGCTGGCGCGTGACCTTCAAGGGCATCGGCACCCATGGCGCCAAGCCACATCTCGGCCGTGACCCCATAACGGCGGCGGGCACCTTCCTCGCCTCACTGCAAACCATCGTCGGCCGCGTCGTCGATCCGCTGCAACCCGCTGTGGTCAGCGCCTGCTCGGTGCAGGCGGGCGACCCGAAGGCGCTCAACGTCATTCCCGATCTCGTCGAAATCGGCGGCACGGCGCGCGCTTATGCGGCTGACGTGCGCGACCAGCTCGAAGCGGAAATCGGCAGGCTGGCGAAGGGCACGGCGGCGATGTTCGGCATCGAGGCGCATTACGAATTCATCCGCCGCATTCCACCCGTCATCAACGAGGCGGATGCGACGAAACGGGCGCTGAGGGCCGCAAAAACAGTGTTCGGCACCAAGGCCCGCACCGCCTTCCCGCCCTCGACCGCCGGCGACGACTTCGCTTTCTTCGCGGGCGAAGCTCCCGGTTGCTATGTCTGGCTGGGCAACGGCCCGGCAGTGGATGGCGCGCTGCACCACAACACCTCCTACGACTTCAACGATGCGGCCATCGTGCCGGGCGTGGCGTTCTGGGCAACGCTGGTGGAGCAGGAACTGGCGGCGGAGTGATGGCGACGGCCCTCAGACGATCCGGGCGCGCCGTGCGCCCGGTCGGGCCAGGCTGGCGAAAATTCCGGCAAGCGCGCAGCCGGCGGTGATGGCCATGATGCCGGGCCAGCCGGCATGGATCCAGAACCAGCCGCCGACCCAGCCGGTGATGCTCGCTCCGCAATAATAAAACAGCAGATAAAGCGCGGAAGCATGGCTTTTGGCGGCGCCCGCATTGGCGCCGACACCGCTGCTGGCGGCCGAATGCCCGATGAAAAATCCGACGGTTATCGCCGCAATCCCTGCCACGATGAGGACGATGCTGGAGGCGAAGGTCAGCAGGATACCGGCAAGGATGGTGGAAAAGGCGACCACCAGCATGATCCGCCGGCTGAACCGGTCTACCAGCGCGCCGCCATAGGAGGATGCGACGATGCCCAAGGCGAAGGTCAGGAAAATCATGCTGACGGCCGTGCGGCCCAATTCGTAAGGCGGCGCGACGAGGCGAAAGGCGCAATAGTTGAAAACGGTGGTGAACACGCTCGTCAGCATCGCGCCGAGGAAATAGAACCGCCGAAGTTCCGGGTTTCCAAGATGTTGCGCCCATATTCTCAGATGATTTTTAAGCGGCATGTGCTGCGGCCGGAAATTCCGCGAGGGCGGAAGCAGCAGCAGGAAGCCGATGGCCGCGAGGATGCAGACCGCCCCCAACGCATACATTGCCACCTGCCAGGAGGTATAAGCGGACACCAGCCCCATGCCGACGCGTCCCGCCATGGAACCGAAGGCCGTGCCGCCGACATAAAGCCCCATTGCCTTGCCGAGACTGGAAGGTTCGATCTCCTCGGCTAGATAAGCCATGGCGACGGCCGGCACGCCGCCGAGCACGAAGCCTTCCAGCGCGCGGGCAGCAAGCAGCCATGCCCATCCTTGCGTGCTTGCTGCGATAATATTGGCGATGGCGGCCAGCATCATCGAAACGAACATCAGATTTCGGCGGGTGAAGAGCTGGGCAAAGGCCCCGCTGAGAAGAATGGCGAAGGCAAGCGTTCCGGTCGTCAGCGACAAAGCGAGCGATGCGGTTGCAGGGTTGATGCCGAATTCCGCCGGAAATTCCGGCAAGAGCGGCTGCACGCAATAGATCAGCGAAAAGCTGGCGAAGCCCGCGAGGAAAAGCGCCCAGCTCGCCCGGCGAAACTGGCGGCTTCCCTGCCGTATCCAGAGCACATCCGGCGGCTCCTCCGTCTTGACGATCGGCGGGGTGAAATCCTGTTTTTTGAGCTGGCGCATCGGGTTTGTCCTTTTCGCTCCCAGCTATAGCGCAGCTTTGTCTTTCATTCTAATATATGGAAGGCGTTCCCATCATATCTGGATCTAATATCATGGAACTCAGGCACATCCGCTATTTTCTGGCCATCGCCAATGAAGGCAGTTTTACGCGGGCGGCAGAACATCTGGGAATCGCGCAGCCACCGCTCAGCCAGCAGATAAAGGTTCTGGAACAGGAAATCGGCGTGCGGCTATTCCGGCGTCTCGCGCATGGCGCGGAACTGACACCGGCGGGCCATGCCTTTCGTGCTGCGGTGACCCATATTCCGCATCAGGTGGGCGAAGGTGTCCGGCTCGCACGCAGGGCGGCGGCCGGTGAAACCGGCATTCTGAGAATAGGCGTTACCGGCACGGCGGCGCTCAATCCTCTGGTTCCGGCCTGCATCCGCACCTACAGGCGCCAATATCCCGACGTGGAACTTCAGGTGATGGAGGCAGCCGCCCTGGCGTTGACGCCGGCCCTGCTCGAAGATCGGCTGGACGTGGCGCTTTTGCGCCCTTCTCAATCCGACCCCGATACATTGCTTGAGGAAGTGCTCACCGACGAACCGCTTCTGGTCGCCCTGCCGGCATCCCATCCGCTCGCGCGGCGCGGCACCGCCATAGACCTGATGGAATTGCGCGACGACCCTTTCATTCTGACGCCACGCAACGTCGGCACCAGCCTTCATGATGCATCGATAAAAGCCTGCCAGGAGGCCGGTTTCACGCCGCGCCTCGGGCCGGCGGCACCGCAAATCGCCTCGATATTGTCGCTGGTCGCGGCCGAACTCGGGGTTTCCCTCCTTCCGGAATCCGTCGCGCAGGTCAAGATGCAGAACATCATCCTGCTTCCCTCCAGCGGCCCGCCGCCACGGCTTTCCATATCGCTGGCCTATCGGCGCGGAACGACATCGCCGGTGGTGAAGAATTTCGTGTTGGCAGCGCGCATTGCCGCGCGCGAAACACAGACGCCTGACGTGACCGGCGTCGAATAAATCGCAGCCCGCAGATGCGGGCCGCCGCTATTCGAGAACGGCAATCACCGGGCTTTCCATCACGTTGCCCGTCAACACATCGGCAATGCCCATATCCGTCTGGTGCGGGCCGATATTGCAGGCGAGCGTGGCGCCGAAGCAGGCCTTGAAGACGAGATAGGGCGGCTGCCATTCCACCACCCTGCCGACGGCTTCGCGCAACTCTTCGAAAGCCTTTGCCACGTCTTCAAGCGGGGCATCGGAAACGAGGCCGGAGAGCGGGAGCGAAAGCAGCGCAGTCACCTTGCCTTCGGAGGCGACAGCCATGCCGCCGCCTGCCTTTATCACTGCATTGGCGGCGAGCGCCATGTCCTCGGCATTGCCGCCGAAAACGGTGAGGTTGTGGCTGTCGTGCGAGACGGTAGTGGCGAAGGCGCCGTTCCAGTTTCCCCAGCCGGTGAGGAAGCCGGTTCTGGTGATCGGCTCGGCCATGCCGTGGCGATGGGTGACGGAAATCATCGTCGCGCCTTCGGGCGGAATAACGAAACCGTCTTTTACCGCAGCCTCCGTTTCTCCCCATTGGGTGAAGCGCGGGCGGTCGATGGTGGCGAGGCGCACCTTCGCGCCTTTGGATGCAACCCGGAAATCATCGGGTTCGCGAAGCGGCAGCTTCATCGAGCCTTCGAGCGCGGTTGCGTGGCAGGCAGGGATATCCACAAGCATGCGGCCGCCTTCAGCGACAGCCCTGCCATTCGCGATCACCTGGCGGGCCGCAAAGTCGCTCAAATCCTCAAAGACGACGATATCGGCGCGACGGCCGGCGGCAATGAGGCCGAGATCGGCACGGCCGAGCCTTTGCGCGGCATTGAGCGTTGCGGCGCGCAGCGCCCATTCGGGCTTCAGGCCATAACGGACAAGGCGGCGCACCACATCGTCAAGCCCACCGCCCTGCAGCAGGTCATCCGGGAACACATCGTCGGTGCATAGCGTCACCGTCTGCGGCAGGTGGCCGAGCGCGTTCAGCGCTTCCACGAATTCCGGCAGAAGATGGTCATGCGAGCCGCGCAGCTCAATGGTCATTCCTGCCCGCAGTTTCGCCATCAGGTCTTCGCCCGAGACCAGCTCGTGATCGGAAGAAACGCCCGCCGCCATGAAGGCGTTGAGATCGGCATCTTTCAGGCCGCGGGCATGGCCGCAGACCAGTTTGCCGGAGACAAGCCCGGCCTGTACGATGCCGCTCATGCGCGGATCGCGCTCGATGACGCCGCGCATGTTCATGATTTCCGCAACGCCGCCGACCTGCGGCCACGACAATATATCGGCGAGAATGGTGGCATCGAAATCCGCACCGCCGCGCTCCAGCCCCGGAGCTGATGGCACGCAGGAAGGTGCGAGCAGAATGGCGCGCAATGGCAGGTTTTCGATTGCCTTCGCCGCCCAACGGACACCATCGACACCGTGCACATTGCCGAATTCATGCGGGTCCCAGACGATGGTGGTAACACCGCGGACGACCACCGCCGCCGCATAGGCGGCCGGTGTGACCATCGAGCTTTCGATATGCATATGTGTGTCGATGAGGCCGGGCGAGACAAAAGCACCGGCAGCATCGATGATGCTTGCGGCGTCGCTGCGGCTTGCGGGCTCATGGACGCTGGCGATCAGCGGGCCGACAATGCCAATATCGGCGGCGCGAAGCTCTCCCGTCACCACATCCACCAATGTTCCGCCGGTGATGAGGACGTCGAAAGGCTGGTCACCGCGCGCAGCGGCAACCGCGTGGGTGCGCAGTGCATCATCAGCAAGATCAGCCGGCTCTCGTATCGGGAATTGCGCACTCATCGGGCGGCCTCCCGGCGTAATGACTCGAGAACGGCAACCTTTGTGCCTTCAGCATCAACGGTTTCGGCGAAGTGCGCATTAAAGGTTTCCACCTTGTCGGCACGCCCCTCGACCACCGTTCTGCCTCGGGTCAAGGCGGAATGAAGCTCAATATCGATCCGCGCCTGCCGCCAGCCGATGAGACCGGACGTGAAGGCAACGGCGGCCACAGGATCATAAAGCGCCATGGCGGCTCGGCCACGGCTGGTGGCGATGCCGATGAAACCTTCCAGCAGATCGGCAATCAGCGCAGCGTTTTTACCGCCGGCATTGCGGATCGGCAGCACATCGACCGGCGAGGCGGTGACCTTGCGGCAGGCGTCCAGATCGACCATGCGCAGCGGCAGGCCGTGGGAGAGCACGATGGCCAGCGCCTCGGGATCGGCAAAGGCGTTGAATTCGGCCGATGCGGTATGGTTGCCGCTGGTCAGACCGCCACCCATCCAGGTGAGGTCAGAAATTCGGGCGGCAAGATCCGGCCGGGCAAGGCAAAGCGCGGCGATATTGGTGAGCGGGCCAAGCGCCAGAATGCGCTTTTCGCCTTCCCCCTCCAGCCAGCCGCAGAGCGAGGCAAAGGCATCGCTTTTCGGCAATGCCGGTGCATCCGGCAGGCTTTGGCCGACAGTCGGGATGCCGCTATCGCCAAGGATCGACTGGGCGGTTTCGAGCGCGCCGAGCACGGGCTTGGCACTGCCCTGATGGATCGGCATGGACCAGCCGAACGCGGCAACGGCGCCTGCGGCATTGCCGCAGACCGCCTGAAGCGTCGTATTGCCGAACACCAGCGAAACGCCGTCAATGGCAAGGCCGGACGATTGCACGACCAATATGGCGGCAATGTCATCGAAGCCCATATCGGTATCGATCCACACACCCATGGTCAGTTGAACACCTTGAGACTTGCCGCCTTTTCGACCGGCAGGTCGAAGGCAAGCGTATCACCGATGACATGCGCGGCAAGCGCCGCATCGGTTTCCGCCTTGATGGGCCCGAGCGGCGTATCCAGCAGATATTCGCGGCTGTTGCCGGCAAAGGATGTGCCGCGCACGGTTCCCTGGAAAGGACCTGAACCGAGGGTGACCATGCGCGGCCGCCAGGCCAGTCCAGATGCTGAAGGGACTGGTCCGGGAAGCGGTGTTGTGCCGTTTGCGGTTTTCAGCGCGCCGCCTTCCAGCGCGAAGATGTTTTCAAAGCCGACGAAGTCAGCCACGAAGGAGGAAACCGGTGCGTTATAAATCTCCTCCGGTGTGCCGATCTGCTCGATCTTGCCGCCCTTCATGACGACAATGCGGTCAGCCAGCGCCAAAGCCTCGATCTGGTCGTGGGTGACGAAGATCATCGTCACGCCGGTTTCCTTCTGCACACGCTGCAATTCGGTGCGCATTTCAAGCCGCAGACGGGCATCGAGATTGGAAAGCGGCTCGTCGAGCAGCAGCACCTTGGGCTCCATGACCATGGAGCGCGCCAGCGCGACACGTTGCTGCTGGCCGCCGGAAAGTTCGGCCGGCTTGCGGGAGGCGAAGTTGGACAAGCCCACCGATTTCAGGCCGGAGGCGACCTTGTCCTCAAGCGCCTTGCCGCTCATGCCCTTGAGTTTCAGACCGAAGGCGACGTTTTCGTAAACCGTCAGATGCGGGAAGAGCGCATAGGACTGGAACACCAGACCCACGGCGCGCTTGTTGGCCGCGACGCGGGTAATATCGGCCCCGTCGAGATCGATGCGCCCGCCCGCCACCGGCATCAGCCCGGCAATGGCGCGCATCGTCGTTGTCTTGCCGCAGCCGGAAGGCCCGAGAAGGGCGAGCAGCTCGCCCTTGCGGATATCGAGATCGAGATCCTTGACGGCGATGCTGTTGCCATAAGCGAGCGAGACTTTTTGGAGCGAAAGGTAATTTGCGTCAGACATAACGGGAGAACCCCAGAAAACGTTCGGCCATGAAGACGATGCCGATGGAAAGGAAGGCGAGCAGCGAGGAGAGTGCGGCCACGGAAGGATCGAAGACGATTTCCATGTAACCCAGCATGTCGATGGGCAGCGTGCGAACGCCCGGGCCCGACAGGAACAGAGATACCGGCACCTGGTTGAAGCTCGTCACGAAACCGAGAATGAAGGCGGAGAGAATGCCGCCGCGAATATTGGGCAGTACCACCCGGAAAAATGCGCCGAGGCGCGACGAACCGAGCAGCACCGCCGCCTCCTCAATATCCGAGCGCAGATTGTTGAGGCTGGCCGATACGACCCTGACCGCATAGGGCAGGATGAGCGCTGTGTGGGCGAGAAACAAAGCAAGCGTGATGCCAATGCCGAAGGGCACGACGAAATAGCGCAGCAGCGCCAGACCAACGATGATGCCGGGCACGATGATCGGCGCGGAAACGATGGTGCGCACGGTCTCGGCAAAGGGCAGCTTGTAGCGCGACATGGCGTAAGAGGCGGGAATGCCGAGGATGAGCGCCGTGAACGTGCCGCCGATGGCAAGGAACATCGACATCGCAAAGCTTTCGCGGAAGCTTTCGACCGTGAAGACCTTGGCGATCCATTTCAGCGAAAAGCCCTGCGGCGGAAAAGCGAGCGTATCGCCGGCCGAAAACGAGGCCGCAACGATGATGAGGAACGGCCCGATGAGGAAACCGACAACGAGAAGAAGCGTGAGCGGAATGAAGAGCTGCCGGGTCATTTCTTGTTCCTTGCGGTGGCGATGCGCTTCAGCAGGATATTGGCGGCAAAGCTCATGACGATCAGGATGAAGGCGATGACGCTGGCGGCAACGAAATTGTTGGAGACCGTCACCTGCTGGTAAAGCAGGGTTTCCAGCATCAGCACCTTGGAGCCGCCGAGAATGGCGGGCGTGATATAGGCCGTCAGCGAACCGGTAAAGACCAGCGTGCCGCCAACGACCAGCCCTTCCTTGGTAAGCGGCAGGATGACCTTCCAGAACACCTGCAACCAGTTTGCGCCGAGAACGCGGGCAGCGGCGATGGTATCCTTCGGCATATTCTCCAGCGCGCTGATGAGCGAGATGATCATCAGCGGCAGGAACAATTGCAGAAGGCCGATGAAAACAGCCGTTTCGGAAAACAGGATGCGGATCGGCGCATCGCTCAGGCCCACCGCCTGCAGCGCCTGGTTGACGATGCCGGTTCTGCCGAGAATGACGATCCAGGCATAGGTGCGGGCGACCGGCGAAATCATCAGCGGCAGTACAACGAGATTGACCACATGGCCCTTCGTCCCCTGCGACAGGTTGATGATGGCGAAGGCCGCTGCATAGCCCACCACCGCCGAAACGACAGTGACGAGCGCGCCGAGCTTGAGGGTGCGCAGGAAAACCGTCTGGTTCAGCGGATCGGAAAAGAAATCGGCGTAGGCCGACAATGTCCAGCCGTCAGCGGTGCGAAAGCCCTCCGACAAAAGCATGAAGACCGGCACAAGAAAAACCGCCGCCGCAAAAATCGCAGCGGGCAAGGCAAGCGCCAGCGCTTCGGCCCGGTTCTGAAACATTGGTTTATTCCCTGAACGGCCACACGGCCGGTTACGGTTGAAGCCGGCGTGCCGGCTTGCGGTCTGAAAAGGTTGGAAAAGCGGTCAGGGGACGACCAAACCGCTTTTCCTGAAACGGGGCGAGCCCTTGCGGACGCTGAAAATCACCCCGTTCCTGACTGAAATTGTCTCGGCTTATTGCCCGACCTTGGAGTTCCACTCCGACAACCACTTGTCGCGGTTATCGAGCGTCACGTCAGACGGAATAAGCTGCAGGCTGCGTGCGGTTTCATCACCATAGGTGATATTGTTCGCCACCTCGTCGGAAACCTTGACCTGTTTGTTCGTCGGGCTGTCCACCAGCTTTTCGGCCAACGCCTTCTGAACGTCGGTCGAGAGCCAGAAATCCATGAATTGCAGCGCCAGTTCCTGGTTCTTCGTGCCCTTCGGCACCACGAGCACGTTCATGCCGCCGGTCTGGCCTTCCTTGGGCGTGGCCCAGGCAAGCGGCAGGTCGAGCTTGGTAAAGGGCGCCCAGGAGAAGCGGCCAATCGGCGCTGCCCAGATTTCTTCCTGCTGCATCAGCTGCACCAGCTGCGAGGACTTGACGTAGAACGTAACGATATCGTCCTTCTTTTCGCCCACGGCCTCGATGGCGCCGGAAAGATCAGGCGTGTCCTTGCCGATGGCCTTGCCCAGCATATAGAGCGCCGGCGGGCCCTGATTGGTGGTGACGTTCGGGAAGGCGACGTGATCGACAATGCCGTCCTTCAGGAGATCGGCCCAGCTATCGATTTTCATCTTGTCGGTACGATAGACGATGGAGGTGGCGTAGAAATTGACGCCGACGCTCATGCCGTCGCCATTCGGGTCCTTGGCGATATCATAGAGGTTTTCGATATTCGGAACCTTGGACGCGTCGATCTTCTGGATCAGGTCCTTACGGGTGGCGGAAAGTGCATCCGCCATGGAAACGATGGCGAGATCGACCACCGGATTGGCCTTGTTGGCCTCCATCTTGGCCAGACGCTCAACGCTGTTACCGGTCTCGACGACCAGCTTGCAGCCGCATTTCTGCTCAAACGGCGTATAGACCAGTTCCTTGAATTCGTCCTGCGCGAAGGCGTAGACCGAAATCGTCAGCGTCTTGTCCTGCGCCTCAGCGGCTCCCATCGTCAGCATCAAGGCCGCGCCCGATGCAAGAATGATCTTTTTCATGGTGTGAGTTCTCCTGCTGTGATTTTTTTGGCTTCAATCGCATCATGCTTTGCTTTGCCGGTGGAGCCGCGCATGATCAGCGCCATCGGTACTTTCGAGATTTCTGCCGTAACATCGACGGCGATGCCGCCTTCGCTGACATCGTCAATCGCACGCAGCAGCGCTCCAACCGCGAGATCGGCGATGCGGCCCATATCCATGCGCATCGTCGTCAGCGGCGGCGTGACCACGGCCGAGAAAATCAGATCGTCGAAGCCTGTGACACTGGCCTCTTCCGGCACTTCGATGCCCTCGCGCTGCAATTCGGTCAGCACCCGCAGCGCATGCAGATCGGAAACGGCGGCAAAAGCGGTGAAACCATCCGCGACCCTGTCGGCAAGGCCAAGCCGGCAGCCCGCACCGCCGGCCTTTTCGATGGCGTCTATCCACAGCGTCTGTGTGACGCAGGCCTTGCCAAGACCATCGCGAATGCCGCCGAGGCGGTCGTTCTGCACGTTGGAATCCCGGTTCTTGCCGACCAGCACCACCTTTTTGTGGCCAAGTGCCCCCAGATATTCGCCAACCTGCCGGCCGCCATCCCAGTGGTCGGCGGCAACAGTGTTTCCGGGGGTCGAGGGGCTGTCGATCACCGCAACAGGACAATCAACATCGGTAATGCGCGTGCCACGGCGGGGAACGATAACCATTCCATCCACGCCGCGCTCGATCAACCGGTTGATGGCATCCGTCTGCATGGCGATCTCACCACGCGAGTCGGCGATCAGCACACCGTAACCGGCAGTCACTGCGGCCTTTTCGATGGCCTGCGCAATCTGTGGAAAGAGAGGATTGGCAATATCGGGCAGAACCAGCCCCAGAACACCTGATCTGCCGGTGCGTAGCGCCCTGCCCGCCGAACTCGGCACATAACCAAGCTCGCTTGCCGTCTTGCGAATGCGCTCCGCCAGATCAGGCGAAACCCGGCCCTTGCCCGACAGCGCATTGGACACGGTTGCCACCGACACGCCGAGTGCCGTTGCTATCGCGCTCAGATTGGTGGCAGGCCGTGAAGACGCCATGGTGGACCGAAAGGGCTGATTAAACGTTTAATCACGATAATCGAGCGAAACCGCCCTGTCGAGTCCAATGGACGGCAAAATCGGCGAAAAGCTGGGCATAAGACATAAATGCCCGAAAAAAGTGCGGTTATTTTTGCAGTGGCGAACCGTTCGCCGCATGATAGGCCTCCACCTGTCGCACCAGCCAGTCGCGAAACAGGACGACGGGAACATGATTGGCGCGAGAGAGCGGCGCCACCGCATAATAGGAGCTTGGGCTTTTTGCCTGATGATCGAACGCCTTCAGCAACTGCCGCGATTTCAGCTCGTTGTCGATCAGGAAAAGCGGCATCAGCGCCACGCCAAGCCCAGCGATGCAGGCCTGCGCCACGCTGGAGAATTGCTCGAACCGCATGCCCTGCGGCAGGGCGAGTGAAAGGCCGAGGCTTTCGAACCAGTGGCCCCATGCCCCTGGCCGCGAGGCCATGTGCAGCAACGGCAGGGTGGCGAGATCCCCTGCCTTTTCGACCGGATGCGTATTGAGAAACTCAGGGCTGCATACCGGAGCGACCATTTCATGCATCAGAAAGGTGCTTTCCGCCCCCGGCCAATCCGCCTGACCGATATGGATTGCCATATCCAGCTGTTCACGCTCGAAATCGAACTGGCCGATGCGGGTGGCGAAATTGATGGTGATTTCCGGATGACTGGAGACGAAATCGGGAATACGCGGCAGAAGCCAGCGGGTGCCGAAGGTGGGCAGCATCGCGAGGTTCAGCGTATTGCCATGCGTTTTGGTCATGAGCTGCAGGGAGGCGGAGCGTATCTCGCCAAGGGCCGAGGCAATCGATTTCGCGTAAGTTTTACCCTCCGCCGTCAGCGCCACACCGCGCGCACCGCGCTCGAACAGGCGCACGCCAAGCTGTTCTTCCAGTGACATAACCTGCCGGCTGATCGCCCCTTGCGTCAGGGCCAACTCATCGGCTGCGGCGGAAAAGCTGCCGAGCCGGGCGACGGAATCGAAGGCGGCAAGCGCACTGGTGGACGGCAGGAGTTTACGGCTGAGAGATGTCATGAGCCTATTACTAAAGGTAATGCGAAAATGAGTAAACATGGCTTGTGCCAGCAGGGCCGATTACCAATAATCCGGCCAGCAAATCCGGAGGCATAAAGTGAGCGAACGCGCAGCATTTAATTGGCAGGACCCTTTTCTGCTCGAAGACCAACTGACCGACGACGAGCGGATGATCCGCGACGCCGCCGCCGCCTTCGGCAAATCGGAACTTCTGCCGCGTGTCTCCGAGGCCTATCTTTCCGAAACCACCGAACCGGAACTGTTCCGCCTGATGGGCCGCACCGGCCTGCTCGGCGTTACCCTGCCGGAAGAATATGGCGCGGCCAATGCCAGCTATGTGGCTTATGGCCTCGTCGCCCGCGAGGTGGAACGGATTGACAGTGGTTACCGCTCGATGATGAGCGTGCAATCCTCGCTCGTCATTCACCCGATCTTCGCTTATGGCTCGGACGAACAGAAGAAGAAATACCTGCCCGGCCTCGTCTCCGGCGAGCTGATCGGCTGTTTCGGCCTGACCGAGCCGGATGCCGGCTCCGATCCGGGCGGCATGAAGACCCGCGCAGAAAAGATCGCCGGCGGCTATCGCCTGCGCGGTTCGAAAATGTGGATTTCCAACGCGCCGATTGCCGATGTTTTCGTCGTCTGGGCAAAATCGGAAGCCCATGACAATCAGATTCGCGGCTTCGTGCTGGAAAAGGGCATGAAAGGCCTCTCCGCACCCAAGATCGGCGGCAAACTCTCGCTGCGCGCCTCGATCACCGGCGAGATCGTCATGGATGGCGTGGAGGTCGGCGAAGACGCATTGCTGCCGAATGTTTCCGGTCTCAAGGGCCCGTTCGGCTGCCTCAATCGCGCCCGCTACGGCATTTCCTGGGGCGTGCTCGGCGCCGCCGAAGATTGCTGGTTCCGTGCCCTTCAATATGGTCTCGACCGCAAGCAGTTCGGCAAGCCGCTGGCCGGCATGCAGCTTTACCAGAAGAAGCTCGCCGACATGCAGACCGAAATCGCGCTCGGCCTACAGGCATCGCTGCGCGTCGGCCGGCTGATGGACGAGCACAGGATGGCACCGGAAATGATCTCCATCGTCAAGCGCAACAATTGCGGCAAGGCGCTGGATATTGCCCGCCAGGCCCGCGACATGCATGGCGGCAACGGCATCCAGATCGAATATCACGTCATGCGCCACGCCCAGAACCTTGAGACGGTCAATACCTATGAGGGCACGCATGACGTTCACGCGCTGATCCTCGGCCGGGCGCAGACTGGCATTCAGGCGTTTTTCTGAGGCTTTGTCCCATCATTCCCAATAAGAAAAAGGCCTTCGAAGCTATCTTCGAAGGCCTTTCTTGTCTTTCTAGTTCGCGCGGTGGCTCAGAAGGTGCCGCGAACGCCGATGCCGAACATGCGCGGTTCGGTCATGCTGGCCTCAATGCCGCCAATGCCGCGATTTTCCTTCATCAGCGTCGGTGCGCGTTCGTCGAAGACGTTCTTGACGTAAGCGTAGAACTCAAGCTCCTCCTGGAACTTGTAGCTCGCCCGCACATCCGCGATCGTATAAGGCTCGATCGCATAAACGGCCTTGTTATCCGTGTCGGAATAATAACCGTCGAGATGGCGCACCTGCCCCGAGACGGTGAACTTGTCCGTCACATCCCAGCTGGCGCCGATGGTGAAGCTGTAACCGGGTGACTTGGCGAATTCCTTGCCGAGATAGGCGGAATTGCTGGAAATCTCGTCAATTTCCGTCTTCAGCAAACCGGCGCTGGCCTTGAGCGTCAGATTGTCGAGAACCTGATAATCGGCGCCGATTTCCAGGCCGTAAGCATGCGCCTCTTCGGCATTGACAGTGTAGGATTCACTGATGCCCGTGGACACGACGATCGGCACGTTGAACTGCGCATCCTTCATGTCCATGTAGAACAGGTTGCCGTTGATCGTCAGCGTGTCATCCAGCAGGCTGGCGCGGGTGAAAAGCTCATAATTCCAGATGGTTTCCTTGTCGAAGGTCCGCCATTTGCTGGTCGTCAGGTCAAATGCGACACCGCCGGGATTGTAACCGCGGCTGATCAAACCACCCACCGTCCAGTCGTCATTCACGGCATAAGCGAGCGAGGCCTTCGGCAGAATTTCAGAGAAAGTTTCGTCATAATTGACCGAACTTCTGCTTGTGGCGCTCAGCGTTCTGTAACCGTTGCGCTGAATCTGGTCCTGCTGGTAGCGCAGCCCGCCGGTCAGGGTCCATTGATCCGTCAGGCGATAGCTCAGTTCACTGAAAAGACCGAGATTGTCCTTGGTGTCGTTGAAGCGCGATGTTCCGCGCAGATAAAGCACTTCATCGGCTTTCGTATGCGCGTAGAAGATACCCGCCACCCCACTCAGCACATCCTCCTGATCACCGAAGGTCACACGGGTTTCGTGGGAGGTGTTCTTGAGGTCGATATCGGCATCGCCGGTATTGGCAATGCCGACCCTGCGCTTGGCGATGGACGAGGAAAACTGCGTCTGGTTGAACAGTTTCAAACCATTTTCGAAATCGTAGTTGATGTCGAGAATGCCGGTATTGGTATATTGGCTGAAGCTCGGCATCGTGTTGGTGATGTGGTTCAGGTCCTCGAAGGGACGCGACGCCGCTTCCTGGCTTGGACGGTTGGAGGCGTTATAGGAATAGGTGAGCTTGGTCGAAAGGCCGGGGATTTCCGAGGGTTCCCACAGAAGCTTGAAACGACCGTTGAACTCCTTGAAGTTCTGGTCCGTGCCGTCATGGGCAAAAGCGGAATTGATGTAGTCGATGAAGGTATCACGACCGGAATAATCGATCGCCATACGCGCCGCCAGTTCGTCTTCGATCAGCGGGCCGGAAAAGGCGAAGGAACCGCGCTTCTGGTGATAATTGCCGATCTCGGCCTGATAGCTCGCCTCCGGCGTAAACGTCGGGTCTTTGGTATTGACGAGGATAGCGCCGGCAATGGCGTTCGCACCCTGGGAGGTGGTCTGCGGACCGCGGAACACCTCGATGCTTTCGACATCCCAGATGGAACTCGCGCCATAGATGAACTCGTTATAACCGAGGTAATGGCCGTCGACATTGATCGTCGCGCGCGGCACCGTGCCGGTGAAGAAGGCGATGGAGCCGGTATTAGGTCCCTGCGTGTCCTGTCCGCGAATGATGGGCGCGCTGACATTGTCGGTATAAACGACGTTCGGAATATCCTTGATCGCTTCCGAAACGGTCGGATCGCCGGTCTTTTCCTTTTTGATTTTCTCGCTGGATATGACCGAAACGGACGACGCCGTGTTCTTCATATCGCGCGCCACTTTTTCACCGGTCACGACGATCGGTTTAAGAACTGTCGTCCCTGCTGTCTCAGCCTGCTGATCCTGACCCAGGACCGGCGTTACAAACAGCGTCGCCAGCGTCAGAACGCTGACCCCGTTCATCAAACGACCGTTAGAGCGAAACCCCATAACACACCCCTAAATAAACATGAGTATTAAAGTCATATTCAAGTAACGGATGCGTTATCTGTTTCGCAATAGAGAATACGTTCTGCATTGCGGACAATCGGGGTTCCGTAACGGGATGTGCCATATTTACAACAAAGTTTATCGACCACCCCTCTGGGCCACGATTGGCAAAGCGTCGCAACGGCCTGTTTTCCTGCCAGAAATCAATTCCGATTTTCTGGCCGATGCGTTAGGCATGTCCGGGCCATACAATTTGGGCCGTACAAGGGGAATAGGCTTGAAGGCCATGAATGACGATGCCGATGATCTGCCGGAAAACGAGGGCGAGAAGCGCTCAGCGCTCATTCAATCCGTATCGATCGCGGCGCGTTTCCTCGACCTTCTCGCAAAATCAGATACGGCACTCGCGCTTGGCGAACTGGCCAAACGCGCCGGCACCGGCCGTTCGACCGCGCACCGCTATATGCAGAGCCTGGTGCGGGAAGAACTGGTGACCCAGGACCCCGCAAGCGGTTGCTACGATCTCGGGCCGGCGGCACTGGGGATAGGCATAAGCGCGTTGAGACGAATCAATCCGGTCGAGACCGCCGGTCGCCAGATGAAAAATCTGGCTTCGCAGATCGGCGCCAGCTGCGGCGTGGCGATCTGGACCGATCGCGGCCCGACCGTAGTGCAATGGCACAGGAGCGCCAGCTTCTCCATCAGTACCGTAGCGCTCGGTGATGTTCTGCCGCTGGACAACAGCGCCTGCGGACTGGTTTTTCAGGCTTACCTGCCACCGGATAGAATTGCCGCCGTGCGCAAATTGCAGCCGGCCACCTTTCGCGGCTCACGCCCCGAGGCGAAGGTTCTCAACGCCATCCGCGAGGCAGGTGGTGCGGAACTCAACGAGCATCTGTTTTCGGCCCTGACGGGCAAGGCGGCCCCGGTTTTCGATGCCCAGCGCGAAATCTGTTGCGTCGTCACCACCGTATCCTTCCTGGCGACAGCCGAGGCCGAAGGGCATTTTTCGCGACTGCTCGAAGCAGCCACAAAGGCGACGAGCGAATCCGGCGGATCGTAAACCCTATTCGGCCAGATGGTCCGCAAATGTGTGGCCGGAATAGCCGGTGCGGAAAAGCCCGGCATCGCCAAGCTTGGGAAGCAGCTGCTCCAATACCAGCCGCATCGAAGCGACAGACCCGCCGGGCACCGCGACAAAACCGTCTATCGCACTGGCCTGCGCCCATTCCCGAATGGTTTCAAAAGCATCCTCGACGGTGCCGATGATTTGCCAGTGGCCAGACCCCATCACTTCCGGCCGTTGCAGCAGGTCTGCGACGCTCAGGGTCTCCCGTTCGATCAGCCGGCGTAAAAGGTTGGCATGGGTGCGGCTTCTCGGTGTTTCAGGCGGCAGCGGCAGATCCGAAGCGGTGACGATCCGCGTGAGCGGCCACTCCGAAAGATCAAGGCCCGTCATATCGCGAATGGAGGCAAAGGCGCGGGCGCGGTTGGCGCGCGCATGGGTCTCCGCAAAGAGTTCCAGCGCCTCCTTTCGGCTGCTCGCCAGATAGAGGCTGAGGCCCGGCATCAACTTCACCTCGTCCGCCCTGCGGCCATGCCCCTCGGCCCGGCGGCGCAAATCCGCCCTGAGTTCGATGGCCGCCTGCATATCCGGCGTCGAGGCAAAAACCGCATCCGCCACCGACGAGGCGAAATCACGGCCCTCGGGAGAAGCGCCCGCCTGCACCAGCGGAATGCGGCTGGCATGGGCCGGCAGGTTGAGCGGGCCTTTGACGCTGAAATGCGGCCCTTCATGAGCCACCGGCCGCACCAGCGAGGAATCGGCAAACCGCCCGCTTTCCCTGTCGAGCTTCAACGCCTCGTTCGGAAAACTTGCCCAGAGCTGCCGCACCACCTGCGTGAATTCGGCGGCGCGTTCATAGCGCTCCTGCGGCGACGGCATTTGCTTGAGGCCGAAATTTTCGTGGCCTTCAAGTGCAGTCACGATGTTCCACCCCGCCCGGCCGTTGCTCAGCCAGTTCAGCGACTGAATCTGGCGAGCAACCACATAGGGTGGCAAAAAGGTCGTCGAAACGGTGGATAACAGGCCGACGCGACTGGTCTCCCGGGCAATTGCGGCGAGAAGCATGGTCGGGTCCATGCTGGCAAATCCGCCGCCGGTCTCCAGCCCTTCGGTACGCAGAAAAAGCGTATCAGGCCGAAACACGAAATCCACATATGCGGCCTCGGCGCGCTGGGCAAGATCGACGAAATAATCGCTGGAAAACACCCCACCTATATCGCTGTCCGCGCGCCGCCACGCCTCGCCACTGAGCCAGGTTGGGGCCAGCGACATACCGACATGAAGCTTGGCTGCGACTGACATGATGCACCTCGATTGAAATAACGGGCAAGAAATCCGCGGGTTGAATCGGCAAATTTCGATTTGTGGAGAGTTTTACTATAGTTTAGTGTCGCTTCAAGATCAGAGCGTCGCGCTTGCCTGAACGGGACCCGTTTTTCGCAAGATCGATATTTAATTTCAAATGCTTATAACGGCTGTGCGGCGTCTCGACGCATGGCCGCACGAATAACAGGAGTTGTATCCGGTGCTTGATGCGACAGACCTTCACGCCAGCTACGGACACGTCCCCGTCTTGAAGGGACTGTCTGCCCGTTTCCAAGCCGGGCGGGTGACGGCGCTGGTCGGCCCGAATGGCTGCGGCAAGTCGACGCTGTTGAAAACCATCATGGGTTTCCTGCCTTTGTCATCAGGCAAAATAAGGCTTGGCGAGCGTTCGATCAGCGAAATCGGACGCCGGGAACTCGCCCGCCGTATCGCCTATCTGCCGCAGGAATGCCATTGCCCTGACTATATGACGCTTGGCGAGCTGATCGAGCTCGCCGGTTATGCGCGATACGGTCTTGCAGGCGGCCCGACTGAACGCGACCGGGCGCTTTTTGCCGAGGCGCTGAGGACCGTCGGGCTGGAAGACAAGGCGAAAGCACAGGTCAACACGCTGTCCGGCGGCCAGCGCCAGCGCGCCTTCATCGCCATGGTGCTGGCGCAGGATACCGACGTGATCCTGATGGACGAACCGGTCAACCATCTCGACATGAAGTATCAATATGCCGTTCTCGGCCTCGTGCGCGAATTGACCGACAGGCACGGCAAAACCGTTATCGTCGTGCTGCACGATCTCAACCTCGCCTCCACTTTCGCTGACGATGTCATCATGCTGAAAGCCGGACGGGTTCTGGCGTCAGGGCCCGTTGAAAAAACGGTCACCCCTGAAAATGTCGCCGAGGTCTTCGATCTCGAAGCCGATATCTTCTCCCGTCAGGGACGGCTCATCTGCCTGCCCCGGCTGGAACGGCAGGAACAGGCCATCCCGGCATGACCTCGAAAGTAATGCTGATTTTTGCCGCCGCGCTGCTCTTGGCCGCCATTCTCGCCGTCAATCTGCTCCTTATGACCGGCGATATGCCGCTTGCCGAGATCGCGACGACGCTCTGGCGCGGTGAGGCCGACACCTATGAACAGTCGGTGCTGCTCTATCAGCAGATCCCGCGCTTACTGATTGCGATTTATGTGGGCGCCACCACCGCCGTCAGCGGCTGCGTGCTACAGGGGCTTGTCCGCAATCCCCTCGCCTCGCCCTCCACTCTGGGCCTGAATGCCGGCGCGACGCTTTTTGTGGTTGCCGGCGCGCTGGTGTTCGATCTTTCTCCGGAGGTGCAGGGATTAGCGGCACTCGTCGGCGCCGGTCTCGGCTTTGGCGCCTGCTTCCTCGTCGCCCGTCTTGCCGGTCGGTCGAACGATCCGCGCGGCCTGTCGCTCATCCTCGCCGGTGCCCTGGTTTCGATGCTGCTGATCGGCGTGACCAATGCCCTGCTGTTATCAAACCCCACACGGCGCAGCGAATTTCTGAGCTGGGTGGGCGGCAATATCAACCACGTCTATGCCGCACGGCTCATCGATTTCTGGTGGATTGGAGCCATTGCGCTGGCGATATTGTTGTTGGTCGCCCGGCCGCTGACGCTCGTTCTGCTGGGCGCGGAAAAAGCCGCCTCCGCCGGTGTGAACGTGACAAGTATTTCCCGGGTCGCGCTTTTTGCCACCATGCTGGCATCGGGCTCGGCGGTGGCGATCTGTGGCCCGATTGGCTTCGTCGGCCTCATTGTGCCGCATATGATCCGACCGCTGGTGGGGGTGAATTTCACACTCGCTCTACCGGCTTCCGCTCTTGTCGGCGCAGGACTCTGCGTGCTGGCCGATCTTGGCGCACAGACCCTGTTTGCGCCTTATGTGGTCAATACCGGGCTGTTCATGGATCTGCTCGGAGGCCTCGTCTTCATCGTCATCGTCAAGCGCTTTTATCTTTCGCCTTCGCAGAGGGGGCTGTCATGAAACGGCATTTCGCCACCGACGGCAAAGCGGTACTCAGGCTGCCGAGCCGCCTGCAAATCGGCATCGGCAATCTGAAGGCCGGCCTCGCGCTGATTGGATTGGCGCTGGTGCTCGCCGCCATATCCGTTAGCCTCGGCAATACTGAAACCGGTTTATTCGACCTTTTGCACGGCCTTGCCGGCGGGCATCTGGGCGACGATCAGGCCTATGCACTGTGGACGGTGCGGCTGCCGCGCATTCTGCTCGGCTTCATGGCCGGCTGGAGTGTGGCATTGGCCGGCGCCATGCTACAATCCGTTGCCCGCAATCCTCTCGCCGATCCAGGCCTGTTCGGTCTGAGCCAGGGGTCGATGACCACCATCATGCTGCTTCTGGTGCTGGTGCCGGCCGCGCCAAAAACCATGGTAGCGCTTGCGGCCGTCGGCGGCGGTCTGGCAGTGGCCTTCCTCCTGATCGCCCTCGTTGGACGTGAACGCTCCAGCGGACTTGCCATTCTGCTGATGGGGATAGCGATAGAATCCGCCCTTTCATCCGTCTCCTCCGTGCTTTTGCTCTACACGCCGGCGGAAATTTCACTTTCACTGGCCGACTGGATGGCGGGTTCGCTGTTTCAGGCAAGCTGGTCCACCAATCTCGTTTTTGCGCCCCTCTTTGCCGCAAGTCTCGCCGGCATCTTTCTGCTCGGTCGGGCACTTGCGGTCTTCGATCTCGGCAACGAGATGGCCATGGCGCTTGGCGAAACCATCAGGCATTCGCGCCCGCTCGTCATCGTTTTCGCGGTCATCCTCAGTGCCTCATCCGTCACCGCGGTCGGCCCGCTCACCTTTCTCGGCGTCATAGCCCCGCATCTCGCCACTTTCGTTTCGCCCGCCGTCGGCCGCGCCAGGCTTTTTCTCTCCGGGCTCACCGGCGGCATATTGGTGGTAACCGCCGATACGCTGTCGCGCGGGTTGGTGGCTGATACGCCGATGCCGATCGGCCTTGCACTGACGCTGATCGGCGTGCCGCTTTTCATCCTCACGCTGCGCCTGCAGGCGCTGCGCAGAACCAACAGCCATTGAATGAACTGAATAAAGGGAATGCCATGCGAATTGCCATCCTACTCGCCGCCTTTCTGGCCGCTGGAACGAGCCTTGCGGCCGAGCGCAGCGTGACCGATGCCGCCGGCCGCACTGTCTCCGTTCCGGAAAAGCCGCAACGCATCGTCGTCATGCATGAGCCGCTCCTGGGCGTGCCGCTGATGGATCTCGGCGCCAATGTGGTTGGCGCCTATGGCCGCAATAGCGACGGCAAATTCGCCACCGCCGTCGATTTTATCGATACCGTCCTTGGTGAAGGCCGCACGAAACCCAAAGGTTTTGGCGCTGTCGGCCAGATTGATCTTGAAAAGCTGCGGGCGCTGCAACCGGATCTGATCGTGGCAACGGAAATGGATGGCGGCAAGGCCGAACAGCTTTCCACCGTCGCCCCCGTCTATCTGCAAAAGGTCAGCACCGGCCATGCCTATGGTTTCAGCGTGGAGGAGAACCTTGCCGGTCTCGTGGGACGGAGCGACGCTTTCGCCGAACGCCGGAAGACCTATGACACCAAACTTGCCGCCGTCAAAAAGACGCTGGGCGAAGATGTCAAAGGCAAGACCTATCTGGCGATCCTGCTGACCGATCAGATCAATGCGGTTGGCGACATGTCCGGCGCGGTGCAGGCACTGGAGGATCTGGGTTATGCCCGGTTAAAGATCGATAACGCCGCCTCTTCCGGCGGACTTGGCTCCACCCTCACCATGCCGCTGAGTGCCGAGGCTTTCGGCAAGCTCAATCCTGATCTGCTGGTGGTGATGAACAGCTATACGAGCCCTGCGCGGGGTGAGGCCGGAACGCGCGCGGCACTGGAAAAGATCATTCCCGGCTGGGAACGTTTCGTGAAACCGGCCCGCGAAGGCAGGATCGTGTTCCTCGATTCCACCAGGGTCACGACGCCTTCCATTCCCAGCGCCCTGCACACGCTGGACGCGGTGGAAGGCTGGGCGGCCCGCCCCTGATTTTCTCGAAAACGGCGAATACCGGCGCGTACTTCATGCGCCGGCTATAAACTTGAGTTTTTATGTAAAGTTATATTGCGACAGCCGGAAGCGCCTGTTATGGTTTGCACATCTTGACGCAACGATGCCGGATTATCGCGCCGGATAACACTTCCGATTAGCGATCATCCCGCACGCCGATCCGGGACAGCGAGACAGCCGAACCCGTCGGCAACATCCCACGAAAGACAACAGCATGAGCATAACCGACAGCATTGAAACCGCCGTTCCGGACCGTACTCCGAAACGTCATCGCCACGCCGTCAAGCTGCGCTGCCTCGATGTTGCGCGGGTGGAACAGCTCAGCCGGTCCATGGTGCGCATCGTCCTCACCGGACCGGAACTGGAGGGTTTTGCCAGCTTCGGTTTTGACGACCACGTCAAGATGTTCTTCCCGCTTCCCGGCCAAACCGAGCCGAACCTGCCGGTGATCGGCCCGAACGGCCTTGAATTCCCGGAAGGCGCGCCGCGCCCGCTAGCGCGCGATTATACGCCGCGCAGCTTCGATGCCGAAAAGGGCGAACTCGCCATCGATTTCGCCACCCATCATGACGGCCCCGCCAGCAACTGAGCAAAAGCCGCCAAAGTGGGCGACAGGGCGTGGATTGCCGGTCCACGCGGCTCTTTCACCGTTCCCTTCACCTATGACTGGCATCTGCTGATCGCCGACGATACCGGCCTTCCTGCGCTGGCCCGACGGCTTGAAGAAATGCCTGAAGGCACACGGGCCGTGGCGCTGATCGAGGTCGAGACGGATGCGGACCGCCTGGACATCGCCACCAAGGCTGACGCTTCGATCGTCTGGGTGACGCAAAACACCACAAGCGGAACCGATCACGACGCATTGACGGGCGCGCTGCGCAAGCTCGATCTGCCGAAGGGCGATTTCTTCAGCTGGGTTGCCTGCGAATCGAAGACCGCAAAGGAGATTCGCGCCCTCCTGATCGAAGAATTCGGCGCAAACCCCAAATGGACACGCGCCTCCGGTTACTGGCGGCGGGGCGCCAGCGGCGTGCACGATCATTTCGATGAATGAACCGGCAATCACGTCGAGTGTGATGCGGGAGGCGGGAACGATGCTGACGGACCTCAAGGCCCTTCTTGCCAGAGTTCTGGAGGATGAGGTGCGCGATATCGAACCGGGGGACAACCTGTTCGGTCATGGGCTTCATTCGCTTGCCCTCATGCGCCTCATCCCGCCGCTTTCGCAGCTTGCCGGAACGCGTCTCGACTATGACGACCTGGCCCGGCAGCCCACGCTTGCCGCCTGGCAGGCGTTGATCGAACGGGTGCGCGTGGAAGGCTGATCCCCGCCAACAGGATTTTTCGCGCCCGGCGCGATGTCCCTGAACATTTCCCAGAACATGTCCAAGGAGAGGACCATGGCCGCAGACAATACGCGTATGCTCGCACGTCGCATCGAAGAAAGCTTTGACAGAGGCGACGCAGCACCGCCGAGCCAATACGAAGAGCGGATCTGGTTTAAGCAGTTTCAGGATCCCGATCAGGTCTTCCGGCATCTTCTCGCCTACCGCATCGGCGAAGAATGCGACCTGTTGCGCCTGACCGCAGCGCTGAAGACGATTTGCGAGGCCTGGCCCGAGCTTCGCGCACGCTTTGCCTTCGGAGAGGAAGGCGCCCTTTCAAAAAATATCGAAACCCTGTCCGCATCCGATGTGCAATTGCTGCAGGTGCCATCATCAGCAGAAGCCCTCGCCCTTCTGCACGACCTTCAGGCACGGCCCTTCGATGCCGAAACCGACCCGTCCTTCCAGGCGGTGGTACTGTTGAATGAAGGGGAAATCCTGCTGGCCTTTCTGGTCCACGGCCTGCTTGGCGAAGTTCTCTCGCCAAAGATATTGCTGGATGGCATTTCCGCCGCCTATGCCGGTGAGACACCGAAGCCGCTTTCCGCTCGCAAGCTCGAAGATGGTGGCATCAATCCGCTTCCACTCGGCTGGCTGCAGCGCCCGGTCTCCGGCTCAGCCGTCGTGGCGTTGCGGCAAAACAGGCTGGAGAGGCCGGCAAGCCACAGCCACGGCGTCGATCTTCCCGCCACCCTGCTCGGCCTCAACGGCTCTACTGCGACGAATGCGCTTCTGGCGCGTGCCGGTGCGCGTTTCGCCCTGTTCCTTGCCGCGAGCGACGGTCCGGAAACCGTGATGCTCCGCCTGCACCCCGACGCCCCCACACCACCTTCAGCGGAGGCTGCATCACGGATATCGATCTCGCGTCACCAATCGCCAGAACAGGCTGAAAAAGCCGTACTGGCGGGACTGGAACAGCGAAACGACAATGATGACGAGCCCGCCACCTTCACACTTCATGCGCTGGCGGCACCCGTTCAGCCCGTATCGGAGCATGGCCTCCAGTTCGAACCCCTGCTCCTGCCCTCCCTGCAATCCGGTCTCGGCCTGACGCTTGCCGCCGGTCCGACAGCCGCCGGTGACATCCGTCTCGAACTGACCGGCGGTAAGGAAATGTCGCCGCATGCGACGGCCTTCCTGCTGGAGCGTTTCGTCAGCCATCTCGAAGGCGGCGCAGATTTTTCCGCCATCGTACCTCAAAATGCCTCCGCAACCCCGGAGCAGGCGGCTCGCCTATCCACCGGCCTTGGCGATGACGCCACCACCGCGACCATCCTCACCGAATTCCGCGAGGCGCTTGCCTCACCTGATATGGGGCCGGACGACGATTTCTTCGATTTTGGCGGTCATTCGCTGATCGCCACCCGCATCATCGGACGTCTGCTCAGCAATCACGGCATAGAGCTGCGTTTCAACGACCTTTTCAGCTATCCAACCGCAGCCGCGCTCGCTACACAGGCGACCCGCCTCGAAACTGCAGCGCCCGCACATGCGCAAGCAACGGAAACCGGCTCGTTGACCGCGCCGCTTTCTCTGGCGCAGATGTCGCTCTGGAAGGCCTATGCCGCCTTCGGTTTCGGCGACATATTCAATATCCCCTTCGCGCTCGATTTCCTTGGTCCCGTCGATGAAAACGCTTTCGAATGCGCCTTCCTCGACATCATCGAGCGCCATCCCGGCCTGCGCACCCATTTCTACGTCGAAAACGACACGGTTCTTCAGAAGATCGTGCCGATGCATGACCTGCCCGGTTACAAATGGTTCTGGACCAGTGAAGAAAGCGAAGGTGTGGACCGGCATGCGGAAGCCGGCTGGCGGTTCGATCTTGAGCGTGAACTGCCGATGCGGCTGCGTTTCCTGCGTGATGCGCAGACCGGCAGGCAGGTGCTGTCCTTCCTCTTCCATCACATCGTGCTGGACGAATGGTCAGTGAACCTGATGATGGACGAACTGACAGAAGCCTACCGGGCAAGAGCGGCGGGCAAGGCCCCGATCTTTGCAACCAAACCTGCACCCTTCCATGAATTCGCCAGAAAACAGGTGGCCTCAGGCGTCAATGCCGACCACCTTGCCTATTGGACCGATATGCTGCGGGATGCGCCGAAAGGCCTTACCCTCAACGGACAGGCTGGCACGCTGCACGAGGCACCGCAGGACGAAGCACCGGCGGGCGGCTGGGTCGAATTCAAGCTGGAAAAACACGTCAGCGACGGACTTTACGCCGTTGCCAAGCAGAACAGCGCCTCGCTGTTCAACGTGGTTTACGCCGCCATAGCCGCATCGCTGCGTCATCTTGGCGGATTGAGCGATCTCGTGGTCGGCACCTCGGCTTCGGGCCGCACCGATAGCGGTTATTTCGATACGATCGGTTATTTCACCACGGTCGTCGCCCATCGCATGCGTTTCGACGAGACCATGACCATTGGCGACCTGATTTCTTCGGTGAAGAACACCATCAACGGCTCGCTGGAACATAGCGAAATCCCGATCGATCTCGTCGAGGAGGCGCTTGGTATGACGCCGGGCCGCGACCATCTGTTCGAGGTCTTCATCCAGATCCACGCCAGGAACAAGCTGAACGGCACGCTTGCCGGACCGGAAGGCAAGCCGGTGGAGTTCCGCCAGATCGACCCCGACAAGCACGAATCCATGCTGGGGCTGCAATTCGAGGTGATGGAAGAAATGATCGGCGGCGAGCGCTCAATTCGCGTGCTGATGAGCTACCGTTCGGACCGCTACGGCCCTGAAGATGTCGAGCGGCTGCGCAACACCACCAGCGGCGTCTTCAGCCGCTTTGCCGAAGCCGGCGCTTCGAACAGGGTGTTGACGACGCTCGCCTGAGCTGGATTTGTGCGAGGAAAACCCGGCTTTGCGGCGCAGAGCCGGGTTCAGTTCGTAGACGAAGTCCTGAAAGCCCGTTTCCGTCATGCTCGGGCCTGTCCCGAGCATCTGCAACGCCTCGATTTTATTGGACGTGATTAGATCCTCGGCACAGGGCCGAGGATAACGTGGAGTATAGGGAAAGCGTTGTCGGCCTTCCCCTCAAACCGCCAGACGGACGCTCGAGGACGCCTCTTCCGCTGCAAGCGTCAGCGCCTCTCCCTGCAGCATGGCATCGAGGAACACTGGCAACTCCTCCCGGTAGCGGGCGAAATCCTCGGCCTCCGTCAGTGCAGAATCCGCATCGATATGCAGGTTCAGATCGCTGCCGTCATCCTCGCCGCGGAAGGTGAGATTGAAGCCGTCTCCCGGACCATTGGCGAGAATATGCCGCGAGACACCGAGCCCGGCAAAGACCGGCGCGCTGAAGGGCAACACATTGATGAGCGGCGAAAAGAAGAAGCGCCGGCCCTTCGATATTTCCCGGTCGGCGGCAATCTGCTCGATGCGGTAACGGCCATGCAGGCGTTGCCTGCGCAGATTGGCGGCGTTGCGTGCCAGAAATGCGCTCACGGTTTCCTGCGGTTCGATCGTGAGATGGAAGGGCAAAATATTGACGAGCATGGCCGGCATATGCGCACCGACGCTGCCCCAACGGCTCATGAAAGGCAACCACAAGGTCAGCACGTCACGGTCCGGACGGGGTAAAACCCGGTGCAGATAAAGGCCGGACAGCAGCACCAGAAGGTCAGGCCAGCCGATTTCCAGACGGCCGGCTATCTGCTGTAGCCTCGTGCTGAAACCCTGCGGCAAGGCCGCATCGGCATGCAGGCCGCCGCCGCCATAATCCTCGCAATCCTTGTCCAGCACGGGCAGATCGGCGGATGCGACGAGATAGGCCTCCCAGAAATCACGATCCTTCTCGAAACGGCGGCTCTGCCTGTAGGCATCTTCTTCGGCGAGGAAACTGGCGAAGGGGTGGAAATCCGGTCCCGCTTCGCCCTTGCCGCAATAATATCCGTAAAGCTGGCCGCAGCGCTGCTCCACCAGCGTCAGCCCATAGCCATCAACGACGATGTGATGGGCGCGAATATACCAGAGGTAACGATCATCGGAGATGCGGAAGAGAAGCTGCGCGGAAAGCCTGTCGGTTCTGAGGTCCAGCTTCGCCTCCACATCGACGTTCATGCGTCGCAGCGCCTCTTCAAAGGGCGCCGGATCGGTGCGGAGATCGACAAGCTCAACCACCGGGGCATGGCCGGCATCGCAGCATTGCTGCGGCGTCTCGCCATCCTCACCGATACGAAAACGGATCGACAGAACCTCGGATTCGCGCACCGTGCGGGCGATCGCCTGAAGGAGCGCGCTTTCATTCACCGCACCGGAAAGATCGATGTAATGGGCGACCGTGGAAACCGGCTCGTCGGGATGGAAGGAGAACTCCTCCCAGAAGTCGAGTTGCGGCTGGGTCAGCGGAAGCCAGCCGCCGGCAGGATCGATATGCGCCATCTGTTTTTCCTTGAACTATTCCTGTTGTCGGATGCTGCCCGAAATGCCTGGGTTCAGGCCGCTTCCGCAGCCAAAAGCGAAAGCACCTGCCTGGCATTGCGGCACCGCAGGAGCTGTTGTGGCGTCAGTTCCACACCGAAAACGGTGTGGATTTCCGCTGAAACGGTTTTCAGATGCGATGGCAGGAGGCCGAGTGCGAGCAGGTCGCTGCTCGCATCCACATTCCCCGGCTTTTTGCCCAGCACACCGAGATAGATATCCAGCACCCGGCGGTCGTCCTGATTGACGGCAGGGACGGCGACTTTCGCCGGTTCCGCGCCAACAGCGGCTCCCATCAGCAATTCGCGGGCGCGGCGGCGATCCGGCTTGCCATTGGCTGAAAGCGGTAGATCGTCAACCTTGAGAAACCGGCCGGGTACATGCGATTCCGGCAGATGGCTGCGGGCGAAATTGCGCAATTCAGTGGAGGGGAGTTCAAGGCCGGGTGCTGTAACATAGAGCACGCCGATGGCCGCCTCGCCTTTTTGTTCGACGCCGTAATCCACCACCAGCACCCGCTGGATGGCAGGATGACGGATGAGTTCGTTTTCCACATCCGGCAGCGAGACGCGCACGCCGCGCACCTTGACGTAACCATTGACCCGGCTCGCAAACATGATCTTGCCATCCGGCCGATAACGGCCGCGATCTCCGGTGCGGAAGGCACGTACCGGCTTGCCTTCCGGATCATCCACCGTGGCGAAATCCGTCTGGGTGATGGCCCCGTCCTCCAGATAACCGATCGCCACATTCACGCCCACCGTATGGATGCGGCCAACGACACCGGGAGGGCAATGCTGGCCCCGATCATTGAGGATAAAATAACGATTGGCCGGCAGGGGATGGCCATAGGGGATGGCCGAGACATCCTCCGCAACGATCTCGTGCCAGATGCTCCATATCGTCGTTTCGGTTGGGCCGCCGAGCGATATCAGCCGCAGATCGGGCTTCAGCCGGCGCAGTTCTTCGATGATCATGGGTTTGATGTAATCGCCGCCCTGCGCCACGAGCCGGAGCGAAGCAAGCTGGTCGCCACGGCGGCACGACAGAAGCATTTCGAGGATGGCCGGCACCGAGCACCAGAGCGTCACACCGTGTTCGGCCACCAGCTCGTTCCAGCGGACCGCATCCTTTTCCTCGCCCGGTTCCGGCAGGACCAGCGTCGCACCCGCAGCCAGCGCGCCGAAAACATCGAAGACCGACATGTCGTGGTGCAGCGGCGTGACCGAAATGAACACGTCTTTTTCCGTCACCGCCCATTCCGCAAGCGTGCTGCCAATGACATTGGCAGTGGCGCGGTTGGAAAGCACGACGCATTTCGGCTTGCCGGTGGTGCCTGACGTGTAGAGATAATAAGCCGGCTCTTCGCTGTGGGACAGCGCCGCCATCTCCGCCGTAGCAACGGGCGTTCCCACCGGTGCGGGCGTGGCGAACAGCACCGCGGGATCGACAGCTTCAAAGCCCTGCGGAACATTGCGGGCGACGATGATGGCCGGGCGGCAATTTGTCAGCAGATAGTGCAGACGGTCTTCCGGCGAGCCGGCATCAACAGGCACCCAGATGGCGCCTGTCAGTGCTGCGGCGAGTGTGATGGCCGTATGTTCAGGGCTGCGTGGCAGGCACACCGCCACGACATCTCCTCGGCCGATATTTCGGGCCTTGAGGCCTGCCATTGCCCCAGCCACCATCTCACCGAGTTCACCGTAAGAGATACGCCTTTTGCCGCTGACGAGCGCGGTGCGCGAAGGATCACTCTCGAAAAGATGCGCGGCGATCCGTTCCAGAAAAGACGGGCAGACGAAGCTCCGCTCGTCGCTATTCAGCCGATAATGGGACAGGTCGACAATATCTCGCGCATTGAAAGAGTAAGCGCCGTTGTCCGTGATCGCGGCAATCGTGCGCTCGATGGCGGCGAGAATATTCCCGACCATCGCGGCATCGATCGCCTCTTCGGCATAGTCGATATCGAGGACGAGATCACCCTGCGGATTTTGTGAAAAGCGGAAATCCAGTGCCACCTGCGGCGTCTGTGTGAGACCGTCCGTCCAGCGCATGGTCGATTCGGGCGACAGCGTCGGCCAGCTCAGGCCGTTGGTGATGACCACTGGCAAGGCGAGCCCGCCCGCATTGGCGTTGAGAAGCACACGATTGAGATCGATGCCGGAAAAAGCAAGGTGGTTCAGCCCTTCCAGCACATCCGTCTGCAGGCCTGCCGCCCGCTCGGCAAAATTGCCCTTGGCTCCATCCCATTTGACCGCGATGAAGCTTGAGCGATTGGCAAAAGCTCCTTCCACCTGCGGCGCAACGGGAATGCCGACAACAAGCGCGCCCTCGTTCAGCCAGAGCGACAGCACATCGAGGATCACCGCTGTCAGTGCCGAGTTCTTGAACAGCCGCTCCTTTGCGCCAATGCGTGAAAAGGCGGCGAAGCGCTGCTTTTCCACAGTCAGGCTTTGGCGGCTGTAGCGCGAAACGGAAATGGTTTCGAGCGCTGCCTTCCATGGCAGTTGCGAGGGCACCTCGGCATCTTTTAGCTTGTCAGCCCAATAGGCGGCGTCCTCGGCGCGAGCCGCCGCGATATCCGCGTGCGGCGTGGCTACAGCACCAGCGGTCTCCAAGGGCAGAACGCCGTCGAAAAGTTCCGCCGCCAGGCTGGCGATGGCCCGCCCGTCGAGGATGAGCGCATCAAAACGCAGGAAGGCCGCGACACGGTCAGCCGTTGCCTCACCCACCGGCAGGCGGAAGATCGTGACCTGCCAGGGAGAGGCGGCAAGATCGAAATGCGCATGGGAAAAATCACGGCGCACGGCGTTCATCCGCGCTTCCGCATCGGCAGGAGACAGGGCGGAAAGATCAACAATATCAAGGTTGATATTCGGCTCGTCGCTGACGACCTGCACCAGACGCCGCTCGTCGATGCGGGTGCGCAGGCTCTCATGTCGCTCCACCATTGCGGCGAGACGTGACTGAAGCAGGGCCGGGTTGATGCTGCCGCGATATTCGCGAAACTCCTGCATTGCCACGCCGCTGAGCGGCAGATGGGTGCCACGACCAAGAAGATAGGCCTGTTGCAGGGGCGAAAGCGGACGTTCCATCAGTTTTCCTTTTGTCTCGGCTGTGGCTCTCGGCACCTGTGCGCCGAATCGCTGCGCATTCGCGTAAACGAGATCGGGGCTGGCAGCCAGTTGGCGAAGAAAGGCAGTGTAGGTTTCGAACAGGGCGCGCAACCAGCGTTCCGGCAAGGCGTCCAGCCGCACATCCCAGTTGATCAGCAATCCGCCATCGAGCGCCGCGACCTGCGCATCCAGTGCGACCCCCGGCCCCTGCGAGACGGTGTGGACCATCTGACCGAATACCCGCCCAACCTTCTCCGAAAACAGCTCTCCTCCCGCCAGATCGACACCGGCGGTAAAGACGACTGGCGAGTTCTGCAAACTACCGCGCAGACGGGATAGGTCACGCATGACGCTGACGCCCGGATAGGATTGATGGGCAAGACGGTCGTTCATCCCGTTGAACAGCCGTCGGAGCAGCGCTTCGAGGCTTTCATCCGGCCTGATATCGATGCCGAGCACCAGCACATTGGAAAATTCGCCGACGATGCCATCGACCCCTTCCACCAGCGGCGTGCGCCAGAAAGCCGGGACGGAGAGCCTGAACTTTTGTGCCTGTGTCGCCTGCGACAGCGCCACGGCGAAAATACCGAGCAACAGGGCCGATGTCGTCACCGAGCAACGCCGCGCCGCCTGTTCCAGACTGCCTCGTTCGGCCGCTGAAAGCATGGTGGCAAAGCGATCCGTGTGAACGACACGCGTAGCGTCATTGGGAAAAAATGGCAGCGGCGGCGCATCAGGAATATCCGCAATATGTTGCCGCCACCACGACCGGTCCCTTTCACGCAGGGTCCTCTGGTGCGGATCGGAGGCAAGCTGCTTCGCCCAGTCGAAAAAGGATGGCGTCACCTCTCCCGATAGCGTGGCTTCGTCTTTTCCTTCACCCTCTTCGTAAAGCCGGGCAAGGTCCTCCATCACGATCCGGACGCTGGCCGGATCGATCGCCAGCATGTCGGTGTCCACATGCAGCCGGCTGCGTCCCTGCGGTAACAGGCTGAGCGAGATCGCGGCGGGTGAGTCATTGCGCAGATCGGTTTGTCGATGGCTCCAATCCCGCCGTTTTGCCTCGAGCCGGTGCACAAGCGCCTCCGAATCGAGCGCGGTCAGATCCTCTACATCAAGGCGGAGCGGCCTGCCGGCAGGATCGACGGATTGACGCCCTTCCGCATCGATCCTGAGGCTCAGCGTGGGGTGACGCCGGCAAAGCCTTTCGACCGCAACAGCCAGTCTTTCCACGTCAAACGCCCGCCCCTCGAACTCAAGATAAAGATGGGGCGTAACTTTTCCGAGTATCCCATCCGCCTCGCGTCCGACCCAATAGGCCACCTGCATCGGGGTTAAATTTAGCATGTGAGTTTGCACCGATTGACAAAACATGATTATCATAATCAAGTATATGCCATCGTCAACCACTCGAACAGGAGGCATCCCATGAAAACGGGAGCACTCAGGACGAATGACGTCGAATCCGACGAAATTACTGATTTTAATAGAGAATTTTTATTCACCTCCGGCACGGGGCAATTGCGGGCCGAAGGGATTCGCGAAAGGATAACCCTTCCAGCCCGCGGTGGCGAAGACATGGAAAGCCCTTTGCAGCAGGCGATTAAAGGCGCTTTTGAACGGGCACGCCGGGCCGGACAGGACAATCCGATCGCCATCGGCGCAATCCCCTTCGATGTCAGCGAACCATCATGCCTTTACATCCCCAACAACTATGAGTGGAGTCCGCGCGACGCGGTTCCGGTTGCCACTGATTCGGCCATGCCGGCGCTTGTCGGCCAGAACAGCCTGCCGGACGAGGCTGGTTTCAAACATGCCGTCGAGCATGCCATTCTCAATTTCCGCCATTCCGAAGTGCGCAAGGCGGTGCTTTCCGTCATGCGTGAACTGACCTTCGCCTCCGAGGTCAATGTCGAGAGATTGCTGGCCAGCCTCGCCAAGCAGAATCGCGAGGGTTACCAGTTCCGTATTCCGCTTCCGGATGGCGGCGACCTGATCGGCGTCAGCCCGGAACTGCTTATCCGCAAGCAGGGTGAGAAGATCATCTCGAACCCCTTGGCCGGATCGGCAAAACGCATGACCGACCCGGTGGCGGACAAGGCCAATGCGGACCGGCTTTCGGCATCGGAAAAAGACCATTATGAGCATAGCCTGGTGATCGAGGATATCCGCTCGCTGCTTTCGCCATGCTGCGCGGAACTCGACGTTCCGGAAAAACCCTCCCTCATCAATACGGCCGCGCTCTGGCATCTTTCGACGCGCATCGAAGGCCGCCTCGCCGATCCCGAGACCAACGCGCTGCAACTGGCGTGCCTGCTGCACCCGACACCGGCCGTTTGCGGTTTCCCGACCGAGCGCGCCCATCGCCTCATCCGTTTCGTCGAACCCTTCGAGCGTGGCCTGTTCACCGGCATGGTGGGCTGGACGGATGCCCAAGGTAACGGCGAATGGGTAGTGACAATCCGCTGCGGCACCGTGCAGCGCCAGACCGTGCGGCTTTTCGCCGGCGCCGGCATCGTGGAGGCCTCGGAACCCGAATCCGAATGGGCCGAGGTGCAGACCAAGCTCAAAACCATGCTGAATGCCTGCGGTCTCTCCGCCTGAGCACGACCGAACTTTCCCGGGGACAAACCATGACAATCGAATTTTCACGCTGGCCCGACGATCTGGCGCGCCGATACCGCGAGCGCGGCTATTGGATCGACAGGCCATTGAGCCGCATCCTCGCCGAACAGGTGCAACACCGGCCGGATGCAACGGCGCTGATCTGCGGTGATCGCCGCTTCACCTATGCCGAACTCGACCGGCAATCCTCCAATCTCGCAGGCCATCTTGCGGCCGCAGGCATCGGCAAGGGCGATACCGCGCTGGTGCAATTGCCTAATATCGCCGAGTTTTATCTCGTCTTTTTTGCATTGATCAAAATCGGCGTTGCACCCGTCAACGCGCTCTTCAGCCACCGTCGGCTGGAAATGACCTCCTATGCAGAACAGATCGCGCCAAAACTGGTGATTGCCTCTCGCAGCCATGAGCTTTTTGCCAATGACGCGTTCCTGGACGGGCTTAAGGCTTCCTCTCCACAGCTTTCCCTGACCCTGTTGCTGGGCGCGACGGAACCGCAGCGCAGCCTTGAACGGATGCTTGCCGCGCCTGCGGAAAATCCGCCCGCCTACGCCCCTTCGGCGGCGGACGAGGTGGCTCTGTTCCAGCTCTCCGGCGGCAGCACCGGAACGCCAAAATTGATCCCCCGGACGCATAACGACTATGATTACAGCGCACGGGCCAGCGCGGAGATTTGCGAACTCTCGCCGCAGACCCGTTTTCTTTGCGCCATTCCGGTGGCGCATAATTACCCGATGAGTTCACCCGGTGCGCTCGGTGTCTTTCACGCCGGCGGCACTGTGGTCATGGCCGCCAATCCGGAGCCGCTCGCCTGCTTCGATCTCATCGAAAAACACGGCATCGACATGGTGCCGCTGGTACCGCCGGCCGTGGCGTTGTGGTTGCAGGCAGCCCCCGCACATCGCCAAAGGCTGAAATCCCTCAAGCTCCTCCAGGTTGGCGGCGCAAGCTTCGCCGAAGCTCTTGCCCGCCAGGTGCCGGAAGTGCTCGGTTGCGCGCTGCAACAGGTCTTCGGCATGGCGGAAGGTCTGGTGAACTACACCCGCTTCGGTGACCCCGACCATATCGTGTTTACCACGCAAGGGAGGCCAATCAGCCCGGACGACGAAATCCGCATCGTCGATGAGGATGGCAATGATGTGCCCGAGGGCGAGGCCGGCATGCTGGCGACCCGTGGCCCCTATACGTTCCGGGGCTATTATCGCGCGCCCGAACACAGTGCCCGTGTCTTCGACAAGGATGGCTTCTATTATTCCGGCGATGTCGTGCAGCGCACGCCCGAAGGCTATCTGCGGGTCGTCGGCCGGGTGA